>JBEDMQ010000034.1:0-4173 GCA_041171045.1 Pseudomonadota bacterium
CATGGTGAGCCGCCGCAGTTTTGCTCGTCAGGCGGCCGTACAGAAGCTGGCCGATGTCATTCTGGCCACTGATCTGCCGGGCTGCCAGCATGTCGGTGCACAGCCCAAGAAGAGAAAGAAATCATGACCCAATCGTCAGCGCCTTATCCCACCATCGAGACGGCTGTTGGCCAGACACCGCTGGTGGCTATTCGGCGCGTGGTGCCGGCGTCAGTCAGCGCATCGGGCAATGTCATCCTGGGCAAGCTCGAGGGCAACAACCCCGCTGGTTCGGTCAAAGACCGCCCAGCGCTGTCGATGATTGCTCGCGCCGAGGCGCGTGGCGAGATCAAGCCCGGTGACACCTTGATTGAGGCTACCAGTGGCAACACGGGCATTGCATTGGCCATGGCTGCGGCCATCCGAGGCTACCGAATGGTCCTGATCATGCCGGACAACCTGTCGATTGAGCGTCGTCAGGCCATGAAGGCCTTTGGTGCAGAACTGATTCTGGTGACCCAGCAGCAGGGCATGGAAGGCGCTCGAGACTTGGCCAACCAGATGCAGGCACAGGACCAGGGAAGGGTCCTTGACCAGTTTGCCAACGACGACAACTGGATGGCCCATTACGAAGGAACCGGACCAGAGATTTGGGAGCAGACCCAGGGACGCGTGACCCACTTTGTTTCTGCCATGGGTACCACGGGGACCATTACAGGTGTTTCGCGCTATCTCAAAGAGCGCAACCCGGCCATCCAAATCATCGGTGCACAGCCCACTGACGGCTCATCGATTCCGGGCATTCGTAAATGGTCACCGGAGTATGTGCCGCCCATTCGCAGCAAGGCCATCATCGACCGGATTGAAGAGGTCAGTCAGGCCGATGCCGAGGCCATGGCTCGTCGGCTTGCGGTTGAGGATGGGCTGTTTTGCGGACCTTCAGCGGCTGGCGCCTGCCATGTCGCCATCCGCCTAGCCCAGGATCTGAAGAATGCGACGGTGGTGTTCATCGTCTGCGACCGAGGCGATCGTTACCTGAGCACCGGGCTCTTTCCCGGCTAGCCCGGCCAACCCGACTGAGCGATTAGCTTGGCGTGGGCAGCGCGAGCTTGTTATTGGTGGCGCTCAGACTGGGCTCCAGCGCCTCGCGTTCATCAAAGACAAAGCAGCTGCCTTCCCAGTGACGGCCGTCTGTCTCTTCAAAGTATTTCAGGATGCCCCCTTCTAGCTGAAGCACGTTGTTCAGGCCCAGGTTCTGCATGTAGATGGCGGCCTTCTCGCATCGAATGCCGCCCGTGCAGTAGCTCACCACCGTTTTGCCTTGCAGTTCGTTGAGGTGGTCTTTGACAGCCTGCGGAAACTGGGTGAATTTCTGGATACGCCAGTCAATGGTGTTCTCAAACTTACCGAAATCCACCTCGAAGTCATTGCGCGTGTCGAGCATGACCACGGGCTGACCTCTGTCATCGTGGCCTTGGTCTAGCCAGCGGGCCAGGGTCTTGGCGTCCACCGCAGGCGCTCGTCCCTCGACCGGTCGGATGGTGGGGTGGTCCATGCGGATGATTTCTTTTTTGAGTTTGACCTTAAACCGCTTAAAGGGAATGTCAGTCGACCAACTCTCCTTGGCCTCTAACTCGGCGAATCCTGGAACAGCACGCAGAAGGGCCAGCATGTCACGGCAGGCCTGCTCAGAGCCCGCCAGAAAGGCGTTGAGCCCCTCCGGCGTCACCAAGATGGTGCCCTTGATGCCTAGGGCCTGCCCGCTGGCCAGCAGCGCCTCGCGCAGGTCAGCGGGCTTATCAATGGGCCAGAAACGATAGGCCGCTAGGTTTAGGATCGGTTTCATACGCTATCAAAATGGGGTGGCGCCTCCGGCACGAATCGAACGTGCGACCCTCCCCTTAGGAGGGGGATGCTCTATCCACTGAGCTACGGAGGCATGAGCCTATTGCAGGCGCCAGTTTACCGGTCCGGGCAGCTGGGCGTCGATGGCAGAATGCTCGGATGAGTTTGAATGCCCACGGGACCCCTCGAGAGAATTCGCCATCTGTATGGCGGGCTTCCATACCTCGCCGTGGGCGGGACCAGAACAAATACGACTTTGGTCACGTCTTGGTCATCACCGGTGAATTGGTGGGTGCGGCTTGTCTGGCCGCAGGCTCGGCCCAGCGAGCAGGAGCCGGTCTGGTTAGCCTGCTCTGTCAGCCTGAACAGTGGCCGGGCTTGGCCGCTCACGTTGGATCTCAATTGCTGTGGATCGAACACCAGGACCGCGATCTGTTGGTGCCACTAGCGGATCGCCGCATCAACTCGGTACTGCTCGGTTCGGGCTGGTTGGTCTTGGGTGACGGTTTACAACAGCGGGCGCGAATGGCCCAGGTGATGGCTACCCAGGCAGATGGGCGTCGTTGGGTATTGGATGCCGGGGCCTTGTCGGCCTTTGCGGATCGACCAGACGAACTCAAAGCCCTGTTGGCCCCCTGGGGCGGACGCGCGGTCCTGACCCCACATGCCGGCGAGTTTGACCGACTGTTCTCGTCGGTGGTGCCTGCATCAGATGACCAGGTTTCCCGAACCTGCAAGGCCGCAGCGTATATCGGTGCGGTGGTGGTCAGAAAAGGATCTCAGACCTGGATTGCTTCTCCAGGAGGAGACTGTTGGGGGCATGATGCTGGCGACGTGCCCTGGCTGGCGACCGCTGGCACGGGCGATGTGTTGGCGGGGCTCATCGCTGGTTTATTGGCCCAAGGCTTAACTGCCCAACAGGCTGCTGGTGCGGGCTGTTGGCTGCAGCGTCAGGCGGTGCGATTGGCCGTGGCCAAGGACGGTGGCATGGGACTGATCGCAGAGGATCTGTTGGATCAAGTCAGAGCTGCCTGGCGGCTGTTGGATCAGCCGGCGCTTTGCTCATGAGCACGACCCAATTGCAGGTGGCTTGGCCCAACCCGTATCGCCTGTGTGTTGCGCCGATGATGGATTGGACCGATCGACACTGCCGGTTCTTTCATCGGCTGCTGGCCCCCCATGCGCTGCTCTACACCGAGATGATCACCACCGGTGCGATTCTTCATGGTGACCTGCATCGTTTGCTCGACTTTGATGCGGCCGAACATCCCGTCGCCCTGCAGATCGGTGGCAGTGAACCGCACGATCTGGCGCGGGCCGCCAAGATTGGCGCAGATTGGGGGTACGACGAGATCAACCTGAACTGTGGCTGCCCCAGTGAGCGGGTACAGAAGGGCGCATTTGGGGCCTGCCTGATGAAAGAGCCGGGTCTGGTGGCTGATGGCATCAAGGCCATGCAAGACGCGGTATCGGTGCCGGTCACGGTCAAGCACCGCATTGGGGTCGATGATCAGAACGACTATGGTTTTGTTCGAGACTTTGTGGGTCAGCTCTATGCCGTGGGCTGTCGGGTCTTTATCGTTCACGCCCGCGGGGCGATTCTCAAGGGGCTGTCGCCCAAGGAAAACCGGGAGATCCCGCCGCTCAGGTGGTCGGTGGTGCGAGCCCTCAAACAAGATTTTCCAGAGGCTGTTGTGGTGGCCAATGGCGGCATTGCTGAGATCGAGCAGGCCAGCGCTTTTTTGATAGACAGCGACGAGGGGCCTGCTGTTGATGGGGTGATGCTGGGTCGGGCCGCCTACCATGACCCTTGGCTTTTAAGAGAACTGGATGCCCGGTGGTTTGCCGATGGCCCAAGGTCATTAACGCGTCCTACCCAACGCGAGGATGTGATCGCTGCGCTGGATGCGTATCTGAACCAGAAGGTGAGCCCAACCCAGTCAGCCAAATCCATGGCCCGTCATTGGCACGGTTTGTTCCACGGCCAGCCCGGCGCCCGCGCCTGGCGGCGTGCCATGTGCGAGGGGCAGTCGCCTCTTAGCGTCTGGCGTCGGGATCCAGCGGCCGCGGCTTGAGGCGTGCGGCTTTGGTGCCAGCGAAGATACAGATGGTGAGCAACAAAGACAGCACCAACCAACCGACCGACAGCCATCGCTCCAGTGGATCTGGCGCGATGATGCGCACCAAGGCTTCGCAGACATAGAGCCAGATCAGCAGAGAGAGCCACTGAAAGGTGTAGAGCCTGGCATGACGGAGTCCTGGAATGGCAAACGCCAGCGGCAGCACTTTGAGCCAGAGCCAGGAGCCTTGGCGTAGCGGATCCCAGACGGTCTCCCAGGCTACTCCGTA
>JBEDMQ010000035.1:0-7182 GCA_041171045.1 Pseudomonadota bacterium
TTCTCGGGCATGGTCTTTTTGTTTTTGGTGGTGGTGTAGAAGTGACCCGTACCGGCAGTCGATTCCAGCTTGATTTTTTCGCGACCTGACTTTGCCATGATCGGACTCCTTAGATGTCACCGCGTGCGCGCATGTCGGCGAGCACGGATTCAATGCCGTTTTTGGTGATGGTACGAACTGCTGCAGCAGAGACGCGCAGACGCACCCAGCGATTCTCGCTCTCGACCCAGAACCGGCGGTATTGCAGGTTGGGCAGGAAACGACGCTTGGTCTTGTTGTTGGCGTGAGAAACGTTGTTTCCCACCATGGGCTTTTTGCCCGTTACTTGGCATACACGTGCCATAAGAAGATCCCTTTTGAGTTACCGCGCGACTACCGCAAGTATCCGCCCCGGTGTTGCTTGGATTTGGCCACAGTCATTGGCCGAAAGTCGTAAACCGCATGACTTTTTGGGGCGGCGGAAAAACGGAGATTATAGAAAAAAAGGGGCTCCAAGGTCAATGTTGGCCCCTGATCAGGCCAATGACTTGTTGGCCGGCCACCACCAAATGCTCCCAGAGTTGAATGTCGATCTGTGAAAAAAGGTTGGCCAAACAATGGGTTAGGCGCTGATCGGCCAGGCTGGGGCTGGCCAGGCCTGAGGGGTGGTTGTGGAAAATGACCAGGCTGGCGGTGTTGAGGCTGAGGGCCCGGGCCACCAGGTGCCTGGGGTAGACGCTGGTCTGGGACTTGCCACCCCAAAAGAGGGTCTCAATCCGAATGAGTTGACGGTGGCTGTTCAGAAAGGCCGCTCCAAAGACCTCAAAGGGCAGGTCCGCCAGGTGGGCCAGCAGCCAGGGGTCTAGGGCATGGGGGTCTGAGATCGACTGCCCTTCCTGTAAATGAGGGTATGGATCAGGTGATTGCATGGTGAGTGGGTGGCTTGGACTTAAAATGGCAAGCATCGGCAATCACAACCAAAGGCACTAGCGCCCAAATGGACAAGGCCACCATCGACCCAGTCGGCACAGTCGGCCCCGCGTCACACGTCACCTTTCACTATCGGCTGACGCTGACCGATGGTCAGGCGGTGTTTGACACCTTTGCAGAGAGGCCGGCCACCATTCAGATGGGTATGGGTCAGTTCGCACCGGGGCTCGAGCGTTGCATGATGGCGCTCCAGGAGGGGGATGAGCGCAGTTATGCCTTGGGGCCAGACGATGCCTTTGGCCCTCGCAACCCGGAGCTGATTCAAAAGGTCTCCAAGGCGCTCCTGGCCAAGCATGCCGATCCCAATGACCCGATCGAGCCGGGTGACCTACTGGAGTTCCCAACGCCCGATGGCGGTCGGTTTGCTGGCGTCTTCAAGGGTTGGGAGGACCAGGCTGCCGTCTTCGATTTCAACCATCCCTTGGCCGGTCAGCCAGTGGAATTTGTGGTGCGCATTGTGGGAGTGATCAACGCATGAGTCAGGGACCCCAAGAGATTGTGCTGGCCGAGCCACGCGGATTTTGCGCGGGGGTTGATCGGGCCATTGAGATTGTCGAGAAGGCCTTGGCCAAGTTTGGTGCCCCCATTTATGTGCGCCACGAGATCGTCCACAACGACCATGTGGTGCGTGACTTGCGCGACAAGGGTGCGGTTTTCGTAGAAGACCTCAACGAGGTCCCGCTGGGGGCCCGCGTGATCATGAGCGCCCACGGAGTGTCTCGCAAAGTGCGTGACCATGCCACTGAGCGTGAACTGGAAGTCTTTGACGCCACCTGCCCCTTGGTGACCAAGGTCCACGTCGAGGTCCGCAAACTGGCGGCCGAGGGCTACGAGATAGTCATGATTGGTCATCGTGGCCACCCCGAAGTCGAGGGCACCATGGGCCAGTTGGAGAAGGGTATTTATCTGGTGGAGGATGAGGCCCAGGCCGCAAGCCTGTCCGTCAAGGACCCATCCCGCCTGGCCTATGTCTCGCAGACCACCCTGTCGGTTGACGACACGGCCTCGGTGGTGAACGCACTGCGCGCCAAGTTCCCCCAGATCCGTGGCCCCAAGTTCAGTGACATCTGTTACGCCACCCAGAACCGTCAAGATGCTGTCAAGCTGATGAGTCAGTCCGTTGATCTGGTCTTGGTGGTGGGCAGCCCCACCAGCTCGAACAGCAACCGTCTTCGAGAGGTGGCTGAGCGCCATGGCGTGCCCGCTTATCTGGTCAACGATGCCAGTGAGCTCAAGCTCGAGTGGCTAACGGGCAAGCTGCGGGTTGGGATTACCGCGGGTGCCTCAGCCCCGGAGGAATTGGTCCAGGGTCTGGTCTCGGCCGTGAAGGCCGCTGGCGCCAGTGCTGTGAGACGCCTACCGGGGGCCGAGGAGCACATCCGGTTTCCATTGCCCAAGGGCTTGAATTAAACTAGCGTGCTTTACACCGTGCCGGTGTAGCTCAGTCGGTAGAGCAGCGCATTCGTAATGCGAAGGTCGAGGGTTCGATTCCTTTCACCGGCACCACCTCAGCAGAGCGTGTTCAACTGCGAGCTGGTGACGGTCTTCATCAAGGCCTGACGCCCGGACTCTCGATGGTCATGCCGTCAGCCCTGTGCATGAGATAGAGCTCGATCTGGGTCAATTCCGCCGAGCCAAAGGCATAGAGTTCTGCTCTGACACCGGAGAGGCAGTTTCGAAGTCGTCTTTGTAGGGACCCCATGGACTGCCACTCCAAACGGTAGATGGGATAGCCAGTGGGGTGTGCCTGGGGAATGGTGACACCGGCCAGCTTAGAGCCGGGTCTCTGGTCATGGCATTGGGCGCAAGACAGGTTTAACTGGCCCATTCGTTTGAAATACAGAGCCTTCCCAGTCATCAAGTCCCCCTGACTCTTGGGATCCTTTGAGGCCTGGATCGGCATCCCCCGCGACTGATGGGCAATCAGACTGGAGAGTGCCAAGAGTTCCTTGCTCTCGTAAGGAAAAGCCACCAGCCCCTGCCGATTGGTTCGGCAGCGATTGATCTGCGCTTCCAGATTAACGAGGGTCCCCTGGACGTTCTTGGGAAAAGTGGCGAACACCCCGCGCATCGATTGTTTGACATCACCATGGCAGGAGGCACAAGCGCGATCGTTGGCCACTGCATTTTTTTTCCAGAGAGCCTCACCATCCATGATGGAAAACAAGGCCGGGTTCTGGCTCATGTCATTCTGCATGGCCTGTATCGATGGGGACATCAGGCTGTAGGTGGACTGGCGAGAATCCGCCTGAGCCTGATGAACCACAAGGGCACCCAGGACAGCCGACAGCGAGGCGAGCCGTCTCATACCACCTGGAGGGGCTCCTGGACGACCACAAGGTACTGGTTGTCTCCGGACCACCGGCATTCGAGCGTGCCCGATTGATCAGCCTTGACGTTAAATACAAAAATCGGATTGGCGCCAATCCCGGGGTGAAGGTCGGCCCGGAAGACGACCCTTCCGTTGTAGGAGCAGACGAACTCGCGAATCAGATCTCGTGGCACCCTGACGCCTTGCTCGGTATGCCGGAAACCGGTCTCCATCTCGTGCTGAACAATGGCTCGAACCGAGAAGACTTCTCCTCTGCGGACTGAGGTGGGGACTGTGACTACTGCTCTGGAGCTACGGCTCATATCATCTCCGTGCAGGCGGATAGCGTGACCAGGGTGTCGACAGAGGTCTGCCACACGCTGCCATCACTCATCTGGGCGATGGCCCAAACCCGTTGGGAGTCAGCCAAACGAATCCTCGTCTCAAAGGCTGCTCTGCCGGATAGTGGCGATAGATAACAACTGACGATGTTGGGAAGTGGGTTTGCCTCAGCAATCAAATGAATCGCCTTGACGTGATCGGCCTGGGTCATCGGGCTATCGACAAAGCACTTGATGGGCACCAAGTTACCGTTCTCCACCAGGGGCGCCAACTCCAGTTGAATTCGGCCGGTCTGACGAGGCAGGTTACCCACAAGATCCTTGATCGCCGCCTCGGCATCGCTGGGCTTGGCCCATACCCGTGTTATCGGCGTCATTCCGATTGCAGCAAGGAGGGAGAGAATGGTTCTGCGATCCATCATGGCTTTTGGAGTGTCATGAGATAGGCTAAGACGTCTTCAATCTCCTGAGCACTGAGAATGGTCTTGCCTGCAAAACTTGGAGCGGCTCGGTGGTAATGGTCCACCCGGTAATACGAGGGCATGATTGTTTCGGGATTCATTCGAGATGGGTCCACCAAACGAGCTCGCAACTGACCCGGTGAGAGTCTGGCGACGCTGGCGGAGAGGTCTGGCGCCAGATTGCTCGAGAGGCGCTGCTCTGGAAACGGGCCACTGTGGCAAAGGGTACAAAGGCCCAGCTGTCGATTCACCACAATGGCCCTACCCTTGGCCGGATCGCCGGGCTGACCGGTCAGAGGCGCAGGGATGGCGTCTCCAACCCAGGTCAGCTCAGCGCGTGCCACAAGGGGTTGAGCGAGCACCAGCATCCATGCACAGAGCCCAACCCCGATTCGCATGCGCTATACCAGGGTGATGCCACTGTTCTTGAGGGGCACAGTCCTGAGCCGCTTTCCAGTGGCCTTGTAGATGGCATTGAGCACCGCTGGGGCTGCGACCGAGATAGTGGGCTCACCAACACCACCCCACTCCTTGCCACCGCCTTGAATGATGATGGTTTCGACCTTGGGCATCTGGCGCAGGCGAATAGAGCCAAAGGTGTCGAAGTTGGTCTGCTCGATACGCCCGTTCTTCACGGTGCATTCCTCTTCGAACAGAGCGGACAGGCCATAAACGAAGGATCCGGATACCTGGCGTTCGATCTGGGCGGGGTTGACGGCGTAGCCGGGGTCTGTCGCGGCAACGATCCGATGAATCTTGACCTTGTTGCCGTCCGTTACAGAGAGTTCGCAGGCTGCGGCGACGTAGCTTCCGAAGGAGTGCTGCTGGGCAATACCCCGGAAGACGCCGGCGGGCGCCGGCTTAGCCCAATTGATTTTCTCAGCCACTGCATTGAGAACAGCGAGGTTGCGAGGATGGTTGGCGGAGTATTTTCTTCTGAACTCCACTGGGTCAACGCCTGCATATTCGGCGAGTTCGTCAATGAAGCACTCCATGAACACAGCATTTTGGTTGACGTTCACCCCACGCCAGAAGCCAGGCGGGACATGGGTGTTGCGCATGGCATGGTCAATCAGCAGGTTTGGAAAGTCGTAGCTGATGCCATGTTCGCCGCCCTTGGCAACCCCCTGGAAGACCAGCGGATCCATACCCTTGTTCTGGGCTACAACGGCTGGTCGGACGGAGGTCAGGATGGACTGGCCAGACAGGCGCATGTGGACCCCTGTCAGGTTCTTCGCGCCGTCGAATGTTCCGACCATCTTGCACATCATGATTGGGTGGTAACGGCCCTGCGTCATGTCTTCTTCACGGGTCCAGATCAGCTTGATTGGGGTCCCGGGCATCTGCTTGGCGATGTTCACCACCTGGGTGGTGTAATCCTGGAACGCACCACGACGGCCAAAGCCACCGCCGATGTTGACCTTGATCACATCACACTTGTCAGCTGGTAGGCCTGAAGCAGCAATGACCGCCGCTAGAGAGGCCTGTCCGTCTTGGGTGGGCACCCAGGCACGACAACCGTCCGACGTCCAGACCGCGGTAGCGTTCATCGGCTCAAGCGGTGCATGGTTCAGGAATGGGTAGAAGAATTTGGACTCAATGGTCTTGTTGGCGGTCGCAGCGGCCTGTTTGAAGTCGCCGTTTGAGTTTCCTGTAAAGGCTTGCTCAGCACCAAGTCCCTCTTCGAGGCGCTTCAAGATGTCCGACTGCTGAACTGAGGCATTCTGGCCTTCATCCCAAACGACCGGCAGTTTGTCGATGGCTGTTTTTGCCTGCCAGAAGGTGTCGGCCACCACAGCGACAGCCGTGTCCCCGACGCGGACTACTTTTTTCACGCCCTTTAACCCGGCGATCTTGGACTCGTCGTAGGACTTCAGTTTGCCGCCAAAGACTGGGCACTCCTTGATCGTCGCGACCAGCATGCCGGGCATCTTGAGGTCGATGGCGTAGACCTGTCGGCCGGTGACCTTGTCGGCCATGTGATCGATCCGGTTCATTCGCTGACCGATGACCTTCCAGTCCTTTGGATCCTTGAGAACGATCGACTTGGCATCGGGCACCGTCAGTTTGGATGCCGCCTGAGCCACCTTGCCAAAGCTGATCTTTTTGCCACTGGGGGTATGTGTGATGACGCCCCTTGAGGCACTGCACTGGGAGGCAGGTACACCCCATTGGCTGGCAGCCGCCTGGATGAGCATGATGCGGGCGGCTGCTCCGCCCTTTCTGACGTAGTCCTCCGATGTTCTGATGCCGCGGCTACCCCCGGTGGAGAAGGAGCCCCAGACATCCTTGCGTTTGAGACTCTCGCCAGGGGTCGGATAGTCAATCTTGATCTTGTTCCAGTCGCACTCCAACTCTTCGACCACCAGTTGGGCCAGACCGGTGATAGTGCCTTGCCCCATCTCGGAGCGCACGACTCGAATAATCACCGTGTCATCAGGCTGCACCATGACCCAAACGCCGACCTCCGCGGGGCTAGATTTGGCCGATGGCGCTGCAATGGCGTTACCCAGAACAGGAAACTCCAGGCCTATCGCCAAGCCTGTTGAGACGGCTGCTGAGCCGACAATGAACCGTCTACGGGATTTGTTTTCTACGAGGGCATTCATGGTTGTCTCCTCTTATGCTTTGGCCGCAGCATGAATGGCAGCGCGGACCTCTTGAAAGGTGCCGCATCTGCAGATGTTCGAGACTGCTGCATCAATATCGGCATCGGTGGGTTTGGGATTGGCCCGGAGCAGGGCGGTAGCGGCCATGACCATGCCGGACTGGCAGTACCCGCACTGCGGGGCTTGGTGTTCTATCCAAGCTTTTTGAACTTTGGTGAGCTTGTCGCCCTTAGCGAGACTCTCGATCGTCTCGATCTTCTTGCCCTGCGCTTCGCTGACGGGATAAGAGCAAGAGCGAACGGCGGCGCCGTCGACCAGCACAGTGCAGGAGCCGCACTGGGCAATGCCACAGCCGTACTTGGTGCCCGTGAGGCCCAGTTGCTCTCGGATCACCCATAGCAAGGGTGTACTCGGATCAACATCGACGTTTCGCGACTTGCCATTGACGTTTAACTTTGCCATGCCCATCTCCTGTCAGAAAGTATTCTTTT
>JBEDMQ010000036.1:0-2625 GCA_041171045.1 Pseudomonadota bacterium
TCATTCCAATGCCAAGCCCCTTCAGGGTGTGAGGGTCCTCGAGTTTTGTCAGATTGCGGCTGGTCCGTTTGCGGGCATGCTGTTGGCCGACTATGGCGCTGACGTGGTCAAGATTGAGCCACCCGAGGGCGATGCCATGCGTCAGTGGCCGCCAGTAAAAGAGGGCATGAGCGAGAACTTCGCCTCTCTCAACCGGGGCAAGCGATCCCTGTCACTGAATCTAAAAGATCCCAAGGACCTGGCCAGGGCACAGGCTCTGATTCTGCAGGCGGATGTGGTGTTGGAGAACAGCCGGCCTGGCGTGATGAATCGATTGGGCATTGGCCCAGATTGGGCCTTGACCCAGAAGCCTGGCCTGATCTATTGCTCGATCTCGGCCTTCGGCCAGACGGGTCCAAGGGGCCAGGAGGGGGGCTTTGACGTCACCATACAGGCGGCCTCTGGCGTGATGAGCGTCACGGGCGAGCCCGATGGCGCTCCGGTGAAGTGTGGTGTGCCGATTGCTGACTTTACTGCTGGTCTGTATGCGGCCTTTTCCATTAGCGCCATGCTGGCCAGGGTCAGGGCTGGTGGACCTGGTGGTCAGATCGATGTGCCCATGTTTGCCACCAGTCTGGCCATTGCGGCCTTGCAGACCTCCGAATACTTTGGCACCGGACGAGACCCCAAGGCCCTGGGCTCTGCCCACCCCCGCAACGCGCCCTATCAGGCCTATCGGGCGGCTGATGACTACTTTGTGATCGCAGCAGGCAACAACAAGCTATGGGCCAGCGTCTGCGAGGTGGTGGGTCTGCCCAGCCTGGTGTCGGATGATCGCTTCATGAGCACGACCCTGCGGGCTCAGAACCAGGGCGCACTGAAGGTGCTGTTGGAGGAACAATTTGGAAAGCGCAACGCGTCAGACTGGGTCAAGGCCTTCCAGGATGCTGGCGTGCCTTGCTCACCCATCCAGAAATACAGCCAGGCCCTGCAAGATCCTCAGGCCATTCATTTGCAGTTGATCAATCCCCAGAAGTTGCCTGGGCATCAGACCAAGACGGTGGGCTGCCCGGTCTGGTTGTCAGGTCAACCGGTAGCCGTAGATACTTCTGTAGAAACCTTGGGACAGTCCAACGACGAGGAGCAGCCATGGCGCAGTCTTTGAACCACACCAGCACGCCAGTGGCGGACCGTTTGGCGCCCCTGCGCACGGCGGTCCAAGCCTTTACCGCATTGGCTGATGGGAAGGCCGACGAGGCCAGGTTTCTGGCCGAGGGGCGAGAGATCTTGGGTGACCTGATCGCAGACGGCAGCTGGCTAGAGGATGACTTTCGCCAGACCCATCCCCAGTTCTATCAGCAGTACCTGCTCTACTGCGATCCCCATCAGCGGTTTTCGATACAGAGTTTTGTCTGGGGTCCCGGGCAGGCCACACCGGTGCATGACCACACGGTCTGGGGCCTGGTGGGCATGCTCCAGGGCGCAGAGCGATGCGAGCGGTTTAAGCAGACTTCACAGGGGTTTGTCTCAGATGGTGATCCCGTATTGTTGGAGCGCGGCCAGGTGGATGCGGTCAGCCCCACTGTGGGCGACATCCACAAGGTGAGCAACGCCTTTGAGGACCGCACCTCCATCTCGATCCATATCTATGGGGCCAACATCGGCAGCACGCCTCGTCATGTCTTTGATGTGGGCACGGGGCTGGTCAAAGATTTTGTCTCTGGTTATTCCTCGTCTCGTCTGCCGAATATCTGGGATCAGACCGCCATGGTTCGGGCGCAACTCGCGCAGGCGGCTCGTTGATGGTCGAGTTGTTTTGGCCGCAGTCAGGCGTGGCCCAACTGGTTTTGAATCGACCCGAACGCGGTAATGCTTTTAGTGCTGCATTGGTCACTGAACTGACCCAGGCACTCGATCAGGCCCAGGCCGAATCAGACACCCACACCGTGATCTTTTCTGCAAAGGGCGATGACTTCTCGACCGGTATGGATTTGTCTGGTCTGTCGCAAGAGACCGATGAGTCCCTCTTGGGGCGATTTGTCGCCATTGAGGATTTGCTGGCCAAGGTCTGGTCCTCGTCTTGTCGAACCATATCGGTCGTGCATGGTCGCGCTTGGGGTGCCGCAGCCGACCTGGTGCTGGCCTGTGACCTGCGACTGGGGCAGGCCAATGCCAGCTTTCGGTTTCCTGGTGCGCAGTTTGGTTTGGTGTTGGGCAGCCGTCGACTGGCCTGTCGAATCGGCTCAGACCGAGCCCGACAGATCATCCTGCAGGGGAGCACCGTCAAGGCGGACCAGGCTTTGGAGATTGGCATGCTGCACAGACTCGTCGAAGGGTTTGAGCCAGCCGACCTGCCCCAGATTCGGGTGGACCTTGAGACGCAGCGCCAGATCATGGCAGCCACCAGGGCTGCGGACGACGCCACGTCTGAGTCCTTGGCCCAGGATCGCCGGGTACTGGTGGCATCGGCCCAGCGTGCCGGTCTGAAAGACCGCATGCTGCAGTATCTGGCGGGCGTTCAGGCGGCCAAGCAGAAGTCCTAAGGAAGAGGGGTCGAACAGATGGGATCCGCTGCAACTGGGTTTGGGGGATTGGGGGGGCTTGGCATTCAGGCGCTTGCCATAGGCCTTGGGGCGGTATTGGGGG
>JBEDMQ010000037.1:0-3594 GCA_041171045.1 Pseudomonadota bacterium
CCACCTCCTGACGCATGCGGACCTGATCACCGAAATAATCAAAGTAACTGCCATCGCTGAAGCGAATGCGGTAATAAGGGTTCATGGGCACCAGCGTCACGTCATCTGCAAACCGACGCCCTGCTAGAGCCCAGAGTTCATCGAGCAGAAACGGGGCAGTCACAATGGTAGGCCCAGCATCAAAGGTGTAGCCATCTTGTTCAAAGACGCGGGCACGGCCACCCGGTCTATCCAGACGTTCCAAGACGGTGACTCGATAGCCCTTGACCAACAAACGAATCGCCGCAGCCAGGCCGCCGAACCCACTGCCAATCACCACCGCGGACGGTACCCGTCCTTTGGTCTGCTGGTTCACCATAAATGCGCTGCCTTGGAGTCTTCTAAGACTGTAAATTGCAATTGACGATTCAATTTGTCAAGTAGAGAATGCCTTTATGGCCCTCCAACCCGATCCGCCAGGGTCTGCCGCCCTGGACCTGCTCACCGGTCCTACCGCGACCCCAGTCAACAGCAGACCCCTGCGTCAGGCTGCTGGTGCCGCACTCGAGCTGCTCAAGCCCATTACCTGGTTCCCACCCATGTGGGCCTTTTCTTGCGGCGTGGTCTCATCGGGCCAAGGGCTTCTAGACAACTGGTCACTGGCTCTCTTGGGCATCGTCCTGGCAGGCCCCATGGTCTGCGCCACCAGTCAGGCCATCAACGACTGGTTTGACCGCCACGTGGATGCCATCAACGAGCCCAGTCGACCCATCCCCTCTGGCCGACTACCCGGCAGCTGGGGGCTTCGATTGGCCCTCCTCTGGACACTGCTGTCGGTGGCAGTGGCCAGCCTGCTTGGCCCCTGGGGGTTTGCTGCCGGCATGGCCGGCCTGGTACTGGCCTGGGCCTACAGCATGCCGCCCATTCGGCTCAAACAAAACGGCTGGCTGGGGATTGCCGCCTGCGGTCTAGCCTACGAGGGGCTGGCCTGGTTAACCGGCTATGCCGTCATGACCAACGGACAGGCCCCTACTGGGCCGGTGATCTGGCTCGCTCTGCTCTACAGCACTGGTGCGGCCGGCATCATGGCACTCAACGACTTCAAGGCGATCGCCGGTGACCAGGCTCACGGTATTCGATCCCTACCGGTTCTCTATGGTCCTCAGACAGCTGCAAGGTTGGCCATCGGCATCATGTTGTTGCCGCAGGTGGTGGTCATGCTCCTGCTGCTCAGCTGGGGCCACCCGTGGGCCGCCACCAGCCTGATGGGCCTGCTGGCCGCTCAGACTGCTTTGATGATCTGGTTCGAACGGGCCCCCATTGAACGAGCGCTGATGCTCAGCGGCTTCGGTGTGCCCTTGTTTGTGAGCGGCATGATGATCAGTGCCTGGCAGATTGGAGCTGGATCATGACCAAACCCTTTGGCTGGCCGCAGATCATCCGACTGGGCCTGGTGCAGGCCTGTATCGGTGGGGTTGTGGTCCTGGCCACCTCCACCCTCAACCGAGTCATCGTGGTCGAGCTGGGCCTGGCTGCGGTCATCCCAGGGCTGATGGTCGCTGGCCACTACCTGTTGCAGATCATTCGGCCCCGTATGGGGTTTGGCGCCGACCAATCCGGTCGATGCACGCCCTGGATCAGAGGCGGCATGTTGATGCTCGCGGCTGGCGGGCTGACCGCCGGCTTCGGAACAGGTCTGATCGTCCAAGACTTTCGGACCGGCCTTTTCATTTGTGCCCTGGGATTTGTCGGCATCGGAATTGGGGTCAGTGCCTGCGGGACATCGGTCCTGGCCTTGCTGGCCAAATCCGTCCCAGCCGCCAGGCGAGCACCCGCCGCGACGGTGGTCTGGCTTATGATGATCGCTGGCTTTGCAGTCACAGCAGGAACCGCTGGCCACTTCCTGGACCCCTTCAGCATGGACCGGCTCCTGCAGGTCTCGGCCTGGGTCACCAGCCTGGCGACGAGTCTCACACTGCTGGCGACCTGGCGGTTAGAGCCTGCCCGAGCGCTAGATCAGACCCTGAGCGAAACGCGATCTGTCGATTCAGCCGCCACGACTTTTCGGCAAGCCTTGCGCAGCGTGCTAGACGAACCCGCCGTTCGGCAATTTACCGTGTTTGTCTTTATCAGCATGCTGGCCTTCAGCGCACAAGATCTGATCCTGGAGCCCTACGCGGGCCTGGTCTTTGGCTATACGCCAGGCGAATCCACGCAGTTGTCCGGGCTGCAACATGCAGGCGTCTTGATGGGCATGCTACTGGTTCCCTTGTCTCAACTGATCCCAGCGGTTAAGCGACACAAAGGGCTGTTGAGGTTTTGGACGGTCACTGGCTGCCTGGTATCTGGCGCAGCCCTGGCCGGACTCACCATTGGTGGGATGAGCCCGCAGGACTGGCCGCTCCGACTCAACGTCTTTGTATTGGGCATGGCCAACGGGGCTTTTTCAATCGCAGCCATCGCCAGCATGATGGCTTTGGCGGGCCAAGGAGCCGGCCAGCGAGAAGGGACCCGCATGGGCGTCTGGGGTGCGGCCCAGGCTCTGGCATTTGCACTGGGCGGTCTGCTCGGCACCGCAATGGCCGATCTGGCGGGTCAATGGATGAGTCAATTGGCCACAGCCTACGGCTCCGTGTTTCTCCTCGAGGCACTCGCCTTTCTCTGGGCAGCCATTCTGGGGGGACGCCTGAGCACGGTCGATCCGACCACTACTGCAGCCAGCCCCTGTGGACCTACCCCTGGCCGCCCCTTAAAGGCCCCAATACCCGAGGAGACTTGCCGTGCCTGAGACGCTCTCATATGACGCCGTGGTGATCGGCGGAGGACCATCCGGTGCCATCGCCGCAGAAGAGCTGGCCCTGGCCGGGTGGTCGGTGGCCTTGATCGACCGAGCCGGCCGGATCAAGCCCTGTGGCGGCGCCATTCCACCCCGATTGATTCGTGACTTCAAGATTCCAGATCACCTGCTCGTGGCCAAAATTCGTTGCGCACGGATGATTGCCCCCAGCCGTCAGAAGGTCGACATCCACATCGACAATGGCTTTGTTGGCATGGTGAATCGGGGCGAGTTCGACGAATACCTTCGGCAGCGGGCGGTTAGCGCTGGGGCCACTCGGATGACCGGACAGTTCAGCCGAATTCACCCCCCCGAGGCAGGTCCCTGGCGGCGCATCGACGTAGAGACAGGCCAGGAGAGAGGCCTGCCTGTCCAACAGACCATCCGGGCCAAGCTGGTCATCGGGGCAGACGGGGCCAGATCACAGGTGGCCAAGCAGTCCGTGCCAGGCGCCGATCGTGGCAAGACCGTGTTTGCTTATCACGAGATCCTGCGTCGTCCGCAGGCCCAACAGGCTCAACAGGCGGATTACGATCCAGACCGATGCGACGTCTACTACCAAGGTGAGATTTCGCCTGACTTCTATGGCTGGATGTTCCCCCACGGCAATTGCCTGAGCATCGGCACGGGCAGCATGGACAAGGGCTTTTCCTTGCGGCACGCAACCAGCCTGCTCAAGCAGCGAGCGGGCCTGGATGGGTGCGAACTCCTCCGCAAAGAGGGCGCACCAATCCCGCTCAAGCCCCTACCCCGATGGGACGATGGTCACAACGTGGTCT
>JBEDMQ010000038.1:0-2710 GCA_041171045.1 Pseudomonadota bacterium
GTCATAGGGGCTGGGTGCAGTAGTGGTCGGATCGACCGTGCTCAGGCGTCCCCCCAGGATGGCGGCCAAGAGAAAAGCGAGTGCCTCGAGGAGAAACACGGAGCCGTAGGCCGTGGCCAACTGACTCATCCATTGCCCAGCCAGGTCGGCCATTGCGGTGCCCAGCAGGCCACCCAGCGCAAACGCTAGAGCCTGGGCCGCCCCCCAGACACCCATGCGGGTTCCCTCTCGCTGGCTGGTCCCCTGACCGGCCAGAGCCATCATGCTGGCGATGGCTGCGATTGAAAAAGCACCATTGGCCATGCCCAATACAAAGACGTTGAGTTGGAGCGGCCAGTCTTGTGGGCGCATGCCGCCAATGGTGAGGCCAGCCAGGGCGGCTCCAGAGACCAGGCAGCCGGTGACCGTCCAAAACCTCAGCAGTCCCTTGTGTCGCTTGACCCCTGGGACTAGTTGAGACAAAGGGACCAGCAGCATGCCCACCAAGACGCCGGCATGTTGCAGCCCGGACAACTGAGTGGATTCGCCTGGCGTATAGCCAAAGACCAGGCCCGCGTATGGCTCCAGGATCAGATCTTGTGCGCTGAAGGCCAGCATGCTGATGAAGACAAACACGGTAAATTGCCGCACGGCCGGCTCGTCCAACACGCTGCGCAAGGCTTGCTGAAAAGTGGTGGAGGCTGAGTCGATGGGAGCGGACCTGTTGGCTGCCCGATCAACCCTGGCGGTCGATTCCAGACGCCAAGTGGCCAGCAGGGTAAGGCTCACCGCCAGACCGGTGACCCAGGCGGAGACCTGCAGGAGTCGGGCCATGCTGAAGGGATCTAGAAAATGGCCGGCAGTTCCAGCGGTGATGGCAAAGCCGGCGATCATCATGAGCCAGACCACCGTTGCAGCGGGTGCTCGCCTTGCAGCAGGGACGGATTTGGCCAATAAGGCCAGGACGGATGTCCCGCAGGCACTGACCCCAATTCCGATGCCGACAAATCCCATGGCGCAAATGAACAGGCCCATCGGAAAGTCTTGCACGATCAACCCGGTTCCGAAGCCAGCGGTCAGCCCTCCAGCTGCCAGGATCACCATGCCACCCCTGATCCAGGGGACGCACCGGCCGGACTGGTCCGCGCCAAACCCCATTCGAGGTCGAATGATTTGCAAGAGGTAATGACCAGCGACCATCAGCCCAGGAATGACTGCTGCCAGCCCCAGCTCGACCACAATGACGCGGTTCAGGGTGGAGGTGGCCAGCACCACCACTCCGCCAATACAGGCCTGAACCAGGCCCAGTCGGATGATCTGCAGCCAGCCAAAGGGTTTGGTCATGATCCAGCTCCTATTTGCCAGGCACTGATCATCATGCCGCTTACAAACAAGGGCACACCGAACCCGCTGAGCATCAGGGCCCGCTCCACCGGGGCCTGTTCAAACCAGACCATCAGGGCAGCCTGGGCGACCAGCAGCATCATCAGGCTGGCGGCGGCCCATGGGTAACCCCAGTTCACCAGCAAGAACATCACCACTGCTTGGGGTAGCAGCATGATGGCGATGGCCAATCGCGCCGCTGTCTGTGGGCCGTACAGAACTGGCAGAGACCGAATCCCATGCGTCTTGTCGCCAGCGATGGCCTTGAAGTCGTTGAGGGCCATGATGCCGGCGGCCCCCAGGCTGTAGAGCAGGGCCAGCCAGACGACGGGTCCAGTAGGGGCCTGTCCATCGGTCATCACAGCGTAGCCGGTCAGCCAGGCCAAACCCTCGTAGGCTAGACCGCAGGCCACAATGCCGAGCCAGCCGTTTTGCTTGAGTCGAATCGGCGGCATGCTGTAGGCCCAGGCCAAGGCGAGGCCAGCCAAGCCAGCACCAAAGCCCCAGGGGCCCAGCAGGCTGGCCACCGCCACCGACAGCAGTGTCCAGAGCAGTGCCAATCGAAGTCCCCAGTGTCCGGGCAGTCGGCCGGAGGGAATGGGTCGGCCTGGTTCGTTGATGGCATCCACATGGCGGTCAAACCAGTCGTTGATCGCCTGGCTGGTCGCGCAGACCATGGGTCCTGCCAGGACAATGCCCAAGAGGGCCAGTGACCAGTTGTCTAGAAGCCCTTGGCCCGACGAGACCACGCCGCAAGAAAAGGCCCACATGGGCGGGAACCAGGTGATGGGCTTGAGGAGTTCAAGTGCGGCCCTGGCAGCCTGACGCATGGGTCGGCTACTGGTCGGGGTTGCGGTCGCACTTGGCAGCAGGTCCAAGGCGGCAGACCCTGGCGGATCGGGTTGAAGGGCCATAAAGGCATTCTCTACTTGACAAATCTAATCGTCAATTGCAATTTACAGTCTTAGAAGACTCCGAGGCAGCGCATTTATGGTGAACCAGCAGACCAATGGGCGGGTCCCGTCTGTGGTGGTGATTGGCAGTGGGTTCGGCGGCCTGGCTGCAGCGATTCGTTTGTTGGTCAAGGGCTATCGAGTCACCGTCTTGGAACGTCTGGATCGACCGGGTGGCCGTGCCCGCGTCTTTGAACAAGATGGCTACACCTTTGATGCTGGGCCTACCATTGTGACCGCCCCGTTTCTGCTCGATGAACTCTGGGCTCTGGCGGGGCGTCGGTTTGCAGATGACGTGACGCTGGTGCCCATGAACCCTTATTACCGCATTCGCTTCAGCGATGGCAGTTACTTTGATTATTTCGGTGATCAGGTCCGCATGCGTCAGGAGGTGG
>JBEDMQ010000039.1:0-2922 GCA_041171045.1 Pseudomonadota bacterium
AAGCCGGTCTTAAGTTCGATCAATTCGGTGAATGGGACGGCGGCGTCAGGCCTGAGCTAGAAGTCCTCAAAGAAATCAACCTCCATGGTGTCAGCATCACAGAGATTCGCCGCGACGAGAGAGGTCAGTGGAAGATGGTTCGAGGCTCCCGTCTCAACCGTCACATCACACCAGAGACAGAGGCGGTCATCACCGGTCCCGTTGCTCACATCAGCGACATTCGGGACCTCATGGTTACCAAGAAGTTTCCAAAGGGCGATCGCTGTCGAGGCACCATCAACAACTGCGGCATGGGCCGCACGCCGTGGGGAACCTACCTCGCCTGCGAAGAAAACTTTTACCCCTACTTCAGTCGCAGCAACGACACCAGGCCAGATGCTCGGACTGCCCTCGCCTACAAGCGCTATGGGGTAACCCTTGAACAAGCTAAAGCTGGCGCTAAAAACAGCTCCCAAGGTTGGCACACCGTCACTGGCACTGCTGACGACAGTCGTTTCGAGAGATGGGACTGTGCCATCAGGAGCAACAACGCTGCGGGGGACTACCGTCAAGAACCCCACACCTTCGGCTACGTTACGGAGATCGACCCCACCCGCGCCGACAAGCCAGCAAAGCGCGTGGCCCTTGGGCGATTTGTACACGAGGCAGCAGTCTTTGGTCAGGCTGTTGCCGGCAAGCCACTTGCGGTCTACATGGGCTGCGATGGACGAAATGAATACATCTACAAATTCGTGTCAAAGGCCGCCTGGGATCCGAAAGACACGGGGCTCGGTATCAAAGCAGGTAACAAGTACCTCACTGAGGGTACGCTCTATGCGGCCAAGTTCAATTCGGACGGTCGTGGTGAATGGATCGAACTATCCATGAGCAATCCCTCCATTTCCCAAAACCAGACATTTGGCTTTAAGAGCCAAGCCGAGGTTCTGGTCTTTGCAAGACTCGCGGCCGACGCCGCAGGTGCTACCCCCATGGATAGACCCGAGTGGGGGGCCGTCAACTACGCCAATGGCGAGATTTACTTCGCACTGACTAACAACAGTGACAAGTTCCGGGCACCAGGAAAGACCAATGCCGTTAACCCACGGGCCTACCAAGATGCAGACGGTAAGAAAAGGGCAGGTAATCCGCACGGCCATATCATTCGCTTCAAGGAAGATGGCGGACTAAGCACGGCACTAGCGTTCCAATGGGACATCTTCTTGTTCGGCTCAGAGGACGGTAACCGCCCCGAGAACCTCTCCCAGCTCACCGCCAACAACAGCTTTGCCTCACCCGATGGTCTCTGGTTTAGCAAAGCCACTGGTATCTGCTGGATCCAGACCGACGACAGCGCCATGACCGATCAATCCAACTGCATGCTGCTGGCGGCCATCCCTGGTCAGGTGGGCGATGGCGGGAAAGTTACGGTTCAGAACAAACTCAAAGATCAGTCAGCTGCCCAAGACACCTTCATCGGCGCCACCCTTGGCGAAGCCAAGCTCAAGCGATTCCTCGTCGCACCATTTGGAGCAGAAGTCACTGGCCTTTGCGAAACGCCAGACGGCAAAGCTCTGTTTGTCAATATCCAGCATCCTGGCGAGGCGACCAATGCCAAGGATCTGCTGGACAACAACCTTCAGAGTCGTTGGCCCGGCAACCGAGGTTATGGCAAGCCGGGACGTCCTCGATCGGCCACCATCGTCATCACCCGGGAAGATGGCGGCGTCATCGGTCTCTAAAGCGCCTATCAGAGCCGCTCAATAAAAAAGGGAGGTCTTTTGACCTCCCTTTTTTTGGCTAGAGAGAATCTAAGCCTTGAGGTGCTTGTTAAACCAAGCCACACAGCGCTTCCAGCCGTCCTCAGCAGCCTCCTTGCGGTAGCTGGGTCGGTAGTCCGCATGAAAGGCGTGTGGCATATCAGGATAAAGAATGATGTCAGAGGCAGCCGAGGCTGCTCCACCAAATGACAGCTTGGTCTTCATCTCCTCAACGTCACTGTTGGGAATGCCATTGTCAGCAGCACCATAAAGCCCCAGAACCGGTGCGTTCAGCTTCTCAGCAATGTCGATTGGATGGAATGGGTTGGCCTCGTTCACCGTGGTGCGAATACGGCCGTACCAGGCCACGCCCGCTTTCAAATCTTTAAACGCAGCGGAGGCCAGCCAGACAATGCGCCCGCCCCAGCAGAAGCCGGTGATGCCCATCTTGCCCTTCACGCCGCCATGGGCCGCTGCGTAAGCCATGGTGGCCTCCACATCACCCAACACCTGCTTGTCGGTGGCCTTGCTGACAATCTTCTCGAAGATCTCTGGAATGCCACTCATCTTGCTGGGATCACCCTGACGATGAAAACACTCGGGCGCAATCGCCAGATAGCCTTGCTTGGCAAAACGACGGCAGACATCTTTGATGTGCTCGTGCACCCCAAAGATCTCATGCAAGACCACGACCGTCGCCAGGCCAGACTTGCCTGCAGGCTTGGCCATGTAGGCGGGAATGTTTCCGCTGGAGGTGGGCACCTGGACCATCGCTGCATCCAGCCCGTTGGTATCGGTGGTGATGGTCTGGGCCTGAAGGGCACCGGTCGGGACGACCGCAGCCGCAAAGCCCGCCAGGGCGGAGGCCTGCAAGAACCCGCGACGGCTACCGGGCAAGAGACTGGGGTTCACAGGGGTGAGGGAGTCAATTTCTTGTTCAACAGCAGCCAGGGGGTTGAGCTGTGGATCAATCGGCGTACGGGCGTTCATGCTTGCTCCAGGTTGAAGAGGTTAACGATCGAAATAAAAGCGCTTTAGTGCGCGTCGTCCCAATTGGGACCGGATCCTACTGAGACCTCCAATGGCACGCGCAGTTTCGCGACATTTTCCATAACCTCTATAGCGATTTCCCTGAGGGTTTCCACCTGCCCGGCCTGAACCTCAAAGATCAGCTCATCATGGACCT
>JBEDMQ010000040.1:0-2702 GCA_041171045.1 Pseudomonadota bacterium
AGGACTTGGTCTGCCAGGGCTTCACAGCACCATTGGCCAGGCTGAGTGATTCATCTGGAATCACCAGGCCGGGGTCAATGCCGATTACGCGCCCAAAGCCTCGACAGGTCTCGCAGGCGCCAATTGGGGAGTTAAAGGAGAAAAGAGCGGGTCTGGGCTCCTTAAATACGGTCTTGCAGCGCGCGCATGACAAGGCACTGGAAAACTGCAGCAGCTGGTCCTTCTCTGAGTCTTCCTTGTGAAGCAGGACTAGTTGGCATTGACCTTGGCCATACCGCATGGCGGTCTCTATCGCCTCTGCGACTCGGGCTCTTTCTAGACTGTCGTTGACGACAAAGCGATCGGCGATGACTTGAATAGAGCTGGCCTGGCGTCTGTAAATTTTGGTGAAGCCCTGGGCAGATAGCCATTGTTCGAGCTGGTCATCCTCCAGGGACTCCGGCGTCTCCCGGGTAAAGACCACAGCCAGTCGCTGACCCGATGGCTGGGCCAGGGCCAGGGTGACAATGCCATCGACGGTGTCCCGCTGCACGCGTTCACCACAGCCTGGACAGAACAACTCTGCCGATCGGGCAAAGAGCAGCTTTAGGTGATCGGTGATCTCGGTCATGGTGCCGACCGTTGACCGAGAGGTGCGAACCGGATTGGTCTGGTCGATGGCAATCGCCGGCGGGACTCCGTCGATGCGGTCGACCTGCGGCTTGTCCATGCGGTCCAGGAATTGGCGCGCGTAGGCCGAGAAGGTCTCGATGTAACGGCGTTGACCCTCGGCGTAGATGGTGTCAAAGACCAGCGAGCTCTTGCCCGAGCCCGAGACACCCGTGACCACCGCGATTTCTCCGGTGGGCAGGTCCAGCGACAGGTTTTTGAGGTTGTTCTGTCGAGCGCCCCTGACGCGAATCGTCATGGAGTCTTAGTGCTTGTGATCGTGATCATGATCATGCGAATGGGCATGCCCATGCTGATGACCGTGGTCGTGGTCATGGTCATGGTGGCCGTGGTTGCAGGCCTCACCGGGTGCATGGTCGTGGCCACAGTCGTGCTTGGGTTTGGCTGCCTGCTCGGCAGCCAACAGCGTGCCCACACGCTCACCGCAGTTGTCATTGGTCTCGGCGGTGAATTCGTCGATGGTCGGCAGGGGCTTAAACCCCATGGCCTTGAGGCTGGCGGCTAGCGCGTCGGCCTGTTCTTCGCCGCGCGGGAACTTAATAAAGTTGGACCCAGCTTCCAGAGGAATGCCTGCTGCACTCAGCAATCGGGCGGCCCGAAGCAGGGCAGCGGTCTGTTGGCTGGTGATAACGTGAAGTTTGATGCGGTTCATGGCGGTGGGCCTCTGTGGGGTTTCGGGTGGTGGGAGGTGGGCCTCAACCCACCTTGAGAACAATCTTTCCAAGGTGTTGTGATGATTCCATGAGGCGATGGGCCTGCTCGGCCTGGGCCAGGGGAAACTCTGCGTGGACAATCGGCAGCAGTCGACCCTTCTGGAGTTCAGGCCAGATGGCCTGCTGCATGGTGAGTGCAATTCGGGCCTTCTCTTCGACGGATCGAGCCCGAAGCGTTGAGCCCGTGAAGGTGAGGCGTTTCATCATGAGGAGGCTCCAGTCCATCTCGACCTTCGCGCCGGACAAAAAGGCGATCTGCACCAGCCGACCTTCTAAAGCCAGGCACTTGAGGTGCTTGGGCAGGTAATCACCACCCACCATGTCAAGGACCAGGTTAACGCCCAGCCCATTGGTCTCGTCTTTGATGACCTGGGCGAAGTCCTCGGTCTTGTAGAGAATGGTGCGGTCTGCACCCAACTCGCGACAGATACGAGCCTTGTCCTCTGACCCGACGGTCGTGAAGATTCGGCTGGCCCCGGCCCATTTGGCAAAGCCAATGGCGGTGGTGCCGATGCCGCTGGAGCCACCATGAATCAAAACACTCTGACCGGCCCGCAGCTGACCACGCTCAATTAAATTGGCCCAGACCGTCAGAAAGGTCTCGGGCAGGCAGGCTGCGGTTCTCAGGTCGAGCCCAGCCGGGATGGGCATGCAGTGGTCGGCTGGGGCCACGACGAATTCTGCGTAACCGCCACCTGGCGTTAGGGCACAGACCTGCTCACCCACCCGTTGGCCTGGGACCCCATCACCCACCGCAACAATGGTCCCACTGACCTCAAGCCCCATGAACGGTGAGGCATCGGGGGGCGGGGGATAGCTGCCGGTGCGTTGAAGAATGTCAGGCCGGTTAACGCCGGCATAGGCCACCTGAATCAGAACTTCGCCTGCTTTGGGCGTGGGCTGATCCGCCTCGATGAGTCGGATGCAGCTGGCGTCTCCACCAGGTCTGTGGTCGATGACTTTCATGCGCAATGACCTTTACTGTTGTTTGGCCCAGGAGTCTTTGAGGGTGACCGTTCGGTTAAACACTGGCGCACCGGGTTGCGAGTCCTTGAGGTCGGCTACGAAATAGCCGTGCCGCTCGAATTGGAAGCGATCCTCGGGCTGGGCCTGCTTGAGGCTGGGCTCCATGGCTGCCTGAACGGTGGTCAGGCTGTGGGGGTTGAGATCGTCTTTGAAGTCGCGCTCGAGCTCCGGTGCATCACCCTCGCGACGAGCGCCAGGCGTGGGGTGGGCGAACAGGCGGTCGTAGAGTCGAACCTGCGTCACGTAGGCCTGCTGGGCGCTGACCCAATGCAGGTTGCCTTTGACCTTGTAACT
>JBEDMQ010000041.1:0-10317 GCA_041171045.1 Pseudomonadota bacterium
CCAACTGTTTGATCGCCATGGGGGCAAAGATCACTGGCGCTGGCACCGATCGCATCACCATCCAAGGTGTGGACAGGCTTCATGGAGCGGATTACACCGTCATGCCGGACCGCATTGAGGCCGGTACTTTTTTATGCGCCGTGATGGCGACTGGTGGGCAGGTCTTTGCCCAGGGGGCCCGTGCGGACCAAATGGGCGCAACGCTAGACAAACTTCGCGAGTCTGGCTTGCAGATCGAAGAGCGGGCTGATGGCATTGTGGCCACGGCCAGTGGCAGGCCCAAGTCGGTCAATGTCCGCACCGCGCCATACCCGGGTTTTGCTACCGACATGCAGGCCCAGATCATGGCGGTGAATGCCATTGCGCAGGGCACCGGCCTGGTGGTGGAGACCATCTTTGAGAACCGTTTTATGCATGTTCAGGAAATGCGCAGGCTAGGGGCCCAGATCGACATCGATGGACACACGGCCGTGGTGAAAGGGGTTGAGCAGCTCACAGGGGCTCGCGTCATGGCCACCGACTTGCGCGCATCGGCGGGTCTGGTGATCGCTGGCCTGGTGGCCGACGGCGTGACCGATATCGATCGCATCTATCATTTGGATCGTGGCTATGACCGCATGGAAGAAAAACTCCGGGCCTTGGGCGCCCGAGTCAGCCGCGTAAAGGACAGCACATGATCACCCTGGCACTCTCGAAGGGCCGCATATTTGACGAAACCACGCCGATGCTGGCGGCGATGGGCATTGAACCCTTGGAGCACCCTGAAAAATCACGCAAGCTGATCCTCGGCACCAACCGACCCGACCTTCGACTCTTGATCGTGCGGGCCAGCGATGTGCCCACCTACGTTCAATATGGGGCTGCAGACCTGGGCATCGCCGGCTCGGATGTCTTGGTGGAGCATGGTGGCGACGGGCTTTACCAGCCCGTGGATCTGGGCATTGCCAAATGCCGCATGAGCCTGTGTGCCGCCCAAGACCTGGATGTTGAGACCATGATCCGTCGTGGGGCCCGTCTGCGGGTCGCCACCAAGTACCTGCAGACCACGCGTCGTTATTTTGCGGACCGCGGCATTCATGCAGACCTCATCAAACTCTATGGCTCCATGGAACTCGCCCCGCTGGTGGGTCTGGCTGACGTGATCGTCGACCTGGTCTCGACCGGGGCCACCCTGAAGGCCAATGGTCTGCGCGAGGTCGAGGTCATTGGTCCGGTCTCATCGCGTTTGATCGTCAACCAGGCCTCTCTCAAGCTGCGCTACGATCAGCTGGAACCTCTGGTCCAAGCGTTTGCCCAACAGACAAAGTAAACCCGTTTATGTCTCAGACCCTCCCGATCACTCGACTCAACACCACCCAGGCTGATTTTCAGGATCGGCTGCGCAGCATGCTCGCCTTCGATGCCGAGCAGGATGAGTCCATCACCTCGACCGTCAAATCAATACTGGCGGATGTCCGCCAGCAGGGTGATGAGGCAGTGCTGCGATACACCGAGCGATTTGACCGGGTGGCGGCGCAGTCCGTCGCCGAGCTAGAGATCTCGCAGACTGAACTCAAGGCCGCCTTCGATGGCCTGCCGGCCGATCACCGTCAGGCTCTCCAGGCCGCAGCACAGCGCATTCGCAGCTTCCATGACAAACAACGCCAAGAGTCTTGGACCATTCAAGACGAGTACGGCTCAACCCTTGGCCAACGGGTCTCGCCACTCGATCGTGCGGGGCTTTATGTTCCCGGCGGCAAGGCGGCCTATCCGTCGTCGGTCTTGATGAATGCCCTGCCGGCCAAGGTGGCGGGTGTCCCTGAAGTCATCATGGTGGTGCCCACGCCCGGTGGCGAGCGCAACCAGTTGGTGCTAGCCGCTGCCCACTTGGCTGGTGTGGATCGTGTCTTTACAGTTGGTGGCGCCCAGGCTGTGGCTGCTCTGGCCTACGGCACCCAGACCATTCCAGCGGTCGACAAGATTGTTGGCCCTGGCAACGCCTATGTCGCAGAGGCCAAACGCCAGGTCTTTGGCAAGGTGGGCATCGACATGATCGCCGGCCCATCCGAGATCCTGGTCATCTGTGATGGCAAGACCGATCCCGACTGGATTGCCATGGACTTGTTCTCGCAGGCGGAGCACGATGAATTGGCCCAGAGCATTCTGCTCACGCCGGATGCAGCGTATATCGACGCTGTGCAGGCCTCTATCGATCGACTCTTGCCGGACATGCCCCGCAAGGCCGTGATCCAGACCTCGCTCACCAATCGGGGTCTGTTGATTCAAACCCGTGATCTGGATGAGGCCTGTCAGATTGCCTCACAGATTGCGCCTGAGCACCTTGAGGTCTCCACCGACAACCCCGAGCAGTGGGTGCCTAAGATTCGCCACGCTGGGGCGATTTTTATGGGCCGCTACGCCTCTGAGTCCATCGGCGACTACTGTGCGGGGCCCAACCATGTGCTGCCGACCATGCAGACGGCGCGCTTTTCATCGCCGCTTGGGGTCTACGACTTCCAAAAGCGCACCTCGCTCATCAATGTCTCTGAAGCCGGGGCGCAGGTCCTGGGCCGGGTGGCCTCGACACTGGCCTGGGGCGAGCACCTGCCGGCTCATGCCCGCGCCGCCGAACTTCGTCTCAAGGATTAGCCCAAACGGGTCTGCCAACCCTCGTTGGCGTACCCTCTTCACTCTCGCTTTGCGGGGCAAAGCTCAAAGTTCATCGGCTATCGCCAACATCGCGCTGGCTGAGCCATCGTGCAGGCCCGGCATGAATGGCCGGGCGTCGACGAAGTTGCAGCAGCCGGGGAGCGCCCGACGCGGGACGGCCCCGAACTTCGCGAAGCGCGAGAGGGGTCGACCGCGACGTGCGCTAGACCGGCCCCATGCTTAAGGATCAACCTTTGGTCAGCGCCTCGACGGCGTCGGCCAGGGCCTCGCACTGCGCCCGTGTCCCCACCGTAATCCTTAACCAGTCCGAGATCCCCGGCTTGTCAAAGTGCCGCACCAGAATCTTGCGCTCCCTCAGGCCGGTGGCCAGCTTGGCCGCATCAAAGTTACGGTGCCGGGCAAAGACGAAGTTGGCCAGCGAGGGCAGCACCTGAAAGCCGTAATACTGAAGGGCACCCGTTAGCCAGTCCCGGTCCTCAATAATCTGCCGGCTGTTCTGGGCCAGCCAGTCCGTGTCTTCCAGAGCTGCGACGGCCGCCGCGCCGGCCAGTCGATCGATGGGGTAAGAGTTAAAGCTGTCCTTGATGCGCACCAGGGCCTCAATCAGGCTGGGTTGCCCAAAGGCCAGGCCCACCCGCATACCGGCTAGGGCTCGCGATTTGGAGAGCGACTGGGTCACCAGCAGGTTCGGGTAGGTCGGCACCAATGGCACACAGGAATCCGCCCCAAAGTCCACATAGGCCTCGTCGACCACCACCATCGTGTTGGGGCGCTCTTTCAGAAACCGCTCAATCCACTCTCGCCGCACCGCCTTGCCGGTCGGGGCGTTGGGGTTGGGGAAGATCACCGCACCGGCATGGGCTGGCACCGAGGGCAGGTCAATCTCGTAGGCATCGGTCAGGGGCAGCAGCTCGTAGCGAATGCCGTATAGACGGCAGTAGCTGGGATAAAAGCTGTAGGTGATGTCTGGAAAGACCAGTGGCTGACTGTGGTTGAGCAGGCCTTGAAAGACAAAGGCCAGCACCTCATCAGACCCATTGCCCACGAAGACCTGGTCTGCACTGAGCCCATAGACCCGCGCCGCCGCCTCGCGGACCGCCGTAGAGGCGGGATCCGGGTACAGCCGCAGAGCCTGGCCATCAGAGCCCAACACCTGGGCAATCGCCTGGGCCACTCGGGGAGAGGGCGGGTAGGGGTTCTCGTTGGTGTTGAGCTTGATCAGGTCATCGACCTTGGGCTGCTCGCCCGGCACGTAGGGGGCCAATTGGCCAACAACGGGGCTCCAGAAGGGGTTCATGGCCTTGAATGTTTTAACAGGATCATCGGGCGAATGTATCATCTGGTCTATGTCTACCGTTAATCGCACAGCAGAGATTCAGCGCAACACCGCAGAGACCCAGATCAAGGTCTCGATCGGACTCGATGGCACCGGCGAGCGCACGCTCAGCTCTGGCATTGCCTTTCTGGACCACATGCTTGACCAGATTGCACGCCACGGTCTGATCGACCTGGTGGTGCAGGCCAAGGGCGACCTCGAAATTGACGATCACCACACGGTTGAAGACATCGGCATTACCCTGGGCCAGGCTTTTGCCAAAGCCATTGGCGACAAGAAGGGCGTGCGTCGTTATGGCCACAGCTATGTTCCGCTGGACGAGGCGCTGTCTCGAGTGGTCATTGACTTGTCCGGCCGACCGGGTCTGGAGTTCCGTTGCACCTGGAAGCGCCAGATGGTGGGCCAGTTTGACCTCGACCTGATTCATGAATTCTTCCAAGGCTTCGTCAACCATGCCATGGTGACGCTGCACATCGACAACCTGCAGGGCGAGAATGCGCACCACCAGTGCGAGACCATCTTCAAGGCCTTTGGCCGCGCACTTCGCATGGCCGTTGAGCTGGATCCCCGCCTGGACCCCCAGTCGATTCCCTCGACCAAAGGAAGTCTCTAGCCGCCACTGACGCCCCGCGGGGCATCGGCGAGGACGTGTTCAGACACCCCAGCCTCACAAGATGTTCCAACCATGATTGCAATTGTTGACTACGGCGCAGGAAACATCCGCAGTGTGGAGCGTGCGGTCCATTCGGCCTGCATGGCCGTTGGTCAGTCGCCGGATCGGGTTCGGTTTGTCAGTCAGCCCGACGAGCTTCGATCGGCCGAGCGCGTTTTGTTTCCGGGGCAGGGCGCCATGCACGACTGCATGGCCAGCCTCAAGTCCTCGGGCCTAGAGGCTGCTCTGCGCGAAGTCATGCAGACCAAGCCTTTTTTTGGCATCTGCGTAGGCCAGCAGATGCTCTTTGATCGCAGCGAAGAGGGCGACACGCCGGGCCTGGGTATTTTTTCTGGTCAGGTCGTCAAGTTCACCGCCGCGCGTGGCGTGGTCGATCAACAAGGTCAGCCGCTCAAGGTGCCGCACATGGGCTGGAACCAGGTTCAGTTCACCAGACCCCATCCGATCACCCAGGGCCTCGAGACCAACACCCAGGGCCACTGGTTTTATTTTGTGCACAGTTTTCATGCGGAACCTAGCGATGGCTCCGACGTCTTGGGTCAGAGTGATTACGGCATTCGCTTTACCTGTGCGGTGGCCAGGGATAACATCGTTGCAACCCAGTTTCACCCAGAGAAGAGTGCGGGCAGTGGCCTCAAGCTGCTCGAGAATTTTCTGACCTGGAATCCTTAAGCCCAAAGAACATGTCTCTACTCCTCATCCCAGCCATTGATCTCAAAGACGGCCAATGTGTTCGCCTGCGTCAGGGGGACCTCAACGATGCGACCATTTTCTCCGGCAACCCGGGGGAGCAGGCGGCCCATTGGGTGGCCCAGGGGGCCCGCCGCATTCACATCGTCGACCTCAATGGCGCAGTGGCGGGCAAACCAAAAAACGAGTCCGCCATCAAGGCCATCATCCAGTCAGCCGGTCCAGATGTGCCGGTTCAGGTGGGCGGCGGCATTCGCGACCTCGACACCATTGAGCGCTTCCTGGATGACGGGGCTAGTTTTGTGGTCATTGGTACGGCGGCCGTCAAGAATCCCGGTCTGCTCAAAGACGCCTGCGCAGCCTTTCCAGGCCAGATCATCGTTTCGATCGATGCCAAAGATGGCAAGGTCGCCACGGACGGCTGGAGCAAGCTCTCTGGCCACGAGGTCATCGACCTAGCCCAGAAATTTGAAGACGACGGTGTGAGCGCCGTGCTCTACACCGACATCGGCCGAGACGGCATGATGACCGGCGTCAATCTGGATGCGACGGTACGCCTGGCCCAGTCGGTCAGCATTCCCATCATCGCCTCCGGGGGCATCGCAGGCCTGCAAGACATCAAAGACCTGGCGGCAGTGGAATCCGAGGGCATCATGGGCGCCATCCTGGGACGTGCGCTCTACGAGGGCAAGCTCAACCTCGAGCAGGCCCAGGCCTACGCGGATGCGGCCGGTGCCGCTGACGCCGGCTAAAAGGCCATGCTGGCCAAGCGCATCATTCCCTGTCTGGATGTCGATGCTGGTCGAGTCGTCAAAGGCACCAACTTCGTTGCCTTGCGTGATGCAGGAGACCCCGTCGAGGTGGCCCGGCGATACGATGACCAGGGCGCCGACGAGATCACCTTCTTGGACATCACCGCCTCCAGCGATGCCAGGGGGCTGATCCTGCCCATGATCGAGGCGGTGGCCAATCAGGTCTTCATTCCCCTGACGGTCGGTGGCGGTGTTCGGGCGGTAGACGATGTTCGCCGGCTGCTCAATGCGGGCGCAGACAAGGTCAGCATCAACACGGCTGCGGTTCAGAACCCCGAACTGGTTCGAGCAGCCAGTGACAAATTCGGGTCCCAGGCGATCGTTGTGGCCATCGATGCCAAACGCGACACCCCGGGCCCTGATGGTCAGCCGCGTTGGCAGGTCTATACCCACGGTGGCCGCAACGCCACTGGACTCGACGCTGTTCAATGGGCCCAGACCATGCAAGACATGGGGGCGGGCGAAATTCTGCTCACCAGCATGGACCGCGATGGCACCAAGCAGGGCTTCGACCTGGGCCTCACCAAAGCCGTCTCTCAGTCGGTTCACATTCCCGTGATCGCCTCCGGTGGCGTTGGATCCTTGCAAGACCTCGTCGATGGCGTGACCCAAGGTCAGGCCGATGCGGTGCTGGCCGCCAGCATTTTTCACTTTGGCCAGCACACCGTCCAACAGGCCAAGCAGTTCATGCAAGACAGGGGGGTCTGTGTCCGACTGGCTTGATCAGGTCAAGTTCGACGCCCAAGGCCTGGTGACCGCAGTTGCTCAGGACGCCAGCTCTCATCGCGTGCTCATGGTGGCTTTCATGAACCGACAGGCACTTGAAGAGACGGCGCAGACGGGCTGGGCCACCTATTTCTCGCGTTCACGCCAAAAGCTCTGGCGAAAAGGCGAGGAATCTGGTCACCGCCAACGCGTTCTTGAACTTCGCCTCGACTGCGATGGCGATGTGGTGCTGCTGCAGATCGAGCAGGCCGGTGGCATCGCCTGTCACACGGGTCGTGCATCCTGTTTTTACTCGGTACTCAAAGACGGCCAGTGGCAGCCTGTCGATCCTGTGCTGAAAGACCCGGAGGCCATCTATGGCAAATGATGCAAACAACGGTGACGTGCTGGCCCGACTGGCCGATGTCGTAGCGGCTCGTCAGGCTGGTGATCCTGACAAGAGCTATGTGGCTCGCCTCTTGGCCAAAGCGCCCGATGCAGCCCTGAAGAAAATCGGCGAGGAAGCCACCGAGGTGGTGATGGCGGCCAAAGACCTGGCTGCCATTGGGGCGTCAGACCCGGCCATCGCCACGGCCCAGCACAAACTGGTGGCTGAGATGGCCGACTTGTGGTTTCACAGCCTCATCGCCCTGCATCAGGCGGGAGTCAGGCCTGAGCAGGTCTTGGCGGAACTTGAGCGCCGCGAGGGTCTCTCAGGGTTAGATGAAAAGGCAGCACGCAAGGCACAGGAGCGCGGCGCATGAACTGTATTTTCTGCAAGATTGCCAAAGGCGAGATTCCCTCTAAAAAAGTCTACGAGGACGAGGACCTGTTTGTTTTTCATGACATCGCGCCCAAGGCCCCCCTGCACCTCTTGGTCATCCCCAAAGAGCACATCGAATCCATGGCCCAACTCGAATCCCATCATCAGGCCGTCATGGGTCGGATGATGGTCTTGGCCCGCCAACTGGCAGCCGATCATGGCTCTCCAGAAGGCTTTCGTACTGTGGTTAACACCGGTAAGGTGGGCAGGCAGGAGGTGTATCATCTCCACATGCATCTGCTGGGTGGCCCCGCGCCACTCGGGGCTTCGGCCTCTTTCTAAACCCCTTTTTCATACGGAGCACGGCACATGGGTTCGTTCAGCGTTTGGCACTGGTTGATCGTCCTACTCATCATTCTGTTGGTCTTTGGCACCAAGAAACTTCGCAACCTGGGCTCTGACCTCGGTGGTGCAGTCAAGGGCTTCAAAGATGGCATGAAAGAAGGCTCCGCAGAAGACAAGCCCGAGGCAACCGCCACGGCCAAGGTTGACACCAAGACCATCGACGTCGAGGCCAAAGACAAGACAGGCGCTGGCCGCTAAGCCAGCTCCGGGCTAAACCGAGCACAACGGGTTCACCGACGTGTTGGACATTGGTTTTTCTGAACTCGTGCTGGTGGCGGGCGTCGGCCTGGTGGTGCTCGGCCCCAAGCGCCTGCCAGTGGTCACCCGAACCGTTGGGGCCCTGTTGGGGCGTGCCCAGCGTTACGTGGCCGATGTCAAAAACGACATCCAGCGCCAGATGGACGTCGAAGAACTCCGAAAAATGCAAAAGTCGGTCAACGACCTGGGCCAGGAAATCGAGTCCGGGGTCAACAGTGTTGGAAAAGAACTCGAGGGGGTGACCGGTAGCATCGGACAAGGCCTCTCCGACTTCGAGGGCAGCAATGCCGACTTCTCCTCGGTCTACGACAAAAAGTCCGGCTATTTCTTGGGGGCCCCCGATCGCAGTTGGACGCGTGAACAAGACGATGAGCGACTGCGAGACCGCATTCGCGGCCGCATGCGCAAGCGCTATCTGACCAAACGACCCCGGTACGACTAGTCATGAGCAAAGACGACAACGGCGGCATCGTCGAAGAGGGTTTTATGACCCACCTGGTCGAGCTACGGGATCGTTTGATCCGCGCTTCGATTGCTGTCTTGGTGGTGTTTCTGGTGTTGGTCTATTGGGCCCCTCAGATCTACACGATCTTTGCTGAACCCCTGATCCGAACCCTGCCGCAGGGCTCGAGCATGATTGCCACCGATGTCACTGCGCCCTTCTTTGTGCCCATGAAGGTCACCATGCTCGTGGCTTTTGTGATTGCACTGCCTTATGTGCTCTACCAGGCCTGGGCCTTCATTGCGCCAGGCCTCTACACGCATGAAAAGAAACTGGCGCTGCCCATTGTGGCCTCTAGTTTTATCCTGTTCTTGGTCGGCATGGCCTTTGCCTATTTCTTTGTTTTTCCCGCGGTCTTTGGTTTTGTGGCCTCTTACACGCCGTCCGGTGTTCAGATGGCCACTGACATCGACAAATACCTCAGCTTTGCCCTGAGCCTCTTCCTGGTCTTTGGGTTGTCTTTCGAGACACCGGTGGTTCAGATGGTGCTGGTCCGCATGGGGGTGGTGACCCTCAAGCGCATGGTGGACTTTCGGCCCTACTTCATTGTGTCTGCCTTCGTGGTGGCCGCCATTGTCACACCACCGGATGTCATCAGTCAGCTCATGCTGGCCATCCCGCTCTGCCTGCTCTATCAGCTGGGCTTGTTCATGGCCAAGTGGGTGACGCCCAGGGAAAAACTGGCTGAGCAAGAGGCTCAAGCCGCCGCTGACGCCGACTAGGTCCCCGGGATCACACAGGGGCAGTCTTACCCGACTAGCGTCGAGGCATTCTGGGCGCTGGTCGTTCGGCGACGGTGACGGCGACCTGAGTGGCCCGTCCATCCCGAATCAACGACAGCGTGGCCTTGTGGCCCGGACTCAAGGCCGCTACGTTTGAGAGCAATTCGGCGGTATTGCGAATGGGCCGTGTATTGATCGCCACGACCACATCCCCCACCTGCAGCCCAGCCCGATCGGCTGGTCCACCGCGCTGCAGCCCGGCAATGATGCTGCCCTTGGTGTCTGGTAGCTTGAAAGTCTGAGCGATTTCGTCGTTCAAGTCCTGGGGTTCTACGCCAATAAACCCCCGACTGACTCGGCCGTCTTTAACCAAGCCTTCCATGACCAGGCGAGCCATGTCAGCGGAGATCGCAAAGCCGATGCCCATGCTGCCGCCACTTCGCGAGTAGATCGCAGTGTTGATACCGACCAGGTTGCCGTAGGCATCCACCAGGGCCCCGCCGGAGTTGCCAGGGTTAATGGCGGCGTCAGTCTGGATAAAGTTCTCAAAGGTGTTGATGTTGAGCTGCGTGCGGCCCAAGGCACTGACAATGCCCCGGGTGACGGTTAGGCCCACACCGAATGGATTGCCAATGGCCAAGACGGTGTCGCCCACCTGTAGTTCGCTGGGCCGACCAAACTGAATGGCTGGCAATTTGTCGAGCCGAATCCGCAGCAGGGCCAGATCGGTCTCGGGGTCGGTCCCGACGACACGCGCCTGTGCACGACGACCATCGGCCAATGCCACCTCAATCTGGTCAGC
>JBEDMQ010000042.1:0-3969 GCA_041171045.1 Pseudomonadota bacterium
AGCCCGCTCGACCAATAGCTTGATGATCTCGTCGTCTAAAGCATCAATGCGGTCTCGGAATCCTTTGAGCTGCTCAGGGGTCATGCCTGCTCCTTCTCAAAATCAGCCAGGAAGGCCACCAGGGCCTGCACTCCCTCTAGTGGCATGGCGTTGTAGATGCTGGCACGCAGACCGCCCACGGCCTTGTGTCCCTTCAGACTCAGCAGCCCTCTCTCCTTAGCCTTGGCCAAGAAGGGTTCATAGAGCCGATCATCCGGCAGGTAAAACGGCACATTCATCCAGGAGCGGCTCGAGCGAGCCACTTTGGTCTGATAGAAGTCTGACCCGTCAAAGGCGCTGTAGAGCAGTGCCGCCTTCTGGGCATTCAGTCGGCCCATGGCCTGCACGCCGCCCTGCTCAATCAGCCACTCAAAGACCAGGCCTGCGATGTAGATCGGGTAGGTCGAGGGGGTGTTGAGCATCGAGTCGTTGTCCAATACCCCACGGTAATCAAAGACGCTGGGGCAACTGGCCATGGCCTTGGGAGCCCGCTCGCGAATCAGCTGCTCCTGAACAATGACAAAGGTTAGGCCAGACGGCCCAATGTTTTTCTGTGCACCACCGTAGGCCAGGGCCACATTCGAAAAGTCCATGGGCCTCGAGAGAATGTGCGACGACATGTCAATCACCAAGGGGACGTTCGGCGCGCCCAAAGCGGCCAAGTCTGGCCATTGGTGATACTCCACGCCACCGATGGTCTCGTTGCCGCAGATGTGTAGATAGGCTGCATCCGGCCGCACCTGCCAGTCCTTCAGAGGTGGCACATAGCCAAAAGCCGGCACCATGACCCCGTCGAGTTCACGGGGCTGCTCGGCACTGGCCGCCAGGTGCATGTCACCGTAGCGCTGGGCTTCCTTCAGAGACTTGGCTGACCAATGGCCGGTGTGAACATAGTCACACTTGGGGTTGTCGGCCAAGAGGTTGATCGGAACGATGGCGTTCTGAGCAGAAGCACCACCCTGCATAAAAAGGATCTTGTGGTCGGGCCCAAGTCCCAGCAGGCTGCGAAAGTCCGCCAGGGTCTTCTCGAAAATCGACAAAAAATGTGGACCTCGATGGCTCATCTCCATCACGGACATGCCAGTGCCATGCCAATCCAGCATTTCTGCTGCGGCTCTCTCGAGGACCGCCTCAGGCAGAGCAGCTGGTCCAGGGGCGAAGTTAAAAGGCCGTCGTTGCGCCACGATGGGTCACCTATCGAATAGAAGAAAAGAGTGAAAGCACATAGGGTAACGAAATTGCCGTCATTGCTGTGGTCGCGACCACCGCGGTGGCCGCCAGCGAGACCCCTTGGTTGTAGCGTTGAGACAGCAGATAGGGGTTGGAGCCTGTCGGCAGGCTGGCCATGGTGGTCAGCACGGCCACCGTCATAGGTGGCAGCCCCAAGGCAAACTGCGCCACCGAAAAGACCAACACCGGATGGATGACCAGCTTAAAGACTAGAACCGGCGCAACCCCCTTAGGCTTCACCTGATGCCGGGACTGAAAAACCGAGGCGCCCAGCAACACCAGACAGGCCGGTACAGCCACATTGCCCATGGAGGCCAGGGTGCTGTCAATCAGGACCGGCAATTCCCAGCCGACCAGGCTCACCAGCAGACCCAGATAAATCGGAATCACAATCGGGTGTAGCACCGCGCTCTGGACCAAGTGCTTGAGGGTCATCAGCTTGGAGCGACGGGATCGACCCCGAACGGCGAGCTCAAAGCCCACGATGCCCGCACCCAGCATGACCAAGGAGTGCATGGTCAACACGGTGAGCAGCACCACCAGGCCCTCAGGGCCATAAAACAGCTTCACCAAGGGAATGCCGATCATCACGTTGTTGGAAAAGGTCGCCGAAATGGCCGCCGAGGCAGCCAGACCGCCCGCGGTGTCTGCATGACCTGCTGAACCGGCGCCGACCGTCGAACCAGCTGCGCTGGACGACCCAGAGGCCCCAAACCAGTGGGCATACCGATACGCCAGCCCATACACCAGCACAAAAACAGCGAGAGTTGCCGACAGATAGCCCACGATGGGCCCCAGGCTCAGGGTCGCAAAGTCCACCGAGGCCATGGCGCGAAACAACAGCGCCGGCAGAAACACTCTGGTGATCAGGCCGGAAAAGATCTGCGTGGCCTGTTCATCGATCCAGCCCAGCCACGCCACCAACACCCCAATGCCAATGATCAGAAAGACCTGTAGCAGGGCGTCGGTCATGTCGGCCGCCAATCGATGCGAATGCGTGATCGCTCGATATCCAGTACCAGAGCGCAAGAAGAAGCAAAAGTGGACACGTTAAGATGCTACCCCATGGTGAATCAATTCCAGTGGGTCTCGGCCCGCCTACCGGGCGTCCTGCTCTGTGCGCTGATCGCAGCCGCCTCAACCCTGATCTCTCAGAGCTACGGCGGACCGCTGTTTCTCTATGCCTTGCTGCTGGGTATGGCCTTTAACAGCATCCTGGCCGGCTCCAAACTGGCCACAGGGATCACTTTCACCACCAAAACGCTCCTGCGGCTGGGGGTTGCCCTCATGGGCCTGCGACTCTCACTCGACATGGTCGAGAGCCTGGGAGCCGCCCCCTTCATCACCGTTATCGGCGGTATTTCCCTGACCATTCTGTTTGGCATGCTGCTGGCGAAGTGGCTGGGCCGAACCAAAGACGAGGGCATTCTGGCCTGTGGCGCGGTGTCGATCTGCGGGGCCAGCGCGGCCATGGCCATCTCAGCGGCCCTGCCCAATCATCCCGACAAAGAGCGCATGACCCTGTTCACCGTCGTGGGGGTCACCGCCCTCTCGACCGTGGCCATGGTGCTCTACCCCATGCTGGCCAACGCCTTGCAGCTCAGCAGTGCGGAATCCGCCATGCTCTTCGGAGGCACCATTCACGACGTCGCTCAGGTGGTGGGTGCGGCCTTGGTTCATGGTGGAGAGGGATCGGCCGAGATGGCCTCTTACGTCAAGCTGCTGCGCGTGGCCATGCTCGCGCCGGTGGTCTTGGGTGTGGGGATTTTCATCACCAGCCGAGCCAGTCAGGCTGATCAGGCCGGTGCCAAAAGCACCTTGATCCCGCTCTTCCTGGTCGGCTTCTTTGGCCTGTTCGCCTTGGTGAACTTTGTTGAGGTACCCAAAGAGATCATCGCGGCAGGATCAACCGCTTCTCGCACACTGATCCTCTTGGCCGTAGCAGGGCTCGGGGTCAAAACCAGCCTTCGCGAACTGGCCGCATTGGGTTGGCGACCCATGCTGATGCTGGTCGCCAACACCCTCTTCTTGTTACTGGTGGTCCTACTGCTGATCTGGGTCGAGCGCGGTCTCTTCGTCGCTTAGTGATTCATCACTGAGCTCCGCGTCACCCACACCATCGGCCTCGGCGATTCGCTGAACACCGACCAGTTTGCTGCCCTCGTCAACCGAGATCAGGGTCACACCCTGGGTCGCACGACCCAAGGCACGAACCTCTGATACGCGGGTGCGAACCACCACAGCGCGGTCTGTGATCAGCATGATCTCGTCGGTCTCATGAACCAGGCACGCTGAAACCACCCGGCCATTGCGCTCGCTGTCGGCGATGGCAATCATGCCCTTGGTGCCACGGCCATGACGGGTGTGCTCGGAGACCAAGGTGCGCTTGCCATAACCATTCTCGGTGGCGGTCAGCACATAGGCCTGATCGTCAGCGGTAGCAATCATGCTGATCAACTCCTGGCCCGACTCCAAGTTCATGCCACGAACACCGCGAGCCTCACGGCCCATGGGTCGGACATCGGACTCAGCAAATCGAACCGCCTTGCCGGCACTGGAGAACAGCATGATGTCGTGCTGCCCATCGGTCAGGGCTGCGCCAATCAAAACATCCCCCTCGTCCAGCGAGCAGGCGATGATGCCGCGCTTCATGGGACGCGAGAAGGCCGACAACGGCGTCTTTTTGACGGTACCCATGGA
>JBEDMQ010000043.1:0-8056 GCA_041171045.1 Pseudomonadota bacterium
GGCGAGCGCTCGATCTCATTCTGAACCAGGGCCTGGATCAGGATCTGCTGGCGCGACGAGTCAATCTGAAACTTGATGTCGGCCTTGGCTGGTAGCCCACGGCGCTCGGCCTCTTGCAGCAGGATCTCGCGGTCGACCAATTCCTGACGAACCAGGGCGGCCAGTTCGGGTGTGATCTGCTGACCCTGCTTTTCCAGTTCCTTGAGGAAGAGGTCGGCGCGTTCCTTGGGAATGGGCCGTCCATTGACCACCGCAATGTTCTGGGCGGTGGCGGTCGTGACAACGGTCAGCAGACAAAGGGCGGCAGATAGACGGGCAATGGAGGTCATGTGGGCTGGCTCAGGGACTAGGAGGGTTGGCAGTGGTGTGGTTAGACCGATTCTTCGGGTGTCTTGGCGTTGATGGACAGCGCATGAATGCGACTTTTCATCAGATCGCCCAAGGCATCATACACAAGGCGGTGGCGGGCGATGGGCCGCAGGCCCGAGAAGCGATCCGAGGTGATCAAGACCTCGAAATGACCGCCACCCTTGGCTGCGCCCGCATGACCCTTGTGGGCCTCGGAGTCATCCCAGACCTGCAGTTCGGTTGGGCAGAGCACCTCGCGCAGACGCGACTCGATGAGGTCGGTGAGAGAGTCTTGCGTCACTGATTGGTCTCCTTGACGTAACGGCTCATGTAGACCCCCTGGCCCAGCACAAAGACCAGGGTCAGGCCGATGCCACCAAAGAGCTTGAAGTTCACCCAGGTGTCGGTGGAGAAGGCCTGCGCCACCCACCAATTAAGTGCAGCCATCCCGGCGAAGAAGATAGCCCAGGCGGTGTTCAGGCGCTGCCAGACCAGCGTGGGCAGTTCGACTTTCTGTCCCAGCATCTTCTGAATCACCAGGGTCTTGCCCAAGACTTGGGGCAGCAGAAAGACCAGGCAGAAAGCGCCATACAAGATGGTGGGCTTGAGCTTGATGAATTGTTCGTCGTGCAGGATCAGCGTCGCGCCACCGAAGACCACGATCAGGGCCAGGCTGATCCACTGCATGCGATCGATCGCCTGACCTTTGAGGCGCATCAGGACGATAAACAGGACCGACAGGCCAATGGCCACCGCGGTGGCCCAATACAGGTCTACGGTTTTGTAGACCACAAAAAACGCCACAATCGGCAGCCAGTCGGCCAACAGCTTCATTCTGAGGATTCCTTAAAGTCGACAGAGGCTGAGTTTACGCAGTAACGCAGGCCGGTGGGTGCTGGGCCGTCGTCAAAGACATGCCCCAGGTGGGCATCGCAATTCGCACAGAGGATCTCGGTGCGGATCATGCCGTGGCTGGTGTCTCGGATCTCTTTGATCGCTGCGGGGTCGAGTGCCTGGAAGTAGCTGGGCCAGCCGCAGCCTGCATCAAATTTGGTCTCTGAGGAAAAGAGAGGCGTGCCGCAGCAGATGCAGTTGTATTGGCCTTTCTGCCAATGGTTCCAGTAGACGCCCGTGAAAGGCGGCTCGGTGTGTTTGAGACGCGTCACCGCGTACTGCATGTCGGTGAGACGCTGCCGATAGTCTGCGTCGCGCGGGTCTTGGTCGTTTGCACTCATCTGAATCGAACTCCGGGTCTGATCGTTTAACTGGAACAGCTGACTTCAAGCTGATGGGCCCACTCTGGCGGGGCCTGTCGCCAATGCTGGCGATGCGGCAGGTCCAGGTGTTCATCAAAGGGGTTGGTGAAGATGCGAAGGCCGTCGTGCAACGCATGCCAGTCACCAGCCTGAGCGGCCTGGATGATCTCCTGGGCCACCCAGTTTCGCAGGACAAAGGCTGGGTTGGCCTGACGAACCCCGGTCTGCCAGGCGGACACGTCGGCTTGGGGGCTCTGATCCGCTATCCAGAGTTTCCGATAGTCGACCAGCCAGGCCACCAGTGCTGCTCGATCGAGCACCTCATCGACCAGTGGACCATAGCCTCGCATCAGGGCCTCGGGGTCTTGCGGGTCCTGGCGTGGATCGATGCTGCCCATGGCCCTCATAAAACGTGGGTAGTCGACCGATACCAGCAGGGCATAGAGGCTCTGAAGCAGGGACTCGAAGGCGTCTGACTGGTGAGACTGGAGTCCCAGTCGGCGGGCCATGCCCATTCGATAGGTCTGCTGAAAGGTCTTCTCGTAGGACTCGATCAGCCGCTCGTTGATCGCCTGGACAGGCTCACCCAGGTCGACGGCCGAGACTGCGACCAGCAGCCGCTGCAGGTTCCACAGTCCGATGGAGGGCTGTTGACTGTAGGCGTAGCGGCCTTGGTGGTCGGAGTGGTTGCAGATGTGGTGGACATCAAAGTGGTCCATCCAGCCATACGGACCATAGTCGATGGTCAGGCCCAGGATGCTGAAGTTGTCGGTGTTCATCACGCCGTGCATGAAGCCCTGCACAGTCCAGTGGGCCATCAGGGCCGCGGTCTTGTCTGCCACCTGTTCAAAGAAGGCCCTGTTGCGCAAGGCGCCGCTCGGTTGGGAGCGCAGGGTCTCGAAGTTGGGCTGCGTCTCGATGAGGTGATCCATCAGTGCCTGGAGCAGGGCTGGTTGTTGCTGGGAGGCCAGGTATTCAAAGTGACCAAAGCGAACAAAGCTGGGGGCGAGCCGGCAGACCACGGCTGCGGTCTCGGTGGTCTCGCGAAAGACCGGGGTGGTGGCACTGACCAGAGAGAGGGCTCGGGTGGTGGGCACGCCGAGTGCGGCCATGAACTCGGAGCACAAGTATTCGCGAATGGAGGATCGCAAGACGGCCCGGCCGTCTGCGTGACGAGCATAGGGCGTGGGTCCCGCCCCTTTGAGCTGAAGCTCCCAGCCATTGAGCAGGCCCAGGTTGAGGGCTCGGCCATCTCCCAGTCGTGGGACGAAGACACCGAACTGGTGACCGGCGTAGACGCTGGCATAGGCAGCGTGGCCTTGAACGGTCTGTTGGCCAGAGAGCAGTGCCAGCCAGGCCGGCTGCTGTAACAACTGCGCGGCGGTCAGGCCCAGCAGACTGGCCGCCTGGCTACTGATGCTCACCCATTCGGCCCGATCCAATGGGGTCGGGTCGCAGGCCAGGCCAAGGCCCTGCGGCACCAGCTGGCCCAGGCCGGTTTGCCAGGCCTGTGCGGGCAGCCCCAGGCTCTCTGGAGAACACTGCGGCACACAGCCCGCCGGACGGTAGGCCGACAATGGGGGCAGGCTGGGTGGTGTGAACTGGGCGGGTCCATTCATGTGCACATGGTAAGGCTGGTATCGTCTTGGGCTATGCAAAGCCCTGATCAAAGACCGGATCTCACCAGCTTCACGCCCTTTGTCGAGCATCTGGGTGCGGAGTTCGTCTCGGCCCAGGACGGCCAGAGTGAAATCATGCTGCGGCTGGCCCCTCACCACCTCAATGGCCTGGGCGTGGCCCATGGCGGCGTGGTCATGACCCTGTTGGATGTGACCATGGCCCTGGCCGCTCGGTCAGCAGACCCGGCCAACATGGCCGTGGTCACCATTGAAATGAAGACCAGCTTCCTGCGGCCCGCCAAGGGCGAGCTGCATGCCTTTGGCCATTGCGACCATCGCTCGACGAGCATGGCCTTTTGTCGGGCAGACTTAAAAGACGCCTCGGGCCGCCTGTTGGCCCAGGCCATGGGCACCTTTCGACGGATGCCCGTCGTGCACCGGTCTAGTTCAGTTTCGGCCGTACCGGCTGATTAGGCTCCAGCGGCACCGCATAGGGCTGGGCCATTGGGCGAAGGGTCAGGCCCTGCTCCCAGGTGGGCCCCAGCCTCAGGCTGCCGGCGTTCTGGACCATGGTGTTCCAGGCCGTTAGGTCCAGGCTCACCAATACCAGGTTCGGTCGTCCCTGCGTTCCCACCGCGGTCTGCACCAGTTCACCGATGGGTGCGGTGCCATCGAGCCAGACATCCGAGCCCAGGGGGCAGGCCGAGGGGTCTTGGTCGGCGGTCATCACAAACAGCCTGGTCTTGAGCTTGCCCAGGTATTGGCTGCGGGCCACGACCTCTTGGCCTGGGTAACAGCCTTTTTGGAAATCAACCCCATCGAGCAATTCAAAATTGATCGATTGCGGCACGAATCGGTCCTGCGTAGCCGTGCAGATCCAGGGCTCGGCCAGGGCGGTCTGCTGCCAATGCCAGTCCGTGGGGGAGAGCAGGTGCTGGCCGGACACGGCCTCGCGCCAGACCTCAGGTGAGAGCTTGTCAACGACAAGCCAGTGAAGCGCACCACCGGCTGCTGCTGGTTGAGTCAGGCGGGCGAGACCAGGGATGGGCTGGTCCACCAAGAGTTGATCCACCGTCCGGTCCCGTTGATCGGTCGAGGCAGGCGACTGCAGGCCATAGACCTGGGCATCGGAGCGCTCGATCGTCACCTTGGCCCGAAGGACAAACATGCGCAGTCGCTTGACCAGGCCATCGGCAGTGTCCTGGGGGACCAGCATCTGATAGGCGTCCGTCGCAGACTGCCAGCAGCGACAGATGGCCAGCAGTCGACCTTTGGCCGAGCAGTAGCCATTTCGTTGGTAGGGCGTGGGTTCGGCCGACACCGGCTTGAGTCGGTCGAGGCTATTGGTGAACTGGCCTTGCAGAAAGCTGTGGGCGTCGGCGCCCTGCACCGTCAGAACAGCGTAGGGTAGGGGTAGGGGCGAGGGGCTGGCGGTGGCGGCGTTGGCAGATGACATAGGCCGTAATATAGCGAGCACTTCATGCAGATTCCGCAAATCCCTCGCTTCTTTCGTGTCATCGGTGGCCTGATGGTGGTCCTGTCCGTGCTCGCCGGCACCATGGTCTGGTGGCTGGGGCAGCCATTGGTCCCGGCTGCGGGGCCCAATCAAGACCCACAGGCCATTGCGCTGGAATTGGTAGTACCCAAGGGCAGTTCAGCACAGGGCGTGGGGCTGGTGGTAGAAGACGCGGGTCTGCCGGTCAGTGCGACGGCGTTTGCCTGGACGGCCCGTCTGCTCGGCCATCACCGCAGTCTGCGGGCGGGGGTCTATGGGGTGACCCCTGGACTGAGCCTGCAGGACCTGATCGAGAAGATGGCCCGGGGTGACGCCCTTCATGACACCGTCACCTTCATTGAGGGCTGGCGCTTTGCAGAGATTCTGGCCGCCTTGCATCGGCATCCTGGCGTGAAGGTCAGCCTGTCGACGGACCCTGCCAAGGCCCAGGGCGAGCTGATCCAGCAACTGGGCTTGGACCTCAAGAGCATTGAAGGCTGGATCTTCCCAGACACCTACTTGTTCATGCGGGGCAGCACCGATCTCGAGATTCTGCAAAGGGCGGTCAAGCTTCAGCAGGCCCTGCTGGCCCAGGCCTGGGACGCCCGCAATCCCCATGTACGGCTGCAGACCCCTTACCAGGCCCTGATTCTGGCCTCGATCATTGAGCGCGAGACCCAGGCGGAGTTCGACCGCAGCTACGTCTCTGCCGTCTTTCATCGGCGACTGGCCGAGGGCATGCGACTCGAGTCAGATCCCACGGTGATCTATGGCCTGGGAGATCGGTTCGATGGCGATCTGCGCAAACAGGATCTTCGTCACCCATCGGTCTACAACACCTATGTGATCGCCGGCCTGCCGCCAACCCCGATTGCCAACCCCGGTCGGGCCGCCATCGTGGCGGCGATGACCCCGGCGGCCGGATCCTGGCGCTACTTCGTGGCCATGGGCGATGGGCGATCCTATTTCAGCCATAGCCTTCGCCAGCACAACCAGGCGGTCCGTTTCTATCAGTTGAAGAAGGGCCCTGAGCCCCCTCGCCTGGACAATGGCCCGGTGGCACTGTCGCCCCCTGAGGAGGACCGGCCCCCTGTTCAGCAGCGCATGGTGAGTCGCCAGAAAACCGTGAGACGATAAGGCCCATGCAAGAACCACTCAAGACACCCATGGCCGGATGGTTTGTGGTGGTGGAGGGCATCGATGGCTCTGGCAAGAGCACCCACCTGCCCTTTATTCAGCAATGCCTGGCCAGCCGTGGCTTCCAGGTCACCCTGACCCGGGAACCAGGCGGATCGCCCTTGGCAGAGTCCATGCGGGAGCTGGTGCTCCACAGTCCCATGGATGGACTGACCGAGTGCCTGAGCGTTTTCGCAGCCCGTCGGGACCACCTGCTGCAGACGGTCTGGCCGGCGCTTAGGCGGGGTCGGGCGGTGCTCTGTGACCGCTACCTGGATTCCAGCTGGGCCTACCAGGGGGGTGGTCGTGGGGTAGACGATGGCCTGCTCGAGCAGCTGTCTCAGTCCGTCGAGGCCGGCGGACGCGGTCCGGATCTGGTGATTTACTTTGATTTGCCGGCCAGTGTCGCCGCCCAACGTCGCGCCAAGCGCGATGCCCAGGTCCAGGCACTCGATCGATTCGAACTGGAAGACGTGGCCTTCTTCGAGCGGGTTCGCATGGGCTATCAGCGGGCCGCGGCCCGTCGCGACCCCAAGACGGTGCATTGGGTGGATGCCGAACAGCCCATCGAATCGATACAGAAAAGACTCAAAGATATTCTTTCAAGACCATGATTAAAAACGATTTATCGTGGTTTAAAACCTGGTGGGATCAGTCCGAGACCGTGCGCCAACGACCGGCATCGGCCTTGCTCATCTCGGGTCCCCCGAATGCCGACCTGCTGGGCTTTGCCCTGGAATGGGCGGCAGCCGATTTGTGTGAGTCGCCTCTGCCGGACGGATCGGCCTGCGGCAGTTGTCCGAGCTGTGGCTGGGTCTCTCAGGGGCAGCACCCCGACCTGCGGGTGGTGCAGTCTGATGCCAACGAGGAGGAGGGGGCTGCCTCGTCTGGCGAAGCACTCGAGGCGATGGGAGAGGGCGGTGGTGGCTCGACCGACAGTGACAAAAAGGCGAGCAAAGAGATTCGGATTGATCAGATTCGCGGCCTGGCCACCTTTGCCCAGGTCAGTTCCCACCGAGGCGGCCGGCGTTACGTGGTCTTGGGCCCGGTGGCCGACATGAACTTTGCCGCTGCCAATGCCTTGCTCAAGACGCTGGAAGAACCCGCCGACGGCCTTCGATTTGTCCTGTTTGCCGACCGGCTCGAGGGCGTGCCCAAGACCATCTTGTCCCGATGCCGACGGCTGCACCTGCACCTGGATGCCGGGCTGGTGGCCCAGCAGGTTTTGCAGGCCAGTGGGGTAGGCGGCTGGCTGCTGCCCATGCTCCGGCAGGCCGACCGCGCCGATCCACTGGGCTGGGCCCAGACCGCTGGCAAGGCGGATGTCCGAGAGGTGTTGGAACACTGCCAGTTCTGGCTGACGGATCTGCAGCGGGTGAGTCTGGGCCTGCCCCCCAAGGTCTTTGCGGACTGCGCGCCCGATCTGAGTCGTCAGGCCCAGAGCCTGGGCCGACTGCCTGGCGGGGATCTGCGCCTGGCCCATCAACTCTCGGTGCTGCAGGGCATGACCCGGTCAGCGGACCATCCGCTGAACCCCAGGCTGGTCTTTGAGTCTATCTTTGGTCATCTACAACGGGTTTTCTATGCTTGAGTTTGCCGATTCACACTGTCACCTGAACTACGAGGGGCTGCGCGAGCAGACCGATGAGGTCCTGGCCCGCATGCGGGCTGCCGGTGTTCGGCGGGCCCTGAACGTCTGCACCACCCTGCAGGAGGCCGACCAGGTGCTGGGGATCGCCAAGGCCCATGACTTTCTGGTCTGTTCTGTGGGGGTTCATCCGGACTACGAGGATGAGGTCGAGCCCAGCGTTGCCGAATTGGTTCGACGTGGCCAGGATGCCAAGGTGGTCGCTGTCGGTGAGACCGGTCTGGATTACTTCCGACTCAAGGGGGATCTGGACTGGCAGCGCGAGCGGTTTCGGGTCCACATCCGCGCGGCTCGAGAGCTGGGCAAGCCGCTGATCATTCACACCCGCGAGGCCCCGGCCGATACCATTCGGATCCTCAAGGAAGAGAAAGCGGATGAGGTTGGCGGTGTAATGCATTGTTTTACAGAGAGTATTGATGTCGCCAGACAGGCGGTTGACCTGAACTTTCTGGTCTCTCTCTCTGGCATCGTGACCTTCAAGAATGCGGCCCAGGTCCACCAGGTGGCCCAGGAG
>JBEDMQ010000044.1:0-22639 GCA_041171045.1 Pseudomonadota bacterium
AAATCGACCCGTCGTAGGCGGACGTCCACAATCTGTACCCCGATCTGCTTGGCGTCCTCGGACACCCTTTTCAGGATGCCCTCCATGACCTTCTCACGCGCTCCGGAGACCACGTCATTGACCGTTCGGGTGGCGATCTCGTTGTTCAAGCCATCGCGCAAGGCCCGGGAGATCCTGTCCTCGGCACTGGCCAACCGACCGGCCACCGAGGTGTAAAAGACCTTGGGGTCCTCGACACGCCACTTGACGTAAGTGTCGACCACCACGTTCTTTTTCTCGCTGGTAATGAAGCGATCGGCATCCGGCGTATCAATGGTCAGGATGCGTTTTTCAACAAAGATGACATTCTGGAATGGTGGCGGCAGCTTGAAATGCAGGCCCGGCTTGTCGATGACCTGTTTCAGCTCACCCAAGGCAAAGACCAGCGCGTACTGGCGCTGATCCACCACAAAGACGCAGGCGCTGGTCACCATGACCAGGGCCAAGATGGCCGACAGGGCGGCAAAGACTCGGTTCATTTATCTGGACTCCCGAAAGCGGTCACGCAGGCTGGGGATGACACCCTGATTATCAGCCGCGGGACGAGGAGCACCCGCCGCGGGCTTGGCTGCCGGCGCCGGCTGAGTGGCGGGCTGTGCAGCAGGATTGGCAGTGGCCGTCGTGCCGGCATCCACCGCAGCGGTGGCGGCCTGCTGAGCCTGCTGGCTGGTCTGAGACATGATCTTGTCCAACGGCAGGTAGAGCAGGTTGCTGTTGTTGCGCGACTCGACCATGACCTTGCTGACATTGGTGAAGACTTGTTGCATGGTCTCCAGGTACATCCGCTCACGGGTCACCGCAGGTGCCTTGCTGTACTCAGCATTGATCCGAGAGAAACGCTCGGCATCACCCTGGGCCTGAGCCACGACACGCTCGCGATAGCCCTCGGCCTCCTCCATGAGGCGGTCTGCAGCACCTCGGGCTCGCGGGATCACGTCGTTGGCATAGGCCTGCCCCTCGTTCTTAACCCGCTCGGCGTCTTGAGCAGCCTTGATGGCATCACTGAAAGCCGCCTGCACCTCCTCAGGTGGCTGAACGTTTTGGATGGTGATGTTAACGATGGTGAGGCCAGCCCCATAGCGGTCGGTAATCCGCTGGGTAATCTGCAGGGCCTCGCGGCCGATGGCCTCTTTGTTTTCGTAGAGCACGGCGTCGCTCAAGCTGCGACCAACGACCTCTCGCATGGCGGTCTCGGCGGCCTGGGTGACGATGTCATCGGGGCGTACGTTGTTGAACAGGTACTCCTCTGGGCGACCGACGCGATACTGAACCGCAAACTGCATGTCGATCATGTTCTCGTCTTTGGTCAGCATGAGCGAGTCTCGGCTCTGACCGCTGCGCTCACCACGGAAGCCGACCGTGGCCTGACGCAACTGGGCAATGTTCACCACCTCATGGGACTCGATGGGGTAGGGCAGCCGCCATTTAAAGCCAGCGCCGGAGGCGTACTTGTACTCACCAAACCGCAGCACCAGGCTGGTCTGGCCCTCCTGGACAATGTAAAAGCCTGAGGCCAACCAAAGCACGAGTAGCCCCACCAGACCAACGCCGAGCAAGCCGCCCGTCACTCTGATGTTGGGCATGCCTGGGCCCTTGCCACCGCCACCGCCGCCACCGCCGTTGCCACCATTGTTGCCGCGGTTCTGGTTGGCCCAGGGGTTATTGGGCTTTTTCTTGCCAGAGAACAACCCCCCGAGTTTGCGATTAAAGTCGCGCCAGACCTCGTCCAAATCGGGGGGCTCGCCCTGACGGTCACGGCGGTCACCGGCACCCGAGGGCCTGCCTTGCTGCGGGCGGTCCTGACCGGACTCGTTGGATGGCCCGTTGGATTCTGAGTTGGGCTGACCGGGCTTGGCGCCCGAATCAGAGGGCTCTTGGCCCTTGCCCCAGCGCGGGTCGCCGATGGAAAGCAGGCCTCTAAGACGTCTAATCATGGGACTGATGAGGAGTGTTGTTGAGCGGATGATGTGCATAGTAAGTCTTAGGGGTGGACTACTGGGGTGGACAGAGGTTCCGCATGGCCGGACTGAAAAGCTGGTTCGTCCGCAGACAGGTCAGGCCAACCATGACCAGCCACCGCCTGCCGAACCAGATCTAAACCCTGGCCCCGGGCTGCGCTAACCCAGACGCGATGGATCCTACCATGGGCGTCCCGCTCCAGCCGGGGGGGCAGGCCGACGAGGTCTATTTTATTGAAGACCTCGATGCATGGTACGTCCGCAGCGCCGACCTCCTTCAAAACCTGGTGAACCGCTGCCTGGCGGAGATCCCGCTCCGGGTCTGCCGCATCGATCACGTGCAAGAGCAGATCAGCCTGCGCGGCCTCTGACAAGGTGGACTGAAAGGCCTCCACCAGGGTATGAGGCAAATCTCGAATAAAGCCCACCGTGTCACTGAGCACCATGAATTGGTCCGGTGCCAGAAATACCCGGCGGCTGGTGGTGTCGAGCGTCGCAAAAAGCTGGTCGGCGGCCCACACACCGGCGTGGGTCAGGGCATTGAAGAGCGAAGACTTGCCCGCATTGGTGTAGCCGACCAACGAGACATTGAGCGTGCCCGACCGGCTGCGAGCCCGACGGCGATTAACCCGCTGTTTGGCCAAATTGGCCAGCCTCTGCTTGAGCTGCTTGACCCGTTGGCCGATCAGTCGGCGGTCAGTCTCGAGCTGGGTCTCACCCGGGCCACGCAGGCCAATACCGCCACGCTGTCGCTCCAGGTGAGTCCAGCCCCTGACCAGCCTGGCTGACAGGTAATCCAACTGGGCCAACTCCACCTGCAGTTTGCCCTCGTGGGTCGTGGCTCGGAGGGCAAAGATATCCAGGATCAGAGCCACCCGGTCAATCACCCGCCGTCCAATGAGTCTGCTGAGGTTTCGCTGCTGGGCGGCAGAGAGTTCATGATCGAAGATGACCAGTTCAATGCCATACGCCTCGCAGGCCTGCTTAATCTCCTCCGCCTTGCCCGAACCCACAAACAGGGCGGGATCTGGTCGGTCGCGACGACCGGTGATCATGGTCTGAACACGGGCGCCAGCGGCGGTCGCCAAGGAGGAGATTTCCTCGAGATCAGCCCGTTGTCGGCCAATCTCCAGCGCAACGATAAGGGTTCTGGGGTTTCGAGCGGCCGCGGCCTGCGCGGCGACCGAACTACTAAAACTGCCGAGGTCGCTCAGAAGAACTCCGAATTAGCTCGCGTCTTCTTCGAGCGAGAAATTCACGGCCCGGGCGGGCACGATGGTGGATATGGCGTGCTTATAAACCATTTGAGTCACGGTGTTTTTAAGCAGCACCACGTACTGGTCAAAGGACTCGATGTGGCCCTGAAGCTTAATGCCGTTGACCAGATAAACCGAGACCGAGACGTGCTCGCGACGCAGAATATTTAGAAAGGGATCTTGAAGGGCCTGACCTTTGGCTTGAGACATGAACCGCACTCCGTTTGTAGTTGTTTTTGGGTCAGACATCACTATAGCGTGACGGTTCCCTAACGTCACGCCATCGGGTGATCATTCCGCCGGTGCGTAAGGGTTCTTTGAGACCTTCCACTCAATCCGCAGGGGCGTCCCCTCCAGGTCGAATTTGGTCCTGAACTGGGCCTCTAGGTAACGCTTGTAGACATCGCTGACGTGATCCAGCGAGTTCCCATGAACCACCACAATGGGCGGGTTCTGACCACCCTGGTGGGCATACCGCAGCTTGGGACGAATTGGCCCTTTTCGGGGGGGCTGCTGACGCTCCACGGCCTCACGAAGCGCCCGAGTGAGCTTGGGCGTAGACAGCTTACGGGTAGCAGCCGCGTAGGCGGCCAAGACCGAGCGCATCAGACTGTCGATCCCATGCCCCTTGAGGGCCGACAAGTGGTGGAATCTGGCCCAGCCGATAAAAGGCAGTTTTCGGGCGATCTGCCGTTTGACCTCATCGCGCGCGATGACGTCTAAGCCGTCCCACTTGTTGATACCCACCACCAGGGCCCGCCCCGACTCGGTCACAAACCCCGCGATGTGGGCATCCTGGTCCGAGATGTCTTGCTGCGCATCGAGTAACAACACCACCACATGGGCGTCGGAAATCGCCTGCAGGGTCTTGATGACTGAAAACTTCTCCACGGCCTCAAAGACCTTGCCCTTGCGTCGCAGGCCAGCCGTGTCAATCAACCGATATCGGACCCCGTTGCGCTCAAAGGGCACCTCGATCGCATCGCGGGTGGTGCCGGGCATGTCAAAGGCAATCACACGCTCCTCACCCAAGAGGCTGTTGATCAGAGTGGATTTACCGACATTGGGTCGTCCGACAATGGCAACGCGCAGACCAGCCTTGGGCAGGCCATCCTCCTGCAGGGCCTCATCCTCATCTGAATGTTGACTTGATTCTGGCTGCGGCACCTGAGCCAGAGCCATCTCGATCAGGCTGTAAACACCATCGCCATGGGCGCTGGAGATCGCGTATGGCTCGCCGAGTCCTAGTTCGTAGAACTCCCCTGTGCGCCCCTCCCCTGTCAGGCCTTCAAGCTTGTTGACCGCCAACAGGCAGGGGCGGCCGGTGCGTCGAAGCTGCTGGGCAATCTGTAAATCTTGTGGCGTGACGCCCAGTCGGCCATCCACCAGAAAAATCACCACATCGCATTCATCAACAGCAGCAAGGGTCTGTCGGGCCATTTGGGCCAGAATGCCCTCTTTGACAACAGGCTCAAAGCCACCGGTGTCCACCACCAGAAACGGACGCGGACCGAGACGGCCCTCGCCATAGTGGCGATCACGGGTCAGTCCGGGCAGGTCAGCAACCAGGGCATCGCGTGAACGGGTCAGCCGATTGAACAAGGTGGACTTGCCCACATTGGGCCGTCCCACCAGAGCAACGACGGGTTTGGCGACCAAGGCTATTTGGCCGGGGTGCTGGCGGTCATCAGCATCAGGCGACCAGACTGGGTCTGAACCAACAAGCCCTCCCGGGTGACCAGCATGCGACCGGCCGGCTTGCCGCCAGGCAGACTGACACGGGCTACAAATTGACCATTGTCACGAGACAGGCCATGCAGGTAGCCATCCTGATCCGCCAACCAAATGGCACGGTCAAAGCTGACCGCCTCGGTGGCGCCCCGCAGGAAGAGGCCCAACTGGGACCAACGCTTCTCGCCAGTCAGGCGGTCGAAGGCGTGAACACGGCTGTTGGCCTCGACACCAATCACCAGGGTCTGATCGGCTGCGACGGGCTGACTGACATCGAGTCGCTGGGTCCACTTGGCCCGGCCGGTACCGACCTCGTGACAGGAGATTTGGTTTTGATAGGCGGCCACGCAGACTGAGTCAGACACAACCGATGCCTCGCCCAGCAGATCCGAGAGGCGCTCCACCTCGTTGCTGCCCCGTGGTGTGACCACCGTGGTTTCCCACCGAACAGCACCATTGGTCGCGTTGAGCCACAAGAGTCGCGCACCAGGCAATCCAACGACCAGGTCAACCGCCCCCAATTGATCCGAACTGGACTCAACGGCAACATCGGCGGCTGTCTTCAGACCCGACTGCCCGTGGAGCACCAGAGTGGGCAGGGTGCGCTGAATCACCCAACGTCTGGCACCGGTCTCTTGGGAGAACGCTGCCACACGGTTGTCGGCGAGACGAACCAAGACAGAGCCCCCAGCGATCACTGGACGCTCATTGGAGACGCCGCCCATGGCCACACGCCAGCGAACGCCTCCCTTGGCATCGATCAATACCAACTCACCACCCGTGGTGACCACAGCAAACAGCCCCGCGCCGAGACCAGCCCCAGAGCCAACGCCAGCAGCCAATTCGGTTTTGAGGTTCTGCTCAAAAACCAGAGAACCGCTCTCCAGCTTGAAGCCCGAGACCTGGCCCTTGGGGCCTGCCACGACCACCAAACCACCAGATACGGCGGGGGCAAAAGGTCCCTGCCCCATGGATACAGTCGGCAGACGGTCTATTGAAACCGTCCACTTGGCCTTGAGGTCCAGCGTTGGAGTAAAAGACTCCAACTTGGCCGGCTTGGGTCCCGACGATGAACAGGCGGACAGGCCCATGAGACTGACCATCAACAGGCTGGCCGTGAGAGCCCGCGTCCGCAGACCGGCTAAGAGCAATGAAGACTGGGGCAGGTGGTGAACATTCATGGAGAGCTTTCGTCAGAAGGACGTCAAAGAACTATCGCGCGGGTGCAGCCTGGGCACCCAATGCCGCCAGCTTACGGTCCAGTAGGGCCGTCAATGCGTTGCCAATGCCAGGCTTCGATTTGGCAGCACTCCAGGCTGCACTGGCCTCCTCGTTGCGATTCATCAGGGCGTAAATGTCGCCGCGACGATCGAGCACATCCGGCTCGAAGGATGCTGGCGGTGTATCGGCCAAAACAGCCAAGGCCTGGTCAAACTGATTTAAATCGATGCGAATCGCTGCGGCACGCAGACGCGCAGTCCAGGCCATCACCGGATCTTTGGAGGCCATGACCTTGGCCAAGGACGCCAGCGCAGGCTCGAACTCACCAGCACCATGCTGAAGCTTGGCCAGTTGCAGACCAGCCATGTCGGCCTGGGCCGAACTGCCATGCTGCTCAAACAAGACCTTGGCGGCCGCAGCGGCTGCCTGCAGGTTCTGATCGGCCAAGGCACGCTCAAAAGGCCCATACGCCTGATTGGCTGCACGAGCCTGACTGGCGGTATAGGCCTGCCAGCCGGCCCAGCCAGCCCAACTTCCAAAAATGACCACCAGCAACCCCAGAATCCACCACCGGTTGTCATGCCAGAAGCCTTTAAGGGCATCGAGTTGTTCTTGCTGTTCTAAATCTTCACGCACCTGAATGAGTCCTTTGCTCTTGAATCATCTGCCTGGCCACCATACCCGCTTGGGCCAGTGACACGGTCTGTTGAACGGCCTTGCTGGGATCGGGGCCGCGCAGGGCCTTGAGCACCATCGTACCCGCCTGTCGCTCATCGTCACCCTGAATAGCCGCCAGCCAGGCTCCACTGCCATCGGCCTTTTTCATTTGAGACTTGATGCTCGCCGCACCACTGTGCATGGCCACCCTCAACCCCTGACTACGCAGGATCTCTGCAGCGGTCAGTGCAGCAGGCTCACTGTTATCGCCGAAGTGGGCCAAATAGACATCCACACCAGGCCCCGGCGTCACCGGCGCCACCTCTTCTAGCAAGGCGATCAGACGCTCCACACCAATGGCAAAGCCACAAGCCGGAGCGGGTTTGCCACCCATCTGCTCCACCAGGCTGTCGTAACGGCCGCCGCCACAGACTGTGCCCTGGGCACCCAGTCGATCGGTGACCCACTCAAAGACGGTCAGGTTGTAGTAATCCAGGCCGCGAACCAGGCGATCGTTCATTTGGAACGGGACACCGGCAACGGTCAACGCCTGGCAGACCGCATCCTGATGGGCAAGAGAGGCCTTCCCCAAGAACGATGACAGCTTGGGTGCCCCAGCAATGAGCCCGGCCATGTCAGGGTTCTTGCTGTCCAGAATCCGCAAAGGGTTGGTCTGAAGACGGCGCTGGCTATCGGCATCCAGACGATCCTTGGCCGCAGAAAAATAGTCCACCAGGGCCTGTCGATGGGCGAGCCGCTCAGACAGATCACCCAAGGAGTTCAGCTGCAACTGCGGACGATCGGCGACCGCAAGGCCCAGGGTCTCCCAGAGCCGCCAGATCATGAGCAGCTGTTCGGCATCGACAGCCGGCTGGCCATAGCCCAACGCCTCTACGCCAAACTGGTGAAACTGTCGGTAGCGCCCTTTTTGTGGCCGCTCATGCCGGAACATGGGGCCCAGGTACCAGAGGCGTCGAGGACCGTCGTAGAGCAGATTGTGCTCGATGCAGGCGCGCACCACCGCAGCGGTGTTCTCAGGACGCAGGGTGAGTTGCTCGCCATTGAGCGCGTCGGTAAAGGAGTACATCTCTTTCTCGACGATGTCTGTCACCTCACCAATCCCGCGAATGAACAAGGCCGTCGGCTCCACGATGGGCGTACGGATGCCGGCGTAGCCATAAGCCCGAAAGACTTCAGACACCTGCTGCTCAACCGACTCCCAAATGGCCGACTGCGGGGGCAGCAGGTCATTCATTCCCTTTACACCAACAATTTTGTCCATGCTCTTCTTTGGTCTTAAAGACTAATCAGGCCCGACGGCCGTAGCGCTGCTCAACGTACTGGCCGAGCAAGGCTTGAAATTCTTCGGCGATGCGATCGCCCTTTAGGGTGGGGCCTTTCTGGCCATCAATGTAAACCGGTGCCACCGGCTGCTCACCGGTACCTGGCAGGCTGATGCCGATGTCAGCGTGCTTACTCTCGCCGGGGCCATTGACCACGCAGCCCATGACGGCCACGTTCATAGACTCCACACCGGGGTACTGGCTGCGCCAGATGGGCATCTGCTCGCGCAGATAGGTCTGCACCTTGTCAGCCAATTCCTGGAAAAAGGTGGATGTCGTGCGACCGCATCCCGGACAGGCAATGACCAGCGGGGTAAAGGCACGCAGCCCCATGACCTGCAGCATCTCTTGGGCCACGACCACCTCTTTGCGACGGTCACCACCCGGTTCCGGGGTGAGGGATACGCGAATGGTGTCGCCAATGCCCTCTTGCAGCAGAACGGACATGGCCGCGGTGGAACTGACGATGCCCTTGCTGCCCATGCCGGCCTCGGTCAAGCCCAGGTGCAAGGGATGCTCAGACCGCTTGGCCAGTTCGCGGTAAACGGCGATCAAATCCTGAACGCCAGAGACCTTCGCCGACAAGACAATCTGATCGGCTGCCAAGCCCCAGTCCATGGCCTGTTGGGCGCTCTCGATGGCAGAGGTCACCAAGGCCTCACGCATCACCGCCTGGGCATCCCAGGGCTGACTGCGCGAGGCATTTTCGTCCATGAGACGGGCCAGCAGGGCCTGATCTAAGCTGCCCCAGTTCACCCCGATGCGCACGGGTCGTTTGTTCTTCATGGCCATCTCGATCATGGCGCCGAATTGCTGGTCGCGCTTTTGGCCTTTGCCCACGTTGCCCGGATTTATGCGGTACTTGGACAGAGCCAGCCCGCAATCGGGGACCTCGGTCAACAGCTTGTGGCCATTGAAGTGAAAGTCGCCCACCAGTGGCACCGTACAGTTCATCTTGTCGAGCTGCTCGCGGATCGCGACCACCTCGCGGGCTGCTTCGGGGGTGTTGACCGTGATGCGGACCATCTCAGAGCCAGCAAAGGCCAGGTCACGGACTTGGATGGCCGTGGCCACCGCATCGGCCGTGTCCGTGTTGGTCATGGATTGCACCACCACTGGTGCACCCCCGCCAATCTGAACCAGCTTGTCGGCCCACTGAACACGAACACCATGGGTCTGTCGGCGCGGCAAGCTACCGCAGGGCATGGGGCCTGGATCAATCGTCATGGTCGACCTCGGGATTGAAAACGCACGGGTTGTTCTTGGCGCTGCGCAGCCATGCGCCCACTGATCTGTGTCTTGTCCTTGATCTCACCCGCGAGCTGACCACAGGCGGCATCGATGTCATCGCCTCGGGTCTTGCGGATGGTGGTCACGATGCCAGCATCCGACAAGATGGTGGCGAACTGGCGGATGGTGGATCGCGGCGAGGCCTTGAGCCCCGACTGTGGAAATGGGTTAAACGGAATGAGGTTGAACTTGCAGTAGACGTCGTGACTGCGCACCAGATCAATCAGGGCCCAGGCCTGCTCTGGCTGGTCGTTGACCCCATCGAGCATGACGTACTCAAAAGTGATGAAGTCGCGAGGTGCCACCTGCAGGTAACGACGGCAGGCCGCCATGAGTTCGGCCAGCGGATACTTTTTGTTGATGGGTACCAGATCGTCGCGCAGCGCGTCAGTGGGCGCATGCAATGAGACCGCCAATGCGACCGGACAGGCCTGAGCCAGTCGATCCATCATGGGCACCACACCAGAGGTCGAGACCGTGACCCGGCGCCTGGACAAACCATAGGCATTGTCATCGAGCATGAGCCGCAGAGCCGGCACGACGGCATCGAAATTGAGCAAGGGCTCACCCATGCCCATCATGACCACATTGGTCACCGGCGTATCAAGCAGCCGGTTGGCCATGTGCAACTGGCCAATGATCTCGTCGGTGGTGAGGTTGCGGGCAAAGCCCTGGTGTCCCGTTGAACAAAACCGACAGGCCACCGTGCAACCCGCCTGAGACGAGACACACAGCGTGCCGCGGTCATCCTCAGGGATGAAGACCGTCTCAATCGCATTGTTCTGTCCGGCATCCAGCAGCCACTTACGGGTGCCGTCGGCAGACAGATGGTCTTTGAGTATGGGCAGGGTCTGGATACAGGCTAAGGATTCCAGCTCGACCCTAAAGTCCTTGGCCAAGTCGGTCATCACCGAAAAGTCGGTGGCCGTGCGTTGGTGCAGCCATTTGAGCAGCTGCTTGGCCCGGAACGGCTTTTGTCCAATACCAGCCACCCAGTCGGTCAGGGCAGCTGGTTCAAACGACAGGAGATTGGTTTTGGCGGGATCGCCCACAACGGTCTGCATGCTGGTCGTGGTGTCTGGAAAGACGACGCTCCCGCCGGCCGCGATTAGCGGCTGTAGACGGCCAGACCAGCGAAGAAGAACGACACTTCTTGGCGGGCGGTGTCGGGGCCATCAGAGCCATGAACAGCGTTGGCATCGATGCTGTCAGCAAAGTCAGCACGGATGGTGCCGGGCTCGGCCTTCTTGGGGTCGGTGGCGCCCATCAGATCTCGATTCTTGGCGATGGCGTTGTCGCCCTCGAGAACCTGAATCATGACCGGACCAGAGACCATGAAGTCGACCAGGTCTTTGAAGAAGGGGCGCTCTTTGTGAACCGCATAGAAGGCCTCGGCCTCGCCGCGCGACAGGTGACGCATTTGGGCGGCAATGATCTTCAGGCCGGCTTTTTCGAAGCGGGCATAGATTTGTCCAATAACGTTCTTGGCAACGGCATCGGGTTTGATGATCGACAGGGTGCGTTCTACGGCCATGATTTCACTTTCTTTCTTGCCAATTGGCGAAACAATTCAAAAACAAGGGTCTGCTACAAAAACTCTGGTGGAGTTGAATTTTTTGACCGAAACCCCATCTAAGGGGTTCAGGCAATACCCGTTTCAAACCAGGCTAAATCACGCTAAACAGCTTGATTTGTAACGGAAAGTCCTCAATTATAGCCGGTGAGTCTTTCTAAAGGAGATAAAAGACCATGTTTCCATCGTTTAACCAAGTCGGCACCACGGGCCGCTCCGGCCACCTGGATGCCGCGACCCAGAACCGCGTCCTGCGCAACACCTACTGGATGCTGGCTGCCACCATGGTTCCCACTGTGTTGGGCGCCTGGCTTGGAACCGTCATGGGATTCTCTTTCCTGGCGGGCAGCCCCCTGCTGTCTACCCTGCTCTTCTTGGGTGTCGCCTTTGGCTTCTTTTACGCGATCGAAAAAACCAAGCACAGTGCCACCGGGGTGTTCTTGCTGCTCGGCTTCACCTTCTTCATGGGCCTCATGCTCTCCCGCCTCGTTGGCTTTGCCATGGGCATGAGCAATGGCGCCCAGTTGATTGGCGTCGCTGCAGGCGGCACCGGCGTGATCTTTTTCGCCATGGCCAGCCTGTCCACCGCCATCAAACGCGACCTCTCGGGCATGAGCAAATTCCTGTTCATTGGCGTCATCATCCTGCTCGTGGCCTCCGTGGCCAACATCTGGCTGCAGATGCCTGCCCTCATGCTCACGGTGTCCGTACTGGCCCTGGCGATCTTCTCGATCTTTCTGCTGGTGGATCTGCAGCGTGTGGTCAATGGCGGCGAAACCAACTACATCAGTGCCACGCTGGCCGTCTACCTCAACATCTACAACATCTTCAGCAACCTGTTGGTCCTGCTGATGTCGCTCTTTGGCGGCAACCGCGAATAAGGAGAAGTCCGTCACTTCAGGGATCGCGACCAAGCGATCCCATCCTGCAAACGCCCTCCTCTAGAGGGCGTTTGTCATTGGAGCGGTCATTGGAGGCAGCCGATCAAAGACTGCAATCGATTCAACGTGAGCGGTCTGTGGAAACATGTTGACGGCCCCCGCCTGGCTCAGTTGGTAACGACCTTGGTGGACCAGGATCGCAGCATCCCTTGCCAGGGTGGCGGGATTGCACGAGACCATGACGATCCGACTGGGGCCCTGGCCATCGAGCGACTGATTGGCCAAGGCCTCTGACAAAGCCTGTGCGCCCTCTCGCGGTGGATCGATCAACACCCGATCAAAGGAGCCCAACGCATCCAGCCAAGTGCGATCCACTCGAAAGAGATCCAATCGACTAAACGACATTCGCTCGCCCAGGCCATGTACCCTGGCATTGGCCATGGCCTGATCGGTCAGGGCCTGGCTGCCTTCAATGCCCACCACCTCCCGGGCCCGACGGGCCAGGGCCAGGCTAAAGTTACCCAGGCCACAAAAGAAGTCGGCCACTCGGTGATGAGACTGAACATCGAGCAAGTCAATCGCCCTCTTGACCAACACGCGGTTGATGGGAAAGTTCACCTGGGTGAAATCCACCGGTGAGAACGGCATGGACAGATCAAACTCGGGCAGCGCGTAGGTGAGGGTTGGCTGGCCTGGACTGATTGGGGCTGCGGTGGCAGGCCCCTTGGGCTGCAGCCAGATCTGAACATGCCACTGCTGCTCAAAGGCCCTGCATTTCTCCAGGTCGTCTTCGGTCAGTGGGCTCAGGTGGCGCATGACGTAGACCTGGGTGTTGTCGCCAACGGCCACTTCCAGCTGTGGGATGCCTCGAACCACCGACAGGCTGCTGATCAGCCGGTTGAAGTGTGGCAGCAGCGCCGATACCTTGGGTAGCAACACTTCGCAACTGTCCATCAGGGCCACATGCCAGGTGCCCTTTTCTCTAAAGCCAATGAGCAACTGATCCTTTTTATCGACCCAGCGCACCGACAAACGGGCTCGACTGCGATAGCCGAATGAAGGTCCTCGCAGCGGGGACAAGATGGTGAGTGGTCTGATCTGGCCGATGTGCCAGAGGGCGTCTTCCAAAGCGCGTTGCTTGATGGCGATCTGCGCCTCATTGGTGGCATGCTGCATGGAGCAGCCCCCACAGACACCAAAGTGAGGACAGCGTGGCCGCACGCGGTCTGACGATTCTCGGTGCCAATGAACGGCCTTGGCCTTGGCGTAACGCGGCTGCTCTCGCATCACCTCCACATCCACCCGCTCACCGGTCAGGGCGCCCGCCACAAAGATGACCTTGCCCTCGGCATGGGCGACACCCTGACCTTCCAGATCAACAGACTCAATGGTGAGGTTGGTCATGACCCGCTGCGCGCGAGGCACGCCCATGGTGCGTCGGCCCATCTCAGCTGACCTTCTGGTCTGACCAGGCCGCCAAAAACTTCTGCCAATGGCCACCCTGGAGGGGGCTCTTGGCATCACCAACCAGCTGACTCAGACTCTCACGAACCAGATCACATTCCTGTTGGTAACTGGTGGCCGAGAGCTCGCCACGCATCAATCGAAACCGCAGATAGAGCAGGTAGGTGTTGACCACGTCGGTTTCACAGTAAGCGGCAACCGACTCGGCCCGTCCCCCCAGGTAGGCATCCCAGACCTTGGCCCCATCCTCACCAAGCTTGCCAGGCAGACCACAGAGCTGGCTCATGGCATCGAGTGGGGCGTTGGCTCGGCCGGTGAAGTTGGCCAGGACATCCATTAAATCCAGGTGTCTGTGGTGATAACGACTCAGGTAATTGTTGAATTTGAAATCGCGGTTCAGGTCACCCTGATCCCAATACGTTGGTGTAGCCAAGCCGTGGACCATCGAACGGTAATGCAGCACCGGGGCATCAAACCCACTGCCATTCCAGCTCACCAGTTGTGGGGTGTGTCGTTCGATGATGCCGAAGAACTGTCGAATCCGGGTTGCCTCGTCGGCATCGCCGATGCCATAACCATCACCTAGGCATCGAACCCGAAAGCCATCGGCATCTCGGAAGGCGCAGCCGACCATCCAGACACGGTGCAGGTGGTGTGGCAAGAACGTCGACTGCCCCGCTGCCTCGCGTTCGGCCATGAGCGCCGCCACGCCATCCGCCTCTGACACCTCCCGGGTAATCAGGCCCAGTCTGCGCAAACCGGCGACGTCAGGAACAGTTTCCAGGTCAAAAACAAGTGTCGGGGTCATCTTGCGAAGATTAGCGATTGGGAAGATAAGCCAAGGGGTCCACGGGCTTACCAGCCTTGCGGATCTCAAAGTGCAGCATGGGTTTCTCAGCGTCCGTCATGCCCAGCTCGGCAATCTGCTGGCCGCGCTTGACCAACTGCCCCTCTTTGACCAGGATGCTGCGGTTGTGGGCATAGGCCGATAGCAGATCACCGTCGTGCTTGACGATAACCAGGTTGCCATAGCCACGCAATCCATTGCCTGCATAGACCACCTTGCCAGCCTCAGCCGCATGGATTGCCTCCCCTGGCGCTCCGGCAATCGCAATCCCCTTGCGTCCACCCTCTGAGAATTGGGAGACCACCTGACCATTGGATGGCCAGCGCCATCCGGTCATTGTGGGGCCAGTCTGTGCTGAGGCTGGTGCTGCTGAGTTAACACCCATGTCACCTGGCTTGCTAGCGGTAGATGGGGCCATGGCGGGCTGATTCGCCTGCGACTGGGCCAACTGAGGCCCAGAGGCCGGTTTTTTAGAGGGTAGTCTCAGCTTGGGATCGCGAATGCGTAACAACTGACCTACGTCAATCAAATTGGGGTCACTGATCTGATTCCACTGCGCCATCTCACGCCAATCCAAACCATGCTCCAGCGCGATTCCGGCCAGAGTATCGCCACGCTTGACGCGATAAAAGCCATCGGGCACAGGGCCAGGGTTGAGCAGACGCATGCCACTGGCGGACTGCTGTTCCAAATCTGGATCCACCGTGACCGACCTAGACTCCACAGGGGCTATTCGCCCCTTTTGGGCACAACCCACCAAAAGAAGGCAGAGCACAGCAGCAGAAAAGCGAAGGAGCGTTTTGTTGTTTTGCATCAGTTCTGAATGCCCCGCAGAATCGGAACAAAGGCTACGGACTCGAATTCAAACGTCTGAAAAGGTTGCTGCGCAAAAGGATCCAATGATCGACGGACCACCTTTAGACGCTGCTCTGGCTGACCCAATGGGGCCACCATGACACCACCCAATCGCAATTGTCTCAACAAATCTACCGGGATGTCAGCCATACCCGCTGCGAGCACGATGACATCGAAGGGGCCAAGTGCGGCGGCGTCTACCAGGCCATCGCCCAAGACCAATCGAAGACGGGAGACATCCAGGCCAGACAGATTGTGTCTGGCCAATTCATGGAGACCGGCGATGCGCTCGACCGAGACCACGTTGGCATACAGCAATGCCATCACCGCCGCCTGATAGCCGCAGCCAGTGCCAACCTCCAGGGCCATCTGCGGGCCATCGGGCACCTGACAGTACTCCCTGGCCAAGGCCTGTGATCTGGCGACAACATAGGGCTGGGAAATGGTCTGCTGAAAACCAATCGGCAGGGCAGTGTCCTCATAGGCGCGGGACGCCAGGGCATCGTCTACAAATCGATGACGCGGCGTCTGGCTCATGGCCTGCAGCACTTGCTCATCCGAAATGCCCTGCCTGGCCAGTCGAGCAACCATGGCCGATCGGAGACGTTCGCTGGCCAGCCCAGGGTTGTCCGAACGCTTGGGTGGCGCCTTGGAGAGGGTCTGGTTCGAGGGAGGCTTGGTGGCGGGTTTGGAGACAGACTGACCCCACTTGGGGGTGAACTGCGTTGGCGGCGGCAGCGTGGCGCGCTCGCCGGGCTTCAGTGCAGGCCGCTTAGCCAAGTGCCCACCTCATCGGTCGCCTGATCGTCCCCCAGGTCTACTCGTAGCGGCGTAACCGATGCATAACCGTTGGCCAGGGCATGAAAATCGGTGCCTGGCCCAGCATCCCGCTGCCCGCCTGGTGGCCCGACCCAATACATGGTCTCGCCGCGCGGCGAACTGGCAGTGACCACGGGCTGCGCAAAATGCCGTCGACCCAAACGACTGAGCACCAATCCCTTCAAATCCGATGGCATCACGCTGGGGATGTTGACATTCAGTAGCCGAGGTTCTGAGAACGGTCGCTCCAGAAGGCCACGCACCACACGCTTGGCGACCACTACCGCGGTCTCTAGGTGATCAAAGCCCCGGTCAGCCAGCGAGAAAGCAACTGAGGGAATGCCCAACAAATAGCCCTCCATGGCCGCGGCCACGGTTCCTGAGTACAGCGTGTCCTCAGCGACGTTCTGGCCATTGTTGATGCCAGAGACCACCAGGTCAGGCCGATGCTTTAGAAAACCGGTCACCGCCACATGAACACAGTCGGTGGGCGTGCCATTGACGTAATGAAAGCCGCTGGCTGACTGCCTGACATACAGGGGCCGGTCCAGGGTAAGTGAGTTACTGGCCCCACTGCGATCAGCCTCAGGCGCAACCACGCTGACCTGACCAAACTCTGCCATGGCCTGAGCCAACGCGGCAATGCCAGGCGAAAAATAACCGTCATCGTTGGAGACAAGGATATGCATCAGGCCTGCGCCTCGGGCCAGTCCCGAATATAGGCCTTGAGCATCTTGTTCTCGAAGCTCTGGGCTTCCAAGACAGCGCGGGCCACATCGTGAAAAGAGACCACACCCATGAGCGTCTGGTTATCCATGACCGGCAGGTAGCGCTCGCCGCAGTCGTTCATGACTCGACGCAACTCATCAACCGACATATCCGGCAAGGCCAGTGTAGGGGTCTTGTTCATCACGTCACCCACTCGAATCTCCGACATCGTCGGTGTGGGGCCAATCCGCTGCTCCCTCTGGCGGGCCGCGAGAACCCGCAGTACTTCCCGAAAAGTCAGCATGCCCGCTAGGCGGCCTGCCTGCATGACCACAACCGATCCAATGTCGTTCTCGGCCATGGTGATCACTGCGTCTGACAGCAAGGTCTCTGGGCCTACTGTGAACAGGGTTGAGCCTTTGACTTTTAAAATTTCGGCGACTTTCATCGGCGGGTCTCCTTGGCTGCTCTTGTTGTTCTGCGCTTCATGCTAGCACTGGCTCCATCAATTGTCGGCATGGAAGCCGTCAGCAAGGCCCCCAGCAGGAACAGCCACCAACTCAGGTAAGTCCAGATGAGGAGCAGAGGTACCGCCGCCAGGGGGCCATAGACCTGTCGGTAAGTCGGCAAAGCCCCCAGCAGACTGCCGAAGAGTTGCTGGGCGGACTCCGTGAGGACTGCGGCAAACAACCCTCCCACCATGGCATGACGCATCAAGACCGTGGTATTGGGCAGGTAGCGGTAACACAGGCCGTAGGTCAGCCAGGTGAGCAGCAGGTTCATCCAGTCCCACCAGGCCATGCCGCCTAAGGAGAACAGGCGCACATGGCCAGAGGCCAGCCAAGACAGGCCAGCTGTTCCAGCCCCGGCCGCCAAGGGTCCCACGATGATCGCCGCCCAGTAAATCAAGAGCCGCTTGAAAAAGGCCCGGGGACGGGAGACACCCCAGATCAGGTTTAACGTCTTGTCCAGCGTCAGCATCATCACGGTTGCCGTCAGAGCCAGAAAGACAAACCCCACCAAAGACAGACTGGCCGCCTTGCGAACAAACTGCTCCAGGTAACGCGAGAGTTGGCCGCCCACGCCATCGGGCAGAAAATGCTGCACGATGAGTTTTTGCAGTGAGATACGGATCTCATCAAAGACTGGAAAGCTGGTGACCAAGGCCAACGAGACGGTGATCAGTGGCACCATGGCCAGCAGCCAGCTAAAGCTGAGGCTGGCGGCGGCCTGGCCCAGCCGCAGTTCGTCGGCTCGGCGCCAAATGGTCATCAAAAATGAATTACCAATGCTGCGCATGATCTGCCTATGATATGGCGCATGAGCCAAACCAATCTGCTAGTCCTGTACTACACCCGTCATGGCGCCACGGCCCAACTGGCCCGAGCCATTGCCCAAGGCATTGAGGCCGTGCCCGGCTGCGTCGCGACCCTGCGAACCGTCCCGGCTGTCACCGCCACCACACAGCCCCTGGATCCTGCAGTGCCAGATGCCGGCCCTCCCTATGTTGAACCGAGCGACCTGACCCAGTGTCATGGGCTGGCCTTGGGCTCTCCTACCCGGTTTGGCAATATGGCTGCGGCCATGAAGTACTTTGTGGACGGCACCCTAAACGCCTGGCTCTCTGGCGAATTGATTGGCAAGCCAGCTTGTGTTTTTACCAGCACTGGCAGTATGCACGGCGGACAGGAATCGACCCTGCTGTCGATGATGCTGCCGCTCTTTCACCACGGCATGCTGGTCATGGGTCTGCCCTACTCCGAACCAGCCTTGTCAGCCACCAAGACCGGCGGCACACCATACGGCGCCAGCCACCTGGCGGGATCAGATGGCAAGAACCCGGTCTCCGCCGAGGAACTGACCCTAGCGCAGGCCCAAGGCCGCCGCCTGGCTCAAGTTGCCCAGAGATTGCGGGCGGGCGCATGACCGACCCATCCACCACGCCCCACTCACCTCAGGAGCACACAGGCTTTCGGTATCGCACCGTGCCGGGCCCTTGGCCCACACTAACGCTGGCGCTATTGCTGGCCATGCTGGCCTACGGAGTAGCCTGGGAGACTGTCTGGGATCCGCTACGCGAGGGCTCCTGGCTGTGGCTCAAGGTGTTGCCATTGGCTTTTGCCATCCCGGGTCTTCGTCACGCCCGGCTCTACACCTTTCAATGGCTCTCACTGCTGATCTGGCTATACGTCTGCGAAGCCCTGGTTCGCATCATCGCCCCGGACCCGTTGGAGCGATGGCTCTCTGTGGGATGGTTGTTGCTGTCGCTGGTACTGACCATCTGTATCTTCACTGGCACCAAAGCGGCGCGACTCAAACCTCGACCGCTGGATCCCGACGCCAGACGCTAATGGGCGACTGGCCCTCGCACATGGCACGCCGCCAGGCGCGTGCACCGGGCTGACCATGGAACAAGCCATGCCAGTGTCGGGCCATGGACTTGGCCGACTGGCTCGGGCCAACCCGATGAGCCAAATACTGATCTAGTGCAGCGATCACATCCTCGCGCTGAGCGGGACGAGCCGATGCCCTGGGGCCATCGGCAAACCACTGGGCATCGAGTGCCCTGAGAAGCCATGGGTCGTGGTAGGCCGCCCGTCCCAGCATCACCCCATCGACGGCCGGTCCCTCGTCGCTGTCCCGAAGAAAGTCGTTGGCCTGATCACTCTGTGAGATCCCGCCATTGGCCACCAAGACCGCCTCTGGAAAATCTTTTTTGAGGGCGCGCACCACCGACCACCTCAATGGCGGTATCTCCCGGTTTTCCTTCGGAGACAGACCCTTGAGAATCGCGCCTCGCGCATGAACGATAAAAACCCGACAGCCCACTGCATAGAGCTCACCAACAAAGTCGCGCACAAAGCCGTAGTCGTTCTGATCGTCCACGCCAATGCGATGCTTGACCGTGACCGGCACCGACACGGCGTCTTGCATGGCCTTGATGCCATCGGCCACCAGGCCGGGCTCCTTCATCAGACAGGCGCCAAAGGCACCATTTTGCACCCGCTCACTGGGACAGCCACAGTTTAGGTTGATCTCGTCATAGCCCCAGTCGGCCCCTGTCTTGGCGGCCCGTGCCAGGTCCTGCGGTTCGCTTCCACCGATCTGCAGGGCCACCGGATGCTCAGACGGGTCAAAGTCCAGCAGTCGGGGCAAATCACCATGCAAGATTGCACCGGTGGTAATCATCTCGGTGTACAGCAGGGCGTGCGGCGCCAACAGGCGATGAAAAAATCTGCAGTGGCGATCCGTCCAATCCATCATCGGCGCAACACAGAGTCGATAAGGATGAGCCCAAGCCGTCTTCAGACGGACCATGCTCATGAGCGAAGCGCCATCTGGTCTAACGACTGCCAGGCCGCTCTGAGCTGACCCAACAGATCCTCTGCAATCAGTCCCATTCCGCCACCCTGCGCCACGGCCAATCGCGCCGCTTGGCGCTGCAGCCAGCAGCCCGCACCAGCAGCCTGTTGGGCTGTTAAGCCTTGGGCCAACAAACCAGCCGTGAGCCCCGCCAGCACATCGCCCGTGCCAGCAGTCGCCAGCCAGGGCATATCGCTGGCATCGTGTCCCCAACAGTCTCCGTCTGGGGAGGCGATCCAGGTCTGAGATCCTTTTCTGACCACCACAGCACCGATAAACGCTGCAGCCTCGCAGGTTCGAGAAACCTGGTCATCCGATGCGGACACAACCGATCCAAACAATCGCTCAAACTCACCGGCATGTGGGGTCAAGACCACGCGTCCACCCCAGGGGGCCAACAGGGCTCTGAGTTCGTCGGCTCGATCCGCAAAGGCCGATAGAGCACCGGCATCCAACACCCAATGACGCCCATCGGTCTGGGCAGCCATGGCCTGAGTTATTCTCGCCCGCTGTTGAGAGCCGTCACCCGAGACCAACCAGCCCGAACCGAGCAGAACCGCGTTGATGCGGTGATCCGCCAGTGGCACCAACACATCGCGGTCTCGATGCGCGATCCACAACAATTGGGATCCTGCGCGACAGGCCAAGCCCGGCCACTGCTCAGGCTGACAGAGCAGACTGACCAGGCCAGCTCCTGCTCGCTGGGCCGCGCCTGCAGCCAGGCAAGCCGCCCCCACCAACTCACCCGTGATGACCGCGACATGACCATAGTCGTATTTATTCTGGTCGGGCCCACGGCGAGGTATGGAGGCCCGCCACAAAGATGGCGAATTCTCTCTTGGGGTCCAGTGGGCGCTCAAACTCATGTGACCATTCTGCCATCGACGCTCGCCCACTCGGACCGGTAAACTGGCGCCTTAAGTAGGCCCGCGCCTCCGTAGCTCAGTGGATAGAGCATCCCCCTCCTAAGGGGAGGGTCGCACGTTCGATTCGTGCCGGAGGCGCCATCCATTTTGTATAAAGCCATGAGCCCCATCCTAAACATAGCAGCCTATCGTTTCTGGCCTATTGAGAAGCCCGCTGACCTGCGCGAGGCGCTGCTGGCCGCTGGGCAGGCCCTGGGCATCAAGGGCACCATCCTGGTGACGCCAGAGGGGCTCAATGCCTTTCTGGCAGGGCCGGAACCGGTGGCCCGTGAGATGCTGGCAACTCTTAGATCGGTACCTGGCTTTGCCGAGCTCGAAGCCAAAGAGAGTTGGTCGACTGACATTCCCTTTAAGCGGTTTAAGGTCAAACTCAAAAAAGAAATCATCCGCATGGACCACCCGACGATTCGACCGGTCGAGGGACGGGCGCCAGCCGTGGATGCCAAGACATTGGCCCGATGGCTAGACCAAGGCCATGATGACCAGGGTCAGCCCGTGGTCATGCTCGACACGCGCAATGACTTCGAGGTGGATTTCGGTAAGTTTGAGAACACCATCGACTGGCGCATTCAGAAATTCACGCAATTTCCCCAGGCTGTCCAAGACCACCTAAATGAACTTCAAGGCAAAACGGTGGTGAGTTACTGTACAGGTGGCATTCGCTGCGAGAAGGCTGCCATCTACATGCAGAACCTGGGCCTGAACAACGTGCTTCAGCTAGAGGGCGGCATCCTGAAATACTTTGAGGAGACAGATGGCCGGCACTGGGAGGGCAGCTGCTTTGTCTTTGACGAGCGAGAGGCGCTGGAGCCCAGTCTGAGCGCCACCAACACCCAGCTCGCCCTGCCCACGCCAAGTTAATAGGCTAGCCGGGAAAAAGTCCCGTGCTCAGGTAACGATCGCCTCGGTCGCAGACGATGAACACCACCGTCGCATGCTTCAGGTCATGGGCCAGGCGCAACGCCACATGACAAGCGCCAGCCGCTGATGGTCCGCAAAACAGCCCATCCTCAACGGCCAGACGTCTCGCCATGGCCTCTGCATCGGCCTGACTCACCTCTTCAATCCGGTCGATGATGGCCTTGCTGCGAATGGGTGGCACATACTCCGGTGACCATTTACGAATGCCCGGAATCGATGAGCCGTCCGTGGGCTGCGCCCCAATGATTTGGATGGCCGGTTTGCGCTCTTTGAGATAGCGCGAAACACCCGTAATGGTCCCCGTGGTGCCCATGGCAGAGACAAAGTGGGTCACGCGCCCCTGGGCCTGCTCCCAGATCTCGGGGCCGGTCCCCTCGTAATGGGCCATCCAGTTGTCGTCGTTGGCAAACTGATCCAGGACACGACCCTGGCCGTGAGCCTGCATCTGGTTGGCCAAGTCTCGAGCGCCCTCCATGCCCTGCTGCTGGGTCACCAGAATCAGTTCTGCGCCAAAGGCCTTCATGGCCTGCCGACGCTCAATCGACAGGTTGTCGGGCATGATCAAGACCATGCGATAACCGCGAATGGCTGCGGCCATGGCCAATGCAATGCCCGTGTTGCCACTGGTAGCCTCGATCAGGGTATCGCCAGGTTTGATCTCGCCACGCGCCTCGGCCCGAGCAATCATGGACAAGGCAGGCCGATCCTTGACCGAGCCAGCGGGGTTGTTGCCCTCGAGCTTGCCCAGGATGACATTGCCCGATGCGCTGACCGACGCCGGCACCAC
>JBEDMQ010000045.1:0-3155 GCA_041171045.1 Pseudomonadota bacterium
GCCCAGACGTCTAGCTGATGTTCGATGACCACCACGGTGTTGCCGGCGTCCACCAGTCGATGCAGGGCGTAGATCAGTTTCTCCACATCGGCCATGTGAAGGCCGACGGTCGGCTCATCCAGAACATAGAGGGTCTGGCCAATCTGCTTGGACTTGGCCAACTCGGTGACCAGCTTGATGCGCTGGGACTCGCCCCCAGATAGGGTTGGGCTGGGCTGGCCCAGCGTCAGGTAGCCCAGGCCCACGTCTTGCAGCAGGGCGAGAGGCCGCTGAATGCTGGAGACATTCTCAAAAAACGCCGCTGCCTCATCGACGGACATGGCCAGCACGTCGGAGATGGTCTTGCCGCGCCACAGCGCCAGCCGTGTCTCTTGGTTGAATCGCGCACCACCACAGGCATCGCAAATGACGCGGACATCGGGCAGGAAGTTCATCTCAATGGTCTGCCAGCCTTGGCCATCGCAGCTGTCGCATCGGCCACCGGCTGTGTTGAACGAGAAGCGGCCGGCACTCCAGCCGCGTCGCTTGGCATCCTCACCGTTGGCGAACTGCTTGCGGATGTCGTCCCAGAAGCCAACGTAGGTGGCCGGTGTGGAGCGGGGTGTCTTGCCAATCGGGGTCTGATCGACTTCCAGAACACGTTGGATGGATTGCCAGTTTTCAATGGACTGACAGCCCTGCCAGTCGATGGCCTTGGCTCGGCCAGCCTTGGTGCGTTGCTGGTTGACCAGTCGCGACAGGTTGTGACGCAGGATGTCTCGCACCAGGCTGGACTTGCCAGAACCGGAGACGCCGGTCACCACGGTCAGACGCTCCAGGGGGATCTGGACCTCTAGGTCTTTGAGGTTGTGCAGATGAGCTCCCACCACCTGCAGCCACTGATCGGCTACTGGCCGACGGGCCTGGCTGCCGTGCTGCATGGGTTCACGCAGATACCGGCCGGTGAGCGATTCGGCCGACTGCATCAGGTCCTGCTGAGAGCCTTGGGCGACAATTCTGCCGCCCAGCTTTCCAGCGCCCGGTCCGATGTCGATCAGGTGGTCTGCCATGGTGATGGTCTCTTCGTCATGCTCGACCACGACCACTGTGTTGCCCTTCTCCTGGAGTTTTCGCAGGAGTCCTAGAAGGGCCTGGTTGTCCTGCGGGTGCAGACCGATGGAGGGTTCGTCCAGGATGTAGCAGACACCCTGCAGGTTGGAGCCCAATTGGGCGGCCAGTCGGATCCGTTGAGCCTCACCACCAGACAGGGTGGGTGCAGAGCGATCCAAGGAGAGATACCCCAGGCCAACGGAACACAGGAAATCCACTCGGCTGTCGATTTCTTGGACCAGACCCTCGGCAATGGCCTTGCCCCTGGCGTCCAGGGTTTTGCGCAGCCCCTTGACCCATGAGGGGAGGCTCTCGATCGACAGACGAGAGACCTGGTGAATGCCCATGTCGTTCAACAGAATGCTTCTGGCGATTGGGTTTAGACGCGCACCCTCACAGCTCGGGCATTCCAGAGGGGCGTCTTGGTCCTCCAGCTCGGATTCGGTGACCAGAAAACGGTCTTCCTCACCGGTCTCGTCCTCGGCCAGACTGGCGCTGAACAGGCCCGTTCCGGTACACGATGGACACCAGCCCAGCTTGGTGTTGTAGGAAAAGAGCCTGGGTTCTGGTTCGGGCAGACTGGTGCCGCAACTCGGGCAGGATCGTTTGGTCGAAAGCAGCTGACTGATCGTCTGGCCCTTGGTATCTTGGGTCAGCAGGCTGAGACTGCCTTGCCCGTATTCAAGGGCCTGGTCGACCAGTTGTCGCAACGCCGCCTCTTGGCTGGCTGAGACCTCGATCTGGCCGATGGGCAGCTCGATGGTGTGTTCCTTGTAACGGTCCAACTTTGGAAAGGGTTTGGTCGAGACAAACTCGCCATCCACGCGAAGCTGCGCGAAGCCTCTGCTGTCCGCCCATTTGGCCAGGTCCTGATAGATCCCTTTGCGGTGCAAGACCAAGGGCGCCAACAGGCCAACCTGTCGGCCCTTGTGCTGCTTGAGGATGTTGGCCAGGATGACCTCGGGTGTCTGCGGGGCGATGGCTGTCTGACAGTCTGGGCAGGTCTGCTGACCGAGCTTGACAAAGAGCAGTCGCAGGAAGTGATGAATCTCGGTGAGCGTCCCTACCGTGCTCTTGCGACCGCCACGGCTGGTGCGCTGTTCAATGGCGACGGTTGGGGGGATGCCGTAGATGGCATCGACCTCCGGTCGGCTCGCCGGCTGGACAAATTGGCGGGCGTAGGCGTTGAGTGACTCCAGGTATCGACGCTGACCCTCAGCAAACAAGATGTCAAAGGCCAGTGTGGATTTGCCGGATCCCGAGACACCCGAGATGACCGTGAGTTGGTTGCGAGGGATCTGCACACTCAGGTCTTTGAGGTTGTGCTCGCATGCATGCAGGACCTCAATGTTTGGATGGTCAGACTGGATCTTGGGCTTTGAGGGTGGGACAGGGGCCTCGGCTACCGACATCTCACGCATTCGGCGCAGTGCCTGTCCGGTGTAGGACCTTGGGCAGGCGATCAGGTCGTCGGGCTGGCCTTGGGCGATGAGTTCACCGCCCGCAGGACCGGCGTCTGGTCCAAGGTCTAGTATCCAGTCCGAGGCAGCGATCAGATCCAGGTTGTGCTCGATAACCACCAGGGAGTGGCCAGCCTTGACGAGAGCCCGCAGGGCTCGGATGAGCTTGGAGATGTCCTCGAAGTGAAGGCCAGTGGTGGGCTCATCGAAGAGCAGGAGCATGCCCTTGGCCTTTCGAGAACCCTTCTCGGCCGCGTCAGCCAGGTGACCCGCGATCTTGAGTCTTTGGGCCTCGCCACCCGATAGCGTGGGGACTGGTTGGCCGAGCCGAAGGTAATCCAGACCGACGTCTCCCAGGGGTTTGAGCCGTCGGTGAATCTCTGGCACATCGCCAAAGAAGGCCAGGGCTTCGGTGACGGTCATTTCGAGAACATCTGCAATCGATTTGCCACGCAGGCGCACCTCGAGGGTCTCGGTTCGGTAGCGGCTGCCGCCGCAGTCGGTGCAGCGCAGGTAGACGTCTGACAGGAACTGCATTTCCACCTGCTCGTAGCCACTGCCCGAGCAGCTGGGACAGCGCCCCGTGCCGGCATTAAAGCTGAAGGT
>JBEDMQ010000046.1:0-11961 GCA_041171045.1 Pseudomonadota bacterium
GCTGGGCTGGTGCTCGATGACATCAGCAAAATCGCGCCAGCTGAGTTGCTGATCTCTGAAGACCAAGTCGCAAGTCCGATTGGGCAGCGTATTCAAGAGAGCCTGCCCGGACTCTGCCTCAGGACACTGCCCAGCTGGCATTTCGACACCAAGCATGGTCAGCAGCTGCTGCAGGATCGCCTTGGCGTGTCACACCTGGCGGCCTTCGAGTTAGCCGACCAACCCAGCCTGCTCGCAAACCTGGCAGCTCTTCTGGGCTATGCCGAGACCAGCCTGGGTCAGAGCCTGCATCATCTGCAGGCGCCCAAGGCAATGGTCAGCAGCCAATCCATTCAGCTCGACCACGTGGCCCGTCGCACATTGGAGCTGGTCGCCCCGCTCTATGCCGACCCTTCTGGTTCCGGCAGCGACGGCCAGAGTCTGCTCCACAGCATCGATGGCTGTGCCTGTGCAGCAGGCAGTCGACGACTGCGTCAATGGCTGCTCAATCCCCTGCGGTCCAACGAACCACTGCTGCTGCGACAGCAGGCCATCACAGCCCTTCTTGAATCCCAATCGGTTGAACCCGTCTACCAGGCCCTTCGCCCCATCTTCGACTTGGGTCGCCTGGCCGGTCGAATCGCCCTGCTGCAGGCCAAGCCCCGCGACCTGATTGCAGTGGCCAACAGCCTCTCGGCACTTGAGCCCCTGCAGGTATTGCTGCAGCCACTCAACAGCCCCCTGACCGATCACATCCGACAAGCCCTGTCGGACCAAAGCCTGCGGCAGACGGAACAGACCATCCGCAGGGTGATCGCGGAGGAGCCGTCCAACCAAGTCCGCGATGGCGGGGTCATTCGAGAGGGCTTTGATGCAGAACTCGATGACCTGCGAGCGATCCAGACGCAGGGCAGTGACCAGTTGTTGCAGCTAGAACAACAAGAGCGTCAGGCCACTGGCATCGCCAACCTGCGAGTGGGCTTTAATGCCGTCCATGGTTATTTCATCGAGGTCACTGCTGGTCAGCTCGACAAGGTCCCCGATCGCTATCAGCGTCGACAGACCCTGAAAAATGCAGAGCGCTTTATCACACCAGAGCTCAAGGCCTTCGAAGACAAGGCCCTGTCGGCCCAGGATCGCGCGCTGGCCCGAGAGAAGCTACTCTTTGACCAGTTGCTGACCGATCTGGCGCCAACCGTTGGCAGCCTGCAGTCTGCCGCCGAGGCTCTAGCCGATCTGGATGCCCTCAACAGCCTGGCTCGACTGGCCCTCGACCACCACTGGGTGCTGCCCAGCCTCACCGATGCCACCGAGATCATCATTGAAGATGGCAGGCATCCGGTGCTGGATCTGCACCTCCATCAGTTCACGCCCAACGACACCAGGCTGCACGGCGGCAACCGCCTCATGCTGATCACCGGCCCGAACATGGGTGGCAAATCGACCTACATGCGTCAGGTCGCTCTGATGGTCATTCTGGCTCGCATTGGCGCGCCACTGCCCTGCAGAAGCGCCAAGATTGGTGACATCGATCGCATCTTCACCCGCATTGGAGCGGCCGATGACCTGGCTGGTGGACGATCCACCTTCATGGTGGAGATGACCGAGGCCGCCCTGATCCTGCACTCGGCCACGCCCCGCAGCCTGGTGCTCATGGACGAAATTGGACGCGGTACCTCCACGGTGGATGGCCTGGCCCTCGCCCGGGCAATTGCCTCCCATCTGGCTCAGGTCAATCAGTGCCTGTGCCTGTTTGCCACGCATTACTTCGAACTGACTGACCTCGCCAACAGCATGTCGGGGGTTCGGAACCACCATGTCACGGCGGTCGAGCATGGCCATGGCATTGTCTTTCTGCATCAACTCCAGGAGGGCCCCGCCAGCCAGAGCTTTGGCCTGCAGGTGGCCCAACTCGCCGGTCTTCCCAAAGACGTCATCGCACACGCCCAGGCCTGCCAGGGGCAGCCGCCCATCACGACGGCGAATGCCGGTTCACCCACCACCACTCCCGTCGATCAGCTGGGTCTCTTCAGCCAGGCGAGCCTGGACCCTCACCTGCAGTCGGTGATCGATGCCCTGCGTCTGATCAAGCCAGATGAATTGTCCGCGCGAGCGGCCCTTGACCTGGTGTATCAATGGCATCACCAACTGCAGCCCCCGTCAGACCGAAAGCACACGCCATGACACCAGCCTCCACCTCTCGCTTCCCAGCACCCAGCCTGCCCCTGTCGCTGGACAAGCCGCTTGACTGGCTCGGTGGGCTTACGGCCAAACAGTTCATGCGTCACCACTGGCAAAAGAAGCCGCTGTTTGTAAAGGGCGCCTTTGCCAAGGCCTTTGGTCAGCAGCTGCCAATTGACCAGACCGTTTTCTTTCAAGAAGCCCTCTCGGACGCCCTGCCCGTGCGTCTGGTCTCAGCCCAGTCCGTCGTCACCCACGGACCACTGACCCGGCGTCACATCCCAAGTCCCAAGAAAACCGGCTGGACCATTCTGATTCAGCAATTCAACTCACAGCACCGGTCCGCAGACGACTTTCTCAACCATTTTCGCTTTCTGCCCGAGGCTCGGCTCGATGACCTCATGGTCAGCTACGCCAGCGATCAGGGGGGTATTGGCGCGCACGTGGATTCCTATGACGTCTTCCTGATCCAGGCCCAGGGCATGCGTCTCTGGGAACTGGCCCGAGACTATCCGGATGATCTGGTGGAAGACATCGACTTAAAAGTACTCCAATACTTTCAAGCCGAAGTGGCCCACCTGTGCGAACCAGGCGACCTGCTCTACCTGCCACCAGGCATCGCCCATCGGGGAGTCGCCATTGGCCAGGATTGCATGACCTACTCAGTAGGATTTCGGGCGCCTGATCATCGAGAGATTGCCGATGCAGCCTTTGGTCAGCATCTGGATCGCGTCCCGGCCCAGCCTTGGTCTGACCCATGGCTGGCCCCCACCGATCACATCGGGGAGCTGCCCGATCGCCTGGTTAAAGAGATGGCCAGCCAGGCGATGGCCTGCATGCCCAACTTTGAGACGGTCTGCGAGGAGGTGGTCATTGCCCTGTCGGTGCCCCACCCCACCGTACTGGCCAATCTACCCAGACCCATGTCCTACAAAGCCTTCGTGAGCCGGTTGGCCAAGGCCAAAGGCATGGCCCTTGCTCCGGGCGCTCGGCTGATGACTTGGCGGCAGATCGCCGCGGCCAACGGGGAGCCCATTCCCCTGGCTGGACTCACCAGACCAGCTCGGGCTCAGATCATTCGTCGGTTGAGTCAGTTGGCCAACGATCGACAGGTCCCAGGGAAGTATTGCAGCGCAGCACTTTCCAATGGTAGTTTTGTAGAAATACTATTTAACCTGTACCTAGGTGGCGTTGTATTGTTTTTGTAGCAATTTAACGCCCACTTTCGCTATAAGTGGCGATATCATTGCGGTCGCTGTTATACGTTTTTGTTGTGTTGCAAAACCCATCAAACGTCTAACAGTTTTTTCTTAATCGTTAACGTTAGCTCATCAAGGAAAATCATGAACAAGTCCATCCTCGCCGCTGCTCTGTTTGCCGTTGCTCTGACCGCCTGTGGCAAGAAAGAAGAGAAAGCTGCTGCTCCCGCCGCCGCTCCCGCACCTGCTGCTGCTCCTGCTGACGCAGCTGCAACGCCTGCTGCTGCTCCTGCTGCTGCTCCCGCCGCCGCTCCTGCTGCTGCTCCTGCCGCCGCTCCTGCTGCTGCTCCTGCTGCCCCCGCCAAGAAGTAATCGGCGATCAGCATGCGTGGGTGGCCTTGGGTCACTCACAAAAAAAGGCGAAGCATTGGCTTCGCCTTTTTTTATGTCCGCCTTTTTTTATGTCCGCCTTTTATCAAGGCGCCACTAGGCCAGTCCAAACCAAGGTGTGCCCTCGTTCTGAGAGGCGATCTGATAACGGGCCTGCCCCAGCGACAGGCCTGACAAGATGCCATCCACCAGGTCCACGGTGTTGTTCTTCTGACTTAAGTGGGCTGCGGTGACGGACTGAAATTCAGCATGGACCAACTCTGACAGAAATGCAGCCGCCTGCTCATTGTTGATGTGACCCCAACCACCTCCCACTCGCTCCCGCAAGGCCGGCGGGTAAGGGCCCGTCATGAGCATGTCTCGGTCGTGGTTGAACTCTAGAAAGATGGCATCCAAATCCTGCAAGGACGATCGCAGGTAATCCGTCACCCGACCCAAATCCGTCACACAGGCCATGCTGTGATGACCATCGGAGACACGCAGACAGGCTGGCTCTGCTGCATCGTGCGGCACCGCCAAAGGAGTCAGCTCTAAGGACTCGATTCGAATGGGTACACCGGGCACCACCTGCAGGCACCGAATGTCTTTCCAGAATTCGAGCCCGAGTGCGGCAAACGTGCCGCGGGTCGCCATCACGGGAATGCCATGGGTTCGGGCCAGACGAGCCACCCCACCGATGTGGTCCTTGTGCTCATGGGTCACAAAGATCAGGTCAATGTCAGAGGGCAGCAACTCGCGTTGATCCAGCCGACTCACCACCTCGGAGAGTGCCAGACCACAGTCCACCATCAGGCGAAAAGGCTGGCCCTTGGCCGGCCCAGCCTCAATCACCAGGGCATTGCCCTCACTGCCACTGCTCAGGCTGCTGTAGCGCACGCCTGATGCTTATTTCAGCTGGTCAAAGATCACCGAGAGCATGCGCTGAGCCTGGACATCGCTGCTGGGCTTGCCCTCTTTGGTCATGACCTGAACCAGGCTCTGGCTGGCATCGGCGCCTGCTGACACCACCACCTGATACTGTTCAGCCGCTTTGTTGTCGTTGCTAGAGGAGAAGAGTTTTCCAAAGAAGCCTTTTTTTTCCTCGGTCTGTGCAGTCGGGTCGCGGTAACGAACATAGAAGACACCCTTGGAGCGATTACGGTCCTCGACGGTGAAGCCCAGTCGATCCATAGCCACACCAACCCGACGCCAGGCCCGGTCAAAGCCTTCGGCCACCTGGATCTGCGAGACACTGCCAGTGTTCACGATCTTGGCCACCGGGGCCGCACTGCTCGCCTGCGCCAACAGGGACTTGGCACGGTTGTCGTCGGCTCCAAGTCTGAGCATGATCCGACGCAAGAAATCCTCTTCCAACTGACGATCGGTTGGACGGTTGGTCCAGGTGGTCTGGCTGTCGCTGCTACCGGTCTTGGCAATCTCGATCAGGCCACGGTGAGAGACACTGATCTCGGTCTCACCGGAACCAACCCGCTCCAGCCGCATGCGAAATTTGTCGCGCTCACCCGTGTCGTAGAGTCGGTCAAAGACCTTACCCAGTGTCTTGCGCAGAAAGTCCTCTGGAATCTTGGCGCGGTTCTCGGCCCAGTCGGTCTCCAGGACCCCAGTCTCTGGATTCTCAGTGGCAATCACAAAACCGGAATCCAGCCAGAACTGGCGAAGCACAGGCCAGACTTTTTCAGCCGTCTGGTTGACGACCAGCACACGCTGTTCACCCACACGCTCAATTCGCATGCCGTTGACCGATGGCAAGACAACCGTGCTGCTGCTCGCCTGCTTGGGGTTTCGCTGGGCTGCCTCGTACTCGGCCCGGCTGGCAACGCCTGCAGCGGGAATGGCAAACCGGTCGTCCTTCGCTGGTTTGATCAGATCGGGCGGCACTTCGAGCGGAGTCTCCCGCTTGGCGGCTGACTCGTAGTTCATGTCCTTGTTGCCCCCGGTAATGCCGCAGGCCGACAGGCTGACCACAGCAGCCGACAGCAGGCCGATTGAAACCCAACGAGAACCCATCATGAACAGACTCCAAGAGAAATCATTGCAGACTCGACCATGGCCTGGGCCGATGGCGAGAGTTCGACCAGTGGCAGGCGCAGACCGCCGGGCATTTTGCCCATCCGAGCCAGAGCCCACTTCACCGGGATTGGATTGGCCTCACAGAACATGGCCTTGTGAAGCGGCATGAGATCCCGGTTGAGCTGGGCTACTTCTTTGACCTGGCCAGCCAGCGCCAGTTCACAGAGACGTGCCATGCGATCGGGCACCACGTTGGCCGTGACCGAGATGTTGCCCTTACCCCCCAACAGCATCAGCACCGGAGCCGTGGGGTCGTCCCCACTGTAGACACTGAAACGAGAGGGGCAGTCGCGGATCAGCCACTGGCCCCGCTCCAGGTTGCCTGTGGCGTCTTTGATGCCAACAATGTTCTCAATCTGAGCCAGACGGACGGTGGTCTCGTGGGCCAGGTCGGCCACGGTGCGGCCTGGGACGTTGTAGAGAATGTGGGGCATGTCGACGGCCTCGGCCACCGCTTTGAAATGCTGATACAGCCCCTCTTGGGTGGGCTTGTTGTAGTAGGGCACCACCTGCAGCGATGCATCGGCACCCAGCTTTTTGGCCTGAACCGTGAGCTCGATGGCCTCAGCGGTCGAATTGGCTCCTGTCCCAGCGATCACCGGCACGCGACCGCGCGCCTGTTGGACGGCCAAGTCGATCAGCTTGAGGTGCTCGTCCACATCGACGGTGGGGGACTCCCCAGTGGTACCCACCGCAACAATGCCGTGGGTACCACTGGCAATGTGCCAATCGATCAGGTCTTTGTAGCTCTGCAAATCAAGGCTGCCGTCTGGATGCATGGGCGTCACAATCGCCACCAAGCTGCCCTGAATCGGTTTTGCGGTTGCAGTCATTTAAAACCAGTCCTTTTCTGTTCTATCCCAGGTCCAGGCCCATGACCTCGCGCACATCGCGCATGGTCTGCCGCGCCAGTTCCCTGGCCTTTTCGCAGCCATCGGCCACAATATTTTTGACCAGATCCAGGTCTTCTTCAAACGGCTTGGCCCGGGCTCTAAAGATGTCCTGTTCGGCAATCACCGCATCAATGACCGGCTGCTTGCACTCGATGCAGCCGATGCCGGCCGATCGGCAGCCCTGCTGAACCCAGTCCTGACGCTGCTCATCGGAATAGATCTGGTGAAAGGCCCAGACGGGGCATTTCTCAGGCGTGCCGGGATCGGTTCGACGGATTCGGGCTGGGTCGGTGGGCATGGTTCGAATCTTCTTGGCCACCACATCGGGATCTTCGCGAAGACCGATGGTGTTGTTGTAGCTTTTGCTCATCTTCTGGCCATCTAGGCCAGGCATGCGCGAGGCCTCGGTGAGCAGGGCCTGGGGCTCAACCAGAATCAACCGACGGGCCCCCTCTAGGTAGCCGAACAGGCGCTCCCGGTCATCCAGGGTCAAGTTCTGGGATTCTTGCAGCAAGGCCTTGGCCTGCTCCAGTGCGGACTCATCACCCTGCTCCTGGAAACGGGTGCGCAGCTCGAGCAGCAGGCGGGCCCGCTTGCCACCCAGCTTCTTGGCAGACTCCTCGGCCTTTTCCTCGAAATCGGTCTCCCGTCCATACAGGTGATTGAACCGTCGGGCGATCTCTCGGGTGAGTTCCACATGAGGCACCTGATCCTCCCCAACGGGCACCTGGCCAGCGCGGTAGATCAGGATGTCGGCAGACTGCAGCAGGGGGTAGCCCAGAAAACCATAGGTCGAGAGGTCTTTGTCATTGAGCTTGTCTTGCTGGTCTTTGTAGGTTGGGACCCGCTCCAGCCAGCCCAAGGGTGTACACATGGACAGCAGCAGGTGGAGCTCGGCATGCTCGGGCACGCGAGACTGGATAAACAAGGTGGCCGACGAGGGATCGATGCCTGCAGCCAGCCAGTCGATCACCATGTCCCAGGTGCTCTGACGGATGACAGAAGGGTCGTCGTAGTGGGTCGTCAGTGCATGCCAGTCGGCGACAAAGAACAGGCACTCGTACTCGGACTGCAGCCTGACCCAGTTCTTCAGGACCCCGTGGTAGTGGCCCAGGTGAAGAACACCGGTGGGCCTCATGCCCGATAGGACGCGTTGGGGATACATAACCCCTGCATTCTATCAGTGGGATGTGACCCCTGTATTCAGGCCAAACCGCTCCGGATAGCCCGCCCAGACCGGCAAAGTGCCACAGGGCAGAACCGGCGCCTGGCCCACATCGCATCGGCTTTCTTTGGGACAGTGAAAATCACTGCCACGAGAGGCCATCAGCCCCAGTTCAATCGACAGACGCTGGTAACGACGGGTCTCGTCCAGGCTGTGGCTGCCAGTGGCAACCTCAATGGTCTTGCCACCCAGGGACATGAACTCCTGAATGAGGGCCCAATGCGCGGTGGCATTGATCCGATAACGGGCCGGATGGGCCAACACCGTGAATCCCCCCGCCTGATGGACCCAGTCCATGGCCTGGCTCAGGCTGGACCACTCGTGGGGCACATAGCCCGGATGACCCGGCGTGAGGTACTGGTCAAAGACCGCCTGCATATGGCTGCAGATGCCCCTGGCCACCATGGCCCTGGCAAAGTGGGCCCGGCCGATCAGGTTCGGGTTGCCGGCGTAGGCCATGGCCTCATCAAAAATAGACGGCAGTCCAACCGCCATCAGCCCTTGGTCCATGGCCCGGGCCCGCTCGAATCGTGAGGCGGCGACCTGACGAAGGTTGCCAGCCAAGGCGGGATGCTGGTCATCGAAATCCAGCCCCACCATATGAAGAGTCTCACCACCCCAGGTGACGGAGATCTCGACACCATTGAAGAATTGAACCCCGTAATCGGCCGCAGCCGCCCGGGCCCGCGCCAGCCCATCCAGGGTGTCGTGGTCGGTCAAGGCCATGATTTGCACACCATTGGCTGCGCCACGCGCCACCAACTCTTCCGGCGACAAGGTGCCGTCGGATGCAGTGGAGTGCATGTGAAGGTCTACATTAAGATCATGGGGAACCATGGGACCATTTAATCATGCCTGCTTACCAACTTGACGACTTAACCCCTCAGATAGACCCGTCTGCCTACATTGCCCCTGGGGCCCAGGTCATTGGCCAGGTGCGCCTGTTGGCCAATGCCAGCGTCTGGTTCAATGCCGCCCTTCGCGGGGACAACGAGCCCATTGAACTGGGGGAAGGCAGCAACATTCAAGAATGCGCTGTGCTGCACACCGATCGGACCCACCCTCTGATCATTGGACCCGGCGTAACGGTGGGCCATCAGGCCATGCTGCATGGCTGTGAGATCGGCGCTGATAGCCTGATTGGCATGCAGGCCATCATCCTCAACGGTGCCAAGATCGGTCGTAACTGCATCATCGGCGCTGGCGCCCTGGTGACCAGTGGCACCGTCATTCCGGACAACAGCATGGTCATTGGCTCGCCCGGCAAAGTGGTTCGCAGCCTCAAGCCCGAAGAACTGCAGATGATCAAGCGCGCTGCCGACGGCTATGTAGAGCGGGCCCGGCACTACAAGGCCAGCCTCAAACCCCTGCCCTTCTCAGGCTAAGGACCAGCACTCGTGTCCCATCCAAACCCAGGCGGTGATGAACTCATCAAGCTTCACTTTGCCCAGGCCGGTGCCAAGGCCCAGTTGGTGCGCCTAGACCACAGCTGGCAGCAGGTGCTGAGCCGTCACCCCGATCTGTCACCAGCGCTCTGTGGTCTCCTGGGTCAGATGTCGGCGGCCAGTTGCATGCTCTCGGCCAGTCTGAAATTCAATGGCAGTGTCATGCTGCAAATCCACGGCGATGGCCCGGTTCGATTGGCCGTGGCCGAATGCAGTGCCCAGATGGGTGTCCGGGCCACGCTCAAACTGCGCAGTGACTGGCAGTCGAGCCTACCAGCCGAGCTGCTCGATCAGGCCGAGCCCAGTCTGCAGCCCTTGGTCAACCAGAATGGGCAGGGTCGCTTTAGCCTGGTGCTCGACACCAAGCAGCCCGACCAGCGCCCTTACCAAGGCATTGTCTCGCTCAACGATGAATCCATCGCAGCAGCCATTGAGTCCTACATGGGACAGAGTGAGCAGCTGGCCACACGACTATGGCTGGCGGCCGATCAACAAAGTGCCTGCGGCCTCTTGCTCCAGCAAATGCCCCTTGAGGGTGGGCACGCGGCGGCTGAACGGGCAACGCGACACGAGCACTGGGAACGATTGGTGATGCTGGCGGACACCTTGGGGCCCGCTGAGATGCTCGCCACGGCCCCTCAAGAATTGGCCCATCGCCTGTTCTGGGAAGAGCAGGCCATGCTGTTACAGAGCCAATTGGTGCAGTTTGAGTGCCCCTGCAACCGTGCCCGAGTGGGGCGCATGCTGGCCGGCCTGGGTCAGACCGAGATCGAATCCATCCTGGCCGAGCAAGGCCAGGTATTGGTCCACTGTGACTTCTGCAACAGCCCCTATCCGTTTGATGCGGTGGACTGTGCCCAGTTGTTCACCGAGTCGACGCAGGCGGGGTTTGACCAGGCGACTCAGCAGGGTTCGCAGGTGAAGCACTAGGCGTCACAATCTGCACAAAGCGCTCGTTGGGCTTCATCATGCCCATCTCATAGCGAGCCCGCTCCTCTGCCGCGGTGACACCGGACTTTAGGTCTTTGAGCTCGGCCTCGAGCTCCTGAATGACCTGCTTTTTCTGTTCGGCCTTCTCAAGCTGCTGATCCAATTGGCGCTCAAGGCGCCAAACATGCAGCCAGCCCCCTTGGCCAAACCACAGAGGAATCTGAATAATCAAGACGGCTGCCAAGAGCACCTGAGCGGTGGATGGCAGCCGCAGTCGCATGGCTGGTTAGCGACGACCCTTGAGTTGATAGAAGGCGTCTAGGCCAGGGTAGCTGCCGGCACCACCCAAATCCTCCTCGATGCGCAGCAGCTGGTTGTACTTGGCCATTCGATCGGAGCGCGACAGCGAGCCGGTCTTGATCTGCAGGGCATTAGTGCCCACGGCCAGATCGGCAATGGTGGCATCCTCGGACTCGCCGGAGCGGTGCGAGACCACCGCGGTGTAGCCCGCACGCTTGGCCATCTCGATGGCAGCAAAGGTCTCGGAGAGCGTGCCGATCTGATTGATCTTGATCAGAATGGAGTTGGCAATGTTCTGGTCAATGCCCTGCTTGAGAATCTTGGTGTTGGTGACAAACAGGTCATCGCCCACCAGCTGGACCTTTTGACCCAGCACCTTGGTCAGATGGGCCCAGCCCGCCCAGTCGTCTTCGGCACAGCCATCTTCGATGGAGATGATGGGGTACTTGTCACACCAAGTGGCCAGTACATCGGCAAAGCCTTCGGCTGTCAGCGACAGGCCCTCGGCGGCCAGTTCATATTTGCCGTTCTTGAAGAACTCGGAGCTGGCGCAGTCCAAGCCCAGTGCGATCTGACGACCAGGCTCGTAGCCGGCCTTCTCAATCGCACGCAGGATGAGCTCGATGGCAGCCGAGTGATTGGCCACGCTGGGGGCAAAGCCACCCTCGTCACCAACGGCCGTACTCATGCCCTGGTCATGAAGAATGGACTTAAGGGCGTGGAAGACCTCAGCACCGTAGCGAAGGGCTTCCCGAAAGCTCGGCGCCCCCACCGGAATGATCATCAGTTCTTGAAGGTCTAGGTTGTTGTTGGCATGGGCCCCACCATTGATGATGTTCATCATGGGGACTGGCAGGGCCATGGGACCCGACCCACCAAAGTAACGGTAGAGGGGCAGACCACTCTCTTCTGCGGCTGCACGGGCCGTGGCCATGGAGACAGCCAACAGGGCGTTGGCCCCGAGGCGAGATTTGTTCTCGGTACCATCCAAGTCGATGAGGGTGTTATCGATGTAAGCCTGCTCACTGGCATCCAGACCAATCAGGGCCTCACCGATTTCAGTGTTGATGTTTTCGACGGCACGCAGCACGCCCTTGCCCAGGTAGCGCGACTTGTCGCCGTCCCGCAGCTCAATGGCCTCGCGGGCACCGGTCGAGGCACCACTGGGGACAATCGCGCGTCCCATGACCCCTGATTCCAGCAGGACATCACATTCCACGGTGGGGTTGCCGCGACTGTCCAGGACCTCACGGCCGACCAGATCGACAATTGCACTCATCTCACTTCTCCCTTGTTTTTTTGTAGGTCTAGTTAAAGTCGTTTTCGAGCAGGGGCTGGGCCTTGACCAC
>JBEDMQ010000047.1:0-7853 GCA_041171045.1 Pseudomonadota bacterium
TTGCAACCCTTTTTGATTACCTTCTGAAAGAACCTGTCACATGTCTAAATCTCGTATTCGCAAAGTCGTGCTGGCCTACTCCGGTGGACTGGACACCTCGGTCATCCTGAAATGGTTGCAAGACGAATACGATTGTGAAGTCGTCACCTTCACCGCCGACATTGGCCAAGGGGAAGAGGTCGAACCCGCCCGCGAAAAGGCCAAGCAATTCGGTGTCAAGAAAATCTATATCGAAGACCTGCGCGAGGAGTTCGTTCGCGACTACGTCTTCCCAATGTTTCGGGCCAACACCGTCTACGAGGGCGAGTACCTGTTAGGCACCTCGATCGCTCGCCCGCTAATTGCCAAACGCCTGATCGAAATCGCCCAACTGGAAAAGGCAGATGCCATCTCGCACGGGGCGACCGGCAAAGGCAATGACCAGGTGCGTTTTGAACTAGGCGCCTACGCGCTCATGCCAGGCGTAAAGGTTATCGCGCCCTGGCGTGAGTGGAATCTGCTCTCTCGGGACAAGCTACTGGCCTATGCAGACCAGCATGGGATTCCCGTTGACTACAAAAAACGCAAAGGCCAGGCCCCTTTCTCCATGGATGCCAACTTGTTGCACATCTCTTACGAGGGAGGCGTGCTCGAAGACCCCAGCCAGGCCCCACCGGAAAAGGGCATGTGGCGGCTAACCGTCCCAGTCGAAAAGGCCCCCAACAAGCCCGAAGAGATCGAACTCACCTTTGCCAAGGGTGACCTGGTCGCCATCAATGGCAAAAAAATGAAGGCCCATGCCCTGCTCACCGAGCTCAATCGCCTGGGCGGCAAGCATGGCATTGGTCGCCTCGACCTGGTCGAAAACCGGTACGTGGGCATGAAATCTCGCGGCTGCTACGAGACCCCTGGTGGCACCATCCTGCTGCGGGCCCACCGTGCCATTGAGTCCCTAACCCTGGACCGTGAAGTCGCCCACCTGAAGGACGACCTCATGCCTCGGTATGCCAGCATGATTTACAACGGCTACTGGTGGTCCCCCGAGCGCCAGGCCCTTCAGGTGCTCATCGACCACACCCAACAGGTTGTCAATGGCACCGTTCGTCTCAAGCTATTCAAGGGCAATGTGATCGTGGTGGGCCGTCAGTCCGCCCAGTCTCTCTTTGATGCCAAGATCTCCACCTTCGATGACGACGGTGGCGCCTATAACCAGGCCGATGCGGCGGGCTTCATCAAACTCAATGCCTTGCGCATGCGCATCGCTGCGTCAAAGCGACGTTAAGCCACCCACGGACGCACCTCAAACAGGAGCCTGACCCATGCCTTCTTTTGACGCCACCCTAGAGGCCGATGCCACTGAACTGCGCAATGCTGTCGACCAGACCTCCAAGGAGATCGGTACTCGCTTTGACTTCAAGGGCACCAGCGCCAGTGTCGAGCAGAAGGACCGGGAACTCACCTGTATCGCTGATAGCGAGTTTCAACTGAGCCAAGTCAGAGATGTGCTGATTGGTAAGTGTGCCAAGCGAGGGGTAGACGTCCGTTTCCTGAACATGGGCGATATCCAGAAGCTTGGCGGAGACAAGATCAAACAGGTCATCACCGTTCGCCATGGCATTGCCGGCGACGACGCCAAGCGCATCGTTCGTGTGATCAAAGACAGCAAGATGAAGGTTCAGGCCGCCATTCAGGGCGATGCTGTGCGGATCACCGGCGGAAAGCGGGATGACCTGCAGGCCGCCATTGCCCTGCTCAAAAAAGACGTCTCAGACCTGCCTTTGAGTTTTGGGAACTTCCGCGACTAGTCGCCCTGCAGTTGGTTGAGGCTAGCGAACCTGTGGCCCGGTGATCCTGGCCCAGGCCGAGTGGTTGTGAATGGACTCAAAGTTTTCGGCATCAACCACGTACTCGGCCACTCCTGGTAAGCCGGCCACCGTCAGGGCCACGTCCCGGACCAAGTCCTCGACGAACTTGGCGTTCTCGTAAGCGCGCTCGGTCACGTATTTCTCATCGGGTCGCTTGAGCAGACCCCAGAGTTCACAAGAGGCCTGTGACTCGACGGCCTTAATCAACTCCACAAGACTCGGGCAGTTGTGATGGCTAGCATCCGCGAGTGTCACGCTGACCTTGACCTCACTGCGCTGGTTGTGGGCACCGTAATCGGAAATTTCTTTGGAACAGGGGCAGAGGCTCTTGACGGGCACCGCCACCTGCATCACCACCTGAGCCCGACCATTGGTGCTGTGGGCCTGAAAACCAACTCGATAATCCATCAAGCTCTTCACGCCACTTACGGGAGCAGCCTTCTCAATGAAGAAGGGTGCGCTGAGTTCAATGCTTCCCTCGCTCGCCTCCAGCAGACCCACCATCTCCTGGACCAGTGTAGCCATAGAGGCCGGCGTCATCTGACGGCCCTCCTTGTTCATGGTCTCGAGCAGGGCCACAAAACGACTCATATGAGTGCCCTTGCGATCAGCGGCCAGACCAACCGATAGAGAGAACTCAGCGATGGACGGCAATTGAGTCTGGTTTTCCAGGCCAAAGACCACTGGGTAGCGAAGGCCTCGGACACCAACGCGGTCGATGGGCAGGTTTCGAGCGTCGACGGAACCCTGCACATCGGGCATGGCGGCGGAGGCGTGGCGCAGCACGCTGGAAGAATCGTTTGGCTTGTTCATGAGGCCAGTGTAAGGGATACGGGGCCTGGTTTACCCGCAGAACCGTCCGACTGCCCTGTGGAAGATGGGGTCTTTGATTGAACCTGGGCAGCATGCCGGCGCACCGACGCCTCAATGCCGGCGGCATCCAAACCTTCTAGGGACAGGAGCTTGGCATGATCGCCTTGGTCGATAAAACGATCGGGCAGGCCCAGGTGCATGATGGGAATCATGGGGATTCGGTCTTCCATGGCGACCAAAGCCTCCGCACAGCCAGAGCCCGCTCCGCCCGCCACCACGTTTTCTTCGATGGTGACCAGCAGATCATGGTGGTTGGCGGCCCAGGCCAGGGTGTCCAAGTCCAGAGGTTTGATAAACCGCATGTTAATGACCGTGGCATTGAGAGCCTCTGCAGCACCCAGAGCTGGTGCCACCATGCTTCCAAAGGCCAACAAGGCCACGCGCAGCCGGTGGGGTCCCTCACCCCCCTGACGCAGCAACTCGGCCTTGCCGACGGGCAGAGGCTCCAGCGACTGGCCCGCCTCGACACCCATGCCAGCGCCCCGGGGGTAACGCACAGCCGAAGGGCCATCGACCACCAGTCCCGTGCTCAGCATGGCACGGCATTCCGGCTCATCCTTGGGAGCCATGATGACCATATTGGGAATACAACGCAGATAAGACAAATCGTAGGCACCCGCATGGGTGGCACCGTCGGCCCCAACGAGCCCCGCTCGATCGATGGCAAACAAGACCGGCAGGTTCTGCAGAGCCACGTCGTGAATCAGCTGGTCATAGCCACGCTGCAAGAACGTGGAATAAATGGCCACGACGGGGCGCAGGCCCTCGCAGGCCATGCCAGCCGCCACGGTGACGGCGTGCTGCTCGGCAATGGCCACGTCGTGATAGCGATCGGGAAAGCGCTCCGAGAACTCGACCATGCCAGAGCCCTCGCGCATGGCCGGCGTGACCGCCACCACTCGCTCGTCGGCGGCTGCCGCGTCACAAAGCCAGTCGCCGAAGATCTTGGAGTAGGTCGGCTTGGGCGCCTTGGCAGGTGAGACCAGGCCAACCGCCGGGTCAAACTTGCCGGGGCCGTGATAGGCGATGGGATCCTCTTCGGCCTTGTCGTAGCCCTGACCTTTTTTGGTGACCACATGCAAGAACTGTGGCCCCTTGAGCTCACGTAAATTCTGCAGAGCGGGAACCAGGGCGTCGAGGTCATGGCCGTCGATGGGGCCAAAGTAGTGAAAGCCGAACTCTTCAAAGAGCGTGCCAGGACCCACCAGGCCCTTGGCGCCTCCCTCGAGGCGACGGGCGATCTCCAGGACCGGCGGTACCACGCCCAAGACCTGCTTACCGAGTTCGCGAGCAGCCGAGTAAAACCGACCAGTCATCAACCGGGCCAGATAGTTGCTCATGGCCCCGACCGGCGGCGAGATGCTCATCTCGTTGTCATTCAGGATCACCAGCAGGTCGATGTCCTTGTGAATACCAGCATTGTTCAGTGCCTCATAAGCCATGCCCGCACTAATCGCGCCATCGCCAATCACGGCCAGGTGACGACGCCGGTGTGGCCCTTGGTGCTCACCCTTCTGGCGAGTCGCCAGGGCCATGCCCAGGGCGGCTGAGATCGAGGTCGAGGAGTGGGCGGTACCGAAATGGTCGTATTCACTCTCGGATCGCTTGGGAAAGCCAGACAGTCCCTCGAACTGACGCAGGGTGTGCATCTGATCACGGCGTCCAGTCAGGATCTTGTGTGGATAGCTCTGGTGACCCACATCCCAGACCAGCCGATCAAACGGCGTCTGAAAAACATGATGAATCGCAATGGAGAGCTCGACGGTGCCCAGATTGGAGGACAGGTGCCCTCCGGTGCTCGCCACCGACTGCAGCAGGAAGCCCCGCAGCTCGTCGGCGAGTTCTTTGAGTTGCCGGCGGCTCAGGCAACGCAAGTCGGCGGGAGATTGAATGTCTTGAAGTAAGGCCATGGCTTGAAGATGAACTAGTATGCGCGGTGCGTCAATGCCTTGGCGAGCCCGCGCAGGGCGTCCGCCGAGGGTCCATAACAGGAAAGTGGTGCCAAGGCTTGTGCCAACAACTGATTGGCATAGTCGCTGGCACGGTCGTGGCCCATCAGACTCACAAAGGTGGGCTTGCCCTGGGCCTGGTCTTTGCCCGCTGTCTTGCCCAGTGTCTGGGTGTCTGCGCTGGCATCCAGCAGGTCATCAACCACCTGAAAGGCCAGCCCCAGATTCTGGGCATAAGCCACCAGGCGACCGAGCAGGTCAGAGGACGGACTGGTCTCCCGGCCCATGAGGCCACCCATCTCGACGGAGGCCACAATCAAGGCGCCAGTCTTGAGTCGATGCATGGCCTCAAGCTCGTGCTGCGCAGGGGTCTGGCCAACGGCAGCAATGTCGACGGCCTGTCCGCCCGCCATGCCAAGGGCTCCAGTCGCCTGGGCCAGGGACCGAATCAGGCGAAGCTGACGATCTGCAGGGCCAGGGCTCACCGCGAGGCACTCAAAGGCCAGGGTCTGCAGGGCATCTCCCACCAATAGGGCCGTCGGTTCATCGTAAGCAACGTGGACAGTGGGTTGGCCGCGCCGAAGGTCGTCGTCATCCATGCAGGGCATGTCGTCGTGCACCAATGAAAAAGCATGGACAAATTCGACCGCGCAGGCCGCATCCAAGACTTCATCCTGCAGAGGGTCGGCACCGCTCAGTTGAGCAGCGGACAACAGCAACAATGCTCTAGCCCGCTTTCCCCCGTTTAAGACACCATGGCGCATGGCCTGCAGAAGGCGAGCCAGCGCAGCCTGCGCAACCGGGGCGGTTAGCGGGGAAGCCTGACCAGTTCCCACCAATCGAGCAGCCAGTTGTGTCTGGGCCTGATCAAGGTGCCCAGCCAGTCGACCCTCGATGGCGGACTTCCAGCCGGCAAACGCCTCCAGACCGGAGGTCATGACTGACTGTCCTCGATGGAGGACCGACTAACCTGACTGGTCTGCCCCTGGGCATCGATCACCGCCAGGGTCTCCTCAACGTGAGCGAGCAGGCCCTGTGCATGCCTGAGCAAAGCAACGCCCCGCTCATAACTGGCCAATGAGGCTGCCAGCGCCTGGTCCCCGGACGACAGCCTGGCGGTCTCTTCCTCCAGGGCCGACATGGCCTGCTCGAAGGTCATGGCCTGGATCTCAGCCTGCTCAGCGACCGACAGGCCCTGGGCCGCATCCTTGGATTGGCTTGTTTTTGTCCGCATGGGCACTAGTGTAATTGAGCCTCATCAAGGACCGAACCCCCGCCACGGGTATACTGGAACGCTTTCTTTGGCTAACCGGGGGGATTTCGATGTCGGACGTCGGAACCTTTTCTCGGCTTGCACCGAGCCAGGCTCAACTGCCGGTGCAGGCATATTTCAGCGATGCGCTTCTTGCCCAAGAGCGCACTCAATGCTTCCAGGCAGGCCCTGGCTATGTCGGTCACCGACTCATGGTGCCGGAGCCTGGCCGCTACAGCACCCTGGCCCACGAGGACCACGGGCGCGTGCTCGTGCATGGCCCCAATGGCATCGAACTACTCTCTAATATTTGCCGGCACCGTCAGGCCGTGATGCTAGAGGGACAAGGCCAGACTGAGTCGATTGTCTGTCCCCTTCACCGCTGGACCTATGACCTGTCAGGCCAGCTGATCGGCGCGCCCTACTTCGACCAAGACCCCTGCCGTCATCTGAAACGGCAGCCTCTGGCTGAGTGGAATGGCCTGCTCTTTGAGGGCAAAGCCCATTTGCTTCAGGAGCTCTCCAGCGCCCCGTTCTTTGACAAACTGGACTTTGAGGGCTTTGTTCACGCCAAGACGCAGGTCCATCACTGCGATTACAACTGGAAGAGCTTCATCGAGGTCTACATGGATGATTACCATGTAGTGCCCTTCCACCCTGGCCTGGGTAGCTTCGTGGACTGCGATGCCCTGCGCTGGCATTTTGGCGAGAACTTCAACATCCAGGCGGTGGGCATCACGCCCCTGACCAAGGGAGCGACCCCTGTCTACCAACGCTGGCAACAAGAGGTCCTGCGCATGCACGATGGCCAGCTGCCGGAGTACGGCGCCATCTGGATGACGATCTACCCCAACATCATGGTGGAGTGGTACCCCAAGGTCTTGGTGGTCAGCCACCTGCACCCGCTGTCTCCCCAGAAAACGCTGAACGTGGTGGAGTTCTACTACCCAGAAGAGATCGCCCTCTTTGAGCCCACGTATATGCAGGCCCAGCAGGCGGCCTACAACGAGACGGTGGTCGAGGACGACGAGATTGCGATCCGCATGGACCGTGGCCGGGCAGCGCTCGCCAAGTCTGGTCGCAACGAGACCGGCCCCTACCACTCCCCCATGGAAGACGGCATGCTGCACTTTCATGAATACCTGCGTCGTCAATTGGGTGACCAAGCCTTTACCAACCTGACATGAACCCACTCATTCGACCAGCCGAACTCATTGCCGAGCCCAGCGAGGTTCTGGTGATCGACGTTCGCCATAACCTGACCGATCCCACCTATGGCTTTCGGGCTTACGCCGAGGGCCATCTGCCCAATGCGGCCTTCCTCTCAGTGGACGATGACCTGAGCGGGGAGGCAGGCCCCAACAACGGCGGGCGGCATCCCCTGCCCGACCCGCAGACCTTTGCCAAGCGACTCGAAGGCCTCGGCGTCACCGAGGACACCCTGATCGTGGGCTATGACAGCAGCGGCGGGAATTTCGCAGCGCGGCTCTGGTGGCTCGTGCGATCCATCGGCCACCTTAAAGTCGCAGTGCTCGACGGTGGCATTCAGGCCTGGCTTCGTGCTGGCGGTGGCCTGAAGACGACCGACTTCAAGCCCCCACGCAAGGGGCAACTCACCGTTCGGCCAACAGGCTGCCCACGATGGGATCTACCCATGGTCCAGCAATGGGTGGCCTCTGGCTCACACCCAGATATCGCCTGCCTGCTCGATGCTCGGGCGGTGGAACGGTTTGCTGGGGAATCTGAGCCGTTTGACCCCGTGGCGGGTCATATCCCAGGTGCCCTCAATCGGCCCCAGTCCCTCAACCTGGATGTCGACGGCTGTTTCAAACCGGCCTCGGTGCTGCGAGAAGAATTCGATGCCCTGTTGCAGGGTCGTGACCCCATGTCCGTGGTGCACAGCTGCGGCTCCGGGATCAACGCCTGTCATAACCT
>JBEDMQ010000048.1:0-5247 GCA_041171045.1 Pseudomonadota bacterium
GGCGATCAGGCAGCCCTCTTCCGTGTCGACGCCATCAATGAGCAACTGAACACGACGGCCAATCCAACGGGCCTGGCGGATGGCGGAGATCGGCGCCTGATGGGCCATGACTGCCTCTTGGCGCTCTTGTCGCACCTCGTCGGGCAGTTGGCCTGGCAGGTCATTGGCCCCTGCCCCATCCACCGGGCTGTAGACAAAGCAGCCCAGGCGATCGATCTGGGCCTCGGTCAGGAAATCCAACAGGTATTGGTGTTCGGCTTCGGTCTCGCCCGGGAATCCGGCGATAAAGCTGCTGCGAATGGTCAGATCGGGACAGATCTCGCGCCATCTTTGAATGCGCTCCAGGTTCTTTTCACCACTGGCTGGCCGCTTCATGCGCTTGAGGACATCGGGGTGCGCATGCTGGAAAGGCACATCCAGGTACGGCAGCACCTTGCCTTCGGCCATGAGCGGCAGGATCTCGTCGACATGCGGATAGGGATAGACGTAGTGCAGGCGAATCCAGACGCCCAGCTTGGCAAGCTCTTGAACCAGCTCGGTCATCCGCGTTCGGACTGGCCGGCCATCGACAAAGTCGGTTCGGTATTTCAGGTCCACGCCGTAGGCCGAGGTATCTTGGGAGATCACCAGGATCTCTTTGACACCGGCCTTGACCAAGGCCTCGGCCTCTCGCATGACCTCGCCGACTGGACGCGAGACCAGGTCCCCGCGCATGGACGGAATGATGCAAAAGCTGCACCGGTGGTTACAGCCCTCAGAGATCTTGAGATAGGCGTAGTGGTCTGGCGTCAGGCGAATGCCCTGCTCTGGCACCAGATCGGTAAATGGGTCGTGCGGTTTGGGCAGGTGTTGATGAATGGCCTGCATGACCTCGGCCGTGGCATGGGGACCAGTCACGGCCAGTACCTTGGGGTGAACCTGGGCCACCAGAGAGCCACCCTGCTCCGAGGTCTTGGCCCCCAGACAGCCGGTGACGATCACCTTGCCGTTTTCGGCCAGGGCCTCGCCGATGGCATCCAGGCTTTCTTGGACGGCATCGTCAATAAACCCGCAGGTGTTGACCACCACCAGGTCAGCGCCTTCGTAGCTGCCGCTGACGCCATAGCCCTCGGCCCGCAGCTGGGTCAGAATTCTTTCAGAGTCAACCAGAGCCTTGGGACAACCCAAGGAGACAAAACCAACGGTAGGTGAGGACATTGAGGGCTACTTCTTGTCCTTCTGGTCGGGATTTAGACCAAAGCTGCTGAGCATGGACTTGGCATTGTTCTGCATCTGCTCTTCCATCTGCATGAAGACTTTTTTGCTCTGGTCGATGTAGTTGCTCATCAGGTTTTGCATCATGGGGGCCTGACCCGCCATGAACTGGGTCCAGGCCTCTTGCGAGCCGGGCTTGCTGCCAACAAAGGCCTGAGACTGCTCCTGCAGCTTGCCCTGCATGTCCATGAAGGCCTGAATGTTCTTCTCGAGGTAGGTGCCCATCATGCCCTGCATGGCGTTGCCATAGAAGCGAATGACATTGGCCAAGGCCTCGGCCGAGAACATGGGCATGCCAGCAGACTCTTCCTCTAGGATGATCTGCAGCAGAATGCTGCGCGTCAGGTCCTCGCCAGTCTTGGCGTCGATGACCTGAAAGTCTTCGTGGGCCAAGACCAATTCCTTGACGTCGACCAGCGTGATGTAGGTGCTGGTTCGCGTGTCATACAGACGGCGGTTGGGGTACTTTTTGATGAGTCGGATTTGGTCTTGTTTTCCCATGATGGGCCCCTTCTAAACGAACTGACTAAAAAAGGGGCCGGCTGCGGGGCTTGAGACACCCCAGGCCGGCCAGCTCTCTTAGCCCATGTGCAGACCGCCGTTGAGCGAGAAGTCTGCGCCGGTGGCAAACCCGCTGTCGTCAGAGGCGAGCCAGGTCACGATGGACCCGATTTCCTCTGGCTCACCCAGACGCTTGACTGGGATGGTGGCCACGATTTTTTCCAGTACCTCGGGCTTGATCGCCCGAACCATGTCGGTGCCGATGTAGCCAGGCGAGACGGTGTTGACGGTGACGCCCTTGGAGGCCATTTCCTGGGCCAGGGCCATGGTAAAGCCGTGGATGCCAGCCTTGGCCGTGGAGTAGTTGGTCTGACCGAATTGGCCCTTCTGACCATTCACCGACGAGATGTTGATGATCCGGCCCCAGTTCTTGGCCACCATGCCCTCGACGACCTGCTTGGTCACGTTGAACAGGCTGTTTAGGTTGGTGTCCATGACCGCATTCCACTGCTCACGGGTCATCTTTAGGAACATGCCGTCCTTGGTGATGCCGGCGTTGTTGACCAGCACATCGGGGTTGCCGAATTCAGCCTTAACCTTGTCAAAGGCCTCGACGGTGGAGTCCCAGTCGGAGACGTTGCCGACTGAGGCATGAAAGGTATAGCCATCGGCCTTCTGCTCGGCCAGCCATTTGGCATGGTCTCGGCTGGGGCCGCAGCCTGCGATGACGGTAAAGCCTGCGTCATGCAGCTTGCGGCAGATCGAGGTGCCAATGCCGCCCATTCCCCCTGTGACATATGCGACGCGTTTGCTCATGGTGTTGTCTCCTGTTTTTGTTTTGTGATTTTTATTAAACCGCTCTTACTTTGACATAGCTGCCGGGCGCCGGCTCTATGGGCTTGTACTGAGTTCCCCTGCCCTCGCGCTTCGGGGCCGCCTTGGCTGTGCCCTTGTGGGCCGTAGCCCATTTGGCCCAGTCGTTCCACCAGCTGCCTGGCTGCTCCTTGGCGGATTCGCGCCATTTTTCGGCAGACGTGTTGAGTTTGGTAGCGGTCCAGTAGCAGCGCTTGTTCTTCGAGGCCGGGTTGATGCTGCCGGCAATGTGGCCACTGGCCCCCAGTACATAGCGAACGTTCTTGCCCAGGTGGGTGGCCGACTGCCAGGCCGAATCCCAGGGCACGATGTGGTCTTCGACCGCGCCAAAGGCATAGACCGGCAGGTTGCCCAGCAGGCCCAGGTCAATCTTCTCACCGCAGATCTTCAGGCGGTTTTTCTTGACCAGGTTGTTCTCCAGGTACATGTTGCGCAGGTACCAGGCAAAGAAAGGTCCGGGCAGGTTGGTGGAGTCGGCGTTCCAGTACAGGATGTCAAAGGCGGGCGGTGCCTCGCCTTTTAGGTAGTTCTTGACCACGTAATTCCAGACCAGGTCATTGGGCCGCAGCGCCGAGAAGGTGGCTGCCAGTTCTTTGCCGGGCAGCACACCGCCCTGACCCAGCGTGGCCTCCCGCATGCTGACATGCTGCTCATTGATGAAGACGTCCAAGATGCCCGTGTTGGTGAAGTCCAACAGGGTGGTCATGAGTGTGAGCGAGTGGACTGAGGTGTCACCACGTGCTGCCAAGACCGCCAGCGCACTGGTGAGCATGGTGCCGCCTACGCAAAAGCCCAGGGTGTTGATGTCGGGCACCTGACAGATGTCGGTCACCACCGAGATCGCCTGAATGATGCCGTCTTCGATGTAGTCGTCCCAGGTCAGCTTGCTCTCGGGATCGAGCACGTTGCGCCAAGAGACCAGAAAGACCGTGTGGCCCTGCTCCACCATAAAACGCACCAGAGAGCTCTCGGGCTGCAGGTCCATGATGTAGAACTTGTTGATGGCCGGTGGCACCAGCAGGATGGGACGGCTGCCCACCTTGTCGGTGAGCGGCGAGTACTGAATCAGCTGAAAGAGTTCGTTCTGATAGACCACCGATCCCTTGCTGGTGGCCAGGTTCTTGCCGATCTCAAAGACCGTCTCGTCTGACTGCGTGATGCGGCCCTTGGCCAGGTCACCGAGCAGGTTGTCGATGCCGTTCTTAAGGCTCTCGCCTTTGGTGTCGATGAGCTTTTGCTGGGCCTCTGGATTGGTGGCCAGGAAGTTAGCTGGCGATGCAAAGTCCACCCACTGCTGGACCATGAACTCCAGGGCCTGATGCGTCTTGGCATCGGCCTGCACCGACTTGGCCATCTCCATGAGGGTCTGGCTGTTAAGCACATACATGGCGGCCATGGTGGCAAAGGGCCCGCTGCTGAGCCAGCTGTCTGAGGAAAAACGACGATCTGATTTGGCCAGGTTCACCGCCTGGTCGTTGGAGGCCAGCAGTCCGGCGAGCTTCTCCATGTAGGCGTGCTGGATGGCCTGCAGACGGTCTGGTTCGATTGCCACCAAAGGCTTCTGGTTACTCATGTGTCTCCCTCTGCTGCCACGGTTGGTGGCTGGATGGTCATATCTTATGGGGCTTTTGCCTCCATGTGATGACTCTGAGGGTCATTCTTTTCCCTTGTCTGATGCTTGTCAAATCTAGACGGGATCTGGCTTTTCGAGAAATCAGTCCTCGCGCCAAATCAGGAAGGCCATGCGACCACAGGGGGCGGCCCGTCGATGGCTGTAATAGCGGTCTGCATCAGACCAGGTGCAGGCCAGGTCTTGAGTCCTTAGGTTCAGGATCACCCGACGCTGCTCGGCCCATTGCTGCAGGCGCCTGGCGGCCAGGCCCGCCAGATCCAGATAGAAGTGCTGCGGCCTGGGACTGGGCTGTACCAATGGGTCCTCGGGCTGCAGGTCAAAGGCCTGCAGGACCTCTGCCCCCACCTCGAAGGCCTTGGGTCCAATGCAGGGCCCCAGCCAGACCATCAACGATGAGTCTTGCGCCCTGGCCTGAGCCTCGGTCATCTCGCGCAAGAGGTTCTCCAACACGCCGGAAGCCAAACCTCGCCAGCCCGCGTGGGCCGCGCCCACCCATTGGCCATCGGCGGTGGCGGCCAAGACGGGCAGGCAGTCGGCGGCCATGATGCAGGCGGCCTGACCAGGCTGGTTGGTGATCAGGGCATCGACTGCTGGCGGATCACAAGACAGAGTTGCGGGTGCGTCCTGGGATGTGGGCTGCTGACTGGCGTCTACCCGCAGCACCTCCGCCCCATGGATCTGGTTGAGCCAAATGGGCTTGGCCCCGATGGCCTGCTCGAGGGCCTGCCGATGGGCCAACACCCTCGCCGGGTCATCGCCCACGTGGGCGCCCAAGTTCAATCCGTCGAAGTCGGGGCGATTGTGAGCGGTGTTGGCGGCATCGGTGCCATGTGTAAGGCCAGCGCTGCCAGCTACGACCGGCTGCACCAGCTCACAGCCCAGCCCCCGGGTGGTGAAGGCCGCCCGAATGCCGGTGGGCCAGCCCTCAATCGGCGTAATGGATTTGGGCATGGGCAATCAGATCGGCCAGGTCCTGCGGAATGGCG
>JBEDMQ010000049.1:0-6434 GCA_041171045.1 Pseudomonadota bacterium
GCCGCCACAGCAGCGGCCGAGCCCCCAGAGGACCCACCGGGAATCCGAGTCTCATCCCAGGGGTTGGTGCAAGGGCCATAGGCGCAATGCTGATTGGCCGATCCCATCGCGAACTCGTCGCAGGAGGCCTTGCCCAGGGTGACCATCCCGGCCTTGGCCAGCCGCTCCACCACCTCGGCATCAAAAGGACTCTGGTAGTTCTCCAGCATCTTGGAGCCAGCTGTGGTCGCCCAGCCCTTGGTCACGAAGATGTCCTTGTGTAGCAGGGGCAGGCCGGTCAAGGGCCCTGCCTGACCAGCATCGATCTGGGCCTGGGCCGCCTGAGCCTGGGCCAGGCTGGCCTGCTCGTTGACGGCGAGAACGGCGCCATGCTGGTCTTTGGCAATCGCCTCCAGGTAGTCCTGGGTCAGCTCAACCGCACTGACCATGCCGCTGTCGAGGGCCTTTCTCAGGCCAGCCAAATCGCTAAAACGAAGGTCCATGGGCCTACTCCACCACCCTTGGCACCAGAAACAGGCCCTCGGCCTGCTCTGGGGCATTGGCCAACAGGGCATCCCGCGTGGGCAGCGCCTGGGGCTCGTCGGCCCGAAGCCTCAGGGCGACGTCATGGGGGTGGGCCATGGGCAGGACATTGGCGGTGGGGGCCTGGTTCAGGCTGCCCACCCAGGTCACGATCGAGGACAGGGAGGGCTCAAGCTGGCCCGCCTGCTCGTCACTGAGTTCAAGTCTGGCCAGACGGGCAAGCTTTTGGATATCGGGAATAGAGAGATTCACTGGAACTTTGTTGGGCAAGAACGTGGATAATGTTGACAATTATCGCTTAAGACCTTGTTTCAACCCTCTTTCGTCGCCTGGATTTCTCATGTTTGGTCTCCTTCGCAGTTACTTCGCCCAAGACATCGCCATCGACCTGGGCACCGCCAACACCCTGATTTACGCCCGTGGCAAAGGCATCGTGCTCGACGAGCCCTCTGTCGTGGCCATTCGCTATGAAGGCGGCCCTGGCGGCAAAAAGACCATCGAGGCAGTTGGCCAGAAGGCCAAGCAGATGTTGGGTAAGGTCCCAGGCAGCATCGAGGCCGTGCGCCCCATGAAAGATGGCGTGATTGCCGACTTCACGATTACCGAGCAGATGCTCAAGACCTTTATCAAAATGGTCCACGAAAAGCGTCTGTTCTCACCGAGTCCTCGCGTCATCATTTGTGTCCCTTGCGGCTCTACTCAGGTCGAGCGTCGGGCCATTCGCGAATCCGCTTTGTCAGCAGGCGCCAGCCAGGTCTTTCTGATCGAGGAGCCGATGGCAGCAGCCATCGGTGCCAAGCTGCCCATCTCGGAGCCCTGCGGCTCGATGGTCGTCGACATCGGTGGCGGCACCAGCGAAATCGGCGTCGTCTCGCTGGGTGGCTTGGTCTACTCCAGCTCCATCCGTGTTGGTGGTGACAAGTTTGACGAGGCGATTGTGAATTACATCCGTCGCAACTACGGCATGCTGATCGGCGATCAGACCGCAGAGAACATCAAAAAAGAAATTGGCTCGGCCTTTCCCGGCAGCTCTGTCACCGAGATGGAAGTGCGCGGTCGTAACCTATCCGAAGGCATCCCCAGAACCTTTACGGTCTCCAGCAACGAGATCCTCGAGGCCCTCACCGATCCCATTGGCCAGATCGTGGTGGCGATCAAGAACGCCCTGGAGAATACGCCGCCCGAGTTGGCCGCGGACATCGCAGAGCGCGGCATCGTCATCACGGGCGGTGGTGCATTGCTTCGAGACCTGGATCGCCTGTTCGCCGAGGAGACTGGACTGCCAGTCTTTGTAGCCGAAGATCCCCTGTCTTGTGTGGTGCGAGGTTGTGGCGAAGCCATCGAGCGCATCGATGAGCTGGCCAGCGTCTTGTCGACCGAATAAGCCCAACGCGAGATTTTGGCCCTCTCGCCGCCACCCCCCTTTTTTCATCAAGGCTTTCCCGCAAAGCTTCGCCTGATCGTCGCTGCCGTTGCCGCTGTTGCAGTGATGCAGCTGGACCATGCGATTAACTTCACCAAGCCGCTGCGTCAGGGCATCACTCTGGTTCTGCACCCCATCACAGTGGCGCTGGAGTGGCCGGCCGAGCTCGTTGAGCAGGCTGGCCTGCTGGTTGAGGACAGCCTGCGACTGGAGTCTGAAATCACAGAACTGCGCAAGGTCGAGGCACAGAATGCGCAGGCCTTGCTACTCCTTGAGCAGCTTCGAGCAGAAAATGCCAACCTGACCGGTCTGCTCGAGATTCGGAAATCCATTCAATTTCCGACCGTGGCCACCAGCATTCGCTCAGCCCAGCGTGACCCACTGGCCATGCGAGTCATCATCGACCGGGGCCAAGACCACGGCCTTCGCAATGGAGACCCTGTGATCTCCAGCAGCGGCATTGTCGGCCAGGTCCGACGGGTGTTTCCGCTGTCTGCCGAAGTTCAGTTGATCAGTGATGAGGGCCTGGCAGTGCCGGTCGTCATCAAAGACCTAGACATTCGGGCGATTACCCAAGGGCTGGGTAACCAAGATGGCTTCGAGTTGAAGTACGTCAACCTGGCCGCACCCGTTGCACCTGGCATGCAGATTGTGACCTCCGGTCTAGATGGTCTGTTTCCGGCGGGCCTGCCAGTAGGAGAAATCATCTCGGTCACGCCAGGACGAGAAGGACAGTTCCCCCGCGTCGTTGCTAAATCCAGCGCCAGGATTGGCACCACCAATCAACTGCTGGTGATTCGATCGGCCAACCAAAACCCATGATCATCACGCCCAAGACGCTGGCTCGCGCACCGACCACCAAGATGCTGACTTACAGCCTGGTGATCGGTCTGCTGCTCAACCTAGCGCCATGGCCCGCCAGCCTGCCCGCGCCCGATGTCTTGGCCGCGCTGCTGGTGGTCTGGAACATTCGCACACCGTCTCGAATTGGCCTGGGCGTGGCCTGGCTGCTCGGCATTGTGATGGACGTCCATCAGGGGGTTCTGCTCGGTCAGCATGCCTTGGCCTACAGCGTGCTGAGTTATGGGGCGATTAGCCTACACCGTCGTCTAGAGGGCTTTGACCGAAAAGGCCAGGCTGTCCATGTGTTGGGCCTCTTTGTGATCTCCACCCTTATCGTGACCATCGTTCGCCTGTCTGCGGAATCCGTCACGCCCAACTGGCAAGTGCTCGTCTCGCCCCTGGTCAATACACTCGTCTGGCTGGCTGCGGACGGTCTCATTCTGAATCTGCTGAGTCGTAAATCCAGTCCCCGCAGAATTGTGAACAACACACCCAACAAGCCCACTCGTCAAGGCTAGGCTTGCCGTGATCAACGCCATCAGCCAGTCTGACTTTCGCAGACGCGCCACCGTGGCGGTGTTGTTTGTCACCTTTTTGTTTGGCCTGGTCCTGCTCAGACTGGGCACCCTACAAATCTGGCAGTTCGACAGCTTTGCTACCAAGGCGGAGAACAACCGTGTGGCCCTGCTGCCGATTCAGGCACCAAGGGGTCTGATCTTGGATCGCCACGGCCTGGTGCTGGCCCGAAACGACGCGGGTTTCTCCGCTGAGATCGAGCCCTTCAAGGTCGAAGACAAGGAAGGGCTCATTGCCTCCCTGCGGGATCTGCTCAAGCTCTCTGAAGGTGACATTCGTCGCTTCAAGCGGGCTGTAGCAGATGCCCGAAAATTCGACAGCGTGCCCATCAAGACCCGTTTAACAGACGAAGAGGTGGCCAAACTCGCTGCCCGCCTGGCCCAGTTGCCAGGCGTGAAACTCGAGCGACGAGCCATTCGAAGCTATCCCTTTGGTCTGCATGGTGCCCACCTACTCGGTCACATCGGCCGGATCTCTAAACGCGACCAGGAGCGACTAGAGCGCGAAGAACTGTCAGACGCCTATTTCGGTGTCACCCACATTGGCAAACTGGGCTTGGAAAAGAGTTACGAGTCGGCCCTCAAAGGCGAGATTGGCTTTCAGCGCATGGAAGTCACCGCCAGTGGTCGTATTGTTCGTGAGTTGGACATTCGTCCCGCCGAGCCGGGTCAAAACATCAGTCTGTCCATCGACTTTGAATTACAGCAGTTGATTGAAAACCTCTACGGTCAACGTAAAGGGGCCGCTGTGGTGCTGTCACCCAAGACCGGAGAGATTCTGGCTTTGGTGTCCATGCCCTCCTTTGATCCCAACCTTTTTATCGACGGCATCGATCCAGAGCTCTGGAATGGCCTGAACAACTCGCCCAACAAGCCATTGCTCAACCGGGCCATCCGCGGCATCTACCCACCCGGATCAACCTACAAGCCGTTTATGGCCTTCGCTGCCCTGGCCTCGGGCGAGCGACGGCCTTCTGACACGATCTCCGACCCCGGCTATTTCTTGTTGGACAACCACCGCTTTAGGGACAGCAAGCCTGAAGGCCACGGAACGGTCGATATGAAAAAGTCGATCGTGGTCTCCAGTGACACTTACTACTACAAACTCGCCTTCGACATGGGGGTCGACAAGATATACAAGCACATCTCGCCCTTTGGGTTCGGTGCCTTAACCGGTATCGACATCGACGGCGAGGTGGCCGGCATCCTGCCCTCCAGCAGCTGGAAGAAAAAACGATTTGGCAAGGACTGGTTCCCTGGCGAGACACCGTCGATCGGCATCGGTCAGGGCTACAACGCCTTCACCATGCTGCAATTGGCCAGGGGTACCGCTGCCATTGCCAATGGCGGTCGGCTGGTCACACCGCATCTGGTCAGGCAGATTGAAGAGCCCTCCAATAAGAACAAACTGCTCCTAGACCCACCGGCTGAGAGAACCCTTGAACTAGAGGCTGACTGGGTCAAACTGGTCCACGAGGCCATGCGTGAGGTCAACCTCAGCGGTACCGGCGCCAATGTCTTCAGAGGCGCCAAGTACGCAGCCGCTGGCAAAACGGGAACTGCCCAGGTTTTCACCATTGGCCAGAATGAGAAATACCAGGCCAATAAAATTCCTGAGCGACTTCGGGATCACTCCTTGTTTATTGCCTTCGCCCCAATCGAAGACCCCAAAGTGGCCATGGCGATCGTGGTTGAAAACGGGGGCTTTGGCGCTGCTGCAGCGGCGCCCATTGCCCGCAAGGTTCTGGATTTCTTGTTGGTGGATCAAGCCGCCAAGGGCCGAACACTGCCATGAACCAGTTGCACCCGAAAAACAAAACGGTGGCTACCGGCTGGCGAGCGATCACCCAATGGGTTCATGAGCGATTTCAGACACTGGATCAGCCGCTGTTTTGGCTGATCTCAGGCTTGTTTCTGGTGAGCCTGGTGGCCATCTACAGCGCAAGCCACGATGACCCCTCTCGGTTTTATGCCCATCTCAGAAACCTGGCCATGTCGGCTGGTCTCATGCTGTTGCTCTCTCAAATCCCCTCGAGTCAAATGCAACGACTGGCCATTCCACTCTTCGCCTTGGGCGTGGCGCTCTTGTTGGCTGTAGAAGTAGCCGGTGAAACCTCCAAGGGTGCCACCCGCTGGCTCAATCTGGGCATCACCCGCATCCAGCCGTCTGAAATGATGAAAATTGCCATGCCCTTGATGCTGGCCTGGCTGGTCCATCGCCGCGAACGCCTGAACACGGCAGGCGATTGGCTGCTGGCCTGTGGGCTACTGGCCATACCCGTAGTCCTCATCCTGAAACAGCCCGATCTGGGTACCGCCATTCTCGTGGCCGCCTCTGGATTCTTTGTGCTCTACCTGGCGGGGCTGCCCTGGCGTCTGCTGAGGATTGGCTTTGGAGTGCTGGCGCTTTTGATTATTCTGCTGCTGATCTTTGGTGACCACGCCTGTAAGCCAGGCCTCGACTGGCCCGGACTGCGTGAGTACCAGCGCCAACGAGTCTGTACCCTGTTGGATCCCATGCGAGACCCCCTGGGCAAAGGCTTTCACACCCTGCAGTCCATGATCGCCATTGGGTCCGGTGGCTTTGTTGGCAAAGGGTGGTTGCAGGGCACCCAGACACAACTGGAATTTATTCCGGAGCGTGCCACGGACTTTATCTTTGCCGGCTTTGCCGAGGAGTTTGGTTTTGTCGGCTCAGCGGTGCTGGTGGGTTTGTATCTCGGTATTGTCGGCAGGGGACTTTGGATCGCCCTGGGCGCCCCCACGGCCTTTGCTCGGCTGCTGGCCGGTAGTCTATCGCTGACACTCTTCACATATGCCTTTGTCAACCTGGGCATGGTCTCGGGCATCCTGCCAGTGGTGGGTGTGCCTCTGCCGTTCGTCTCATACGGTGGCACCGCCATGGTGACCCTGGGGGTGGGCCTGGGCATTGTCTTCAGCGTCGCGCGTGATCGATCCCAGGTCACTCAAGGATTCTCTCTGCAGGGCTAAACTGTCAAAAAAGACAGGGGAGGCCCGATGTCCGCAGTCGCTGTTGCCCAAGTCATGCTCGAGGGCTTTGACCGCCACTA
>JBEDMQ010000050.1:0-2520 GCA_041171045.1 Pseudomonadota bacterium
TTTGGCTCCCCGACCTGGGCTCGAACCAGGGACCTACGGATTAACAGTCCGGCGCTCTACCGACTGAGCTATCGGGGAAAGAAGGCCGAATTATACGCAAATTCAGCGGATGGTGGACCAGGCGTCCTGCCCACCGTACTGCGTGACGGCCTTTTCATCAAAGCCAAAGCCCAGTCCGGGATCTTGGCGCAGCTGAACGTAGCCGTCTTTGAAGCCCAGTTGGTTGTTGATCAGTCTCCGGAAGTTGAGCACCTGGTCGTCTAGGAAGAACTCCACGAAACGGGCATTCGGGGTGGCCGCCACCAACGGGGCGTGCAGGTCATGGAACCAGTGGGGGCTGACCGTCACGCCACGGGAGTCGGCATGGGCGGCAATCTTGCGCCACTCTGAGATACCACCGCAGACAGCTGCATCGGTCTGGAGAATCTCCGCGCCACCTGCATCGATCAACTCTCTGAAACGCCAGCGACCCACCTCGATCTCGCCCGTGGCCACCGTCACCGAGGTGCGTTGGGCCAGCCGGGCGTGCAGGTCAATGGCATCGGGTGAGAAGGGCTCTTCAATCCAGTAGGGGTCATAGGCCTCGAACCGGCGCATGTATTCCATGGCCGTGGGCAGGTCGGACCAGGCGTTGTTGGCGTCGAGCATCAGGTAAACATCTGGACCAATCGCATCGCGGGCAGCGGCGATACGGGCCTCTTCGTCGGCTGGACTTAAGCGGCCGGTTTTCATTTTGACGGCCTTGAAGCCCTTGCTGACATAGCCTGCCAATTCCTCGCCGAGCTTGGCGGGCGTCTTGCCGTCCAGGTAGTAGCCGCCGCTGGCGTAGGCGATGACCTGCTCACGGTGCAGGCTGCCCAGGTAGTCGTGCAGGGGCAGGCCAACCGATTTGGCATTCAGATCCCAGAGGGCGGTGTCCAGAATAGAGATGCCTCGCATGACGGCACCAGACCGACCCTGCAGAATGGCCTCTTGGTACATGTCCTGCCACAGGGCCTCAGTCTGACGGCTTTCACGACCTATTAGGATGGGCGCCAGCAGTTGCTCGACCGCCGTTTTGAGAATGCCGCCGGCTTTGCTACCGACGTAACAAAATCCAATTCCCTCAAGGCCATCGACACTGCGGACCTTCACCAGCCCATAGTGACGGGCATGAACCGTTCGAGTCGAGAAGGAGGTCACACGGTCCAGGGGCACTTCGACGGCAGCGACACTGACGGATTCAATCTGGGGCATGGATGGTTCTCTCTAAAGGGGAATTTGAACGCCCCACACTATGTCCGGTCAGCCCGGGTCTGCGCAGCCGAGTTTTCCCCAGGCTATTACCAATTGGCGGCGGTTCCGGGCCCCCCTAGACTGGGCTTTCCCATTTTTGTGTCCCCGTCATGAAAAACCCCGTTCTGCAGTTGTCGCGCCTGTCGGCGCCAGGTGATCAGCGTCTGGCCGAGTCCTTTGACCTGGTGTTTTTAAAGGATCAAAAAGATCCTCAGGGATTTTTGAAAGAGCAAGGGCATCGCTTCCAGCTTGCTGTGACCACTGCTCCGGTTGGCGCCTCAGCCAACCTGATGGCGGCTTTGCCAAACCTCAAGGCTGTGGTCTGCCGTGGAATAGGGGTGGACAAGGTAGACCTGGGTTATGCGAAGGCCAATGGGATTGCGGTCTCCAGCACGCCGGATGTCTTGACCGAGTGTGTGGCGGACTTGGCCATGGGTCTCATGATTGACACCATGCGTGGCTTGTCAGCCAGCGATCGGTTTGTCAGGCAGGGCCATTGGCCCAAGGGCGCTTATCCACTGACCAGTCGGGTCTGGGGCAAGCGCCTTGGCATTCTGGGATGCGGTCAGATTGGCCAGGCCATTGCCCAACGGGCTCAGGGCTTTCGCATGGCCATCGGCTATCACAACCGTCGCAGGCGAGATGACCTGGGGTTTGAGTACTTTGATTCACCCGTCGCGCTGGCCACTTGGGCCGATGTGCTCATGGTGGTGGTGACCGGTGGTGAGCAGACCGAAGGGTTGGTGGACCGGGCGGTGCTGCAGGCTCTGGGTCCTCAGGGCTATCTGGTGAATGTGGCTCGAGGCAGCGTCATTGATGAGCCTGCTTTGGTGCAGGCCCTGCAGGACAAGTCCATTGCGGGGGCGGGGCTCGATGTCTTTGTCCGCGAGCCGCAGGTTCCGACCGAGCTGATGCCCCTGGACAACGTGGTCCTTCTGCCGCATGTGGGCAGTGGCACCCACGAGACGCGTCGGGCCATGGAGGACCTGGTCTTCGACAACGTCCAGTCCTTTTTCTCCAACGGCCGTCTGATAACCCCTGTGGTGGTTTGAGTGAGCGCGACCATCACCATGCCCATGCGCAGGCTGGGCCCGTTTCAGGTCTCGGCCATCGGCTTTGGCTGCATGAACTTTAGTCACGGGTACGGCCAGAAGATGACAGCTGAGCAGGCCAAGCCGGTGATCGACGCAGCCCTGCAGGCGGGAACCACCTTGTTTGACACGGCCATGCTCTACGGAAACGGTC
>JBEDMQ010000051.1:0-3665 GCA_041171045.1 Pseudomonadota bacterium
ATCGATCCCAGGTCACTCAAGGATTCTCTCTGCAGGGCTAAACTGTCAAAAAAGACAGGGGAGGCCCGATGTCCGCAGTCGCTGTTGCCCAAGTCATGCTCGAGGGCTTTGACCGCCACTACGGTCTGTTTCGTTACAACGCCCAACAGGCCAAGAATCGTTTTGAATCTGGGCACTACCAAGCCATTCGACGCCTGGCCAGTGATCGGATCACCTTCTACGATCAGCGTGTGACCGAGGCCTGTGACCGCCTGTCCACTACCTTTGGCGCCGAGATGCTCAATGAAGGGGTCTGGCCGGACGTGAAGAAGGCCTACATCATGCTGCTCACCGATCACCGACAGCCAGAACTGGCCGAGACCTTTTTTAACTCCGTCACCACCCGTCTTCTGGCCAAAGAGTATTTCCGAAATGAATACCTGTTCGTTCGGCCTGCGGTGTCGACCGACTACCTGGATTCTGATCCACCCTCTTACCGAATCTACTACCCCAAGCAACGGGGCATTCGCAAAACCCTGATCGACATGGCCGTGGACCTGGGCATGGCCTGCCCTTGGGAGAACATTGACCGAGACCTGCGGCTGGTGCTCAAGGCGGCCTGTCATGACCTCAAGAGGCCCTTCTGGGCCGAAGGCGATCTACAAATTCATGTTCTGCGCGGCCTGTTCTTCCGAAACAAGGGTGCCTATGTGATCGGCCGCATCATGAATGATGGCGAACCGATTGGCTTTGCCGCGCCGATTCTGAGAAACGCCTCGGGTCAGCTCTACCTAGACACGGTGATCTTTGATCCCGAGCAGATCTCGGTGCTTTTCTCTTTTGCCCGGGCCTACTTCATGGTGGACATGGAAGTGCCCTCAGCCTATGTGCAGTTCTTGCGCTCCATGATGCCCAACAAACCCAAGAGCGAGCTCTACACCATGCTGGGCTTGCAGAAACAGGGCAAGACACTGTTTTACCGAGACTTCCTGCATCACCTGAAGCACTCGACCGACCGATTCTGTCTGGCTGCAGGTATTGAGGGCCTGGTCATGCTGGTCTTCACGTTGCCCTCATTCCCCTATGTCTTCAAAATCATCAAGGACAAGCGGTCCAAGGATGTCAGCCGAGAGTTCATTGCCTCGAAATATCAATTGGTCAAACTGCATGACCGGGCCGGACGCATGGCAGACACCTGGGAATACTCCAACGTTGACTTTCCCGCCGAACGATTTGAATCGAGCCTGATTGAAAAGATCAGGGCGTTTGCGCCCAACATGCTCGAGATGGTCGACGGACGGGTGGTGATCAAGCACGTCTACATTGAGCGGAGAATGATCCCACTCAACCTCTATCTAGAACATGCGACCGAGCAAGAGGTGGATCATGCGGTCAAGGAGTACGGAGATGCCATTCGGCAGCTGGTGGCCGCCAACATCTTTCCTGGTGACATGCTCTACAAAAACTTTGGCATGACCCGACACCGTCGTGTAGTGTTCTACGACTACGATGAAATTCAATACCTGACCGAGTGCAACTTCAGACGCATCCCACCGCCGCGAACGCCGGAGGATGAGATGGCCAGCGAGCCTTGGTACAACGTGGGTCCAAACGACGTCTTTCCAGAGGAGTTCGAGCAGTTCCTGTTGGGACAGGCCCGGCTTAGGAAACCCTTTATGAAATACCACGCCGAGCTTCTACAGGCCGACTATTGGTCAGCCCAACAGCAGCGCATTCGCAATGGCATCTTGGATGATGTCTTCCCCTATCCCGAAGAGCTCCGGTTCCGGAATCGTCATGAACTCCAGTCCTGAATTCGATTACATCGTGGTTGGCGCTGGCAGCGCCGGCTGCCTGCTCGCCAATCGGCTCAGTGCCAACCCCAACCACCGCGTCGCCCTGATCGAGGCCGGTGGTGCGGACGACTGGTTCTGGATCAAGATTCCGGTGGGCTACCTCTACACCATTGCCAATCCCCGAACGGACTGGTGTTTCAAGACAGAGCCAGACGCCGGCTTAAACGGCCGCAGCATTCATTACGCACGCGGCCGCGTGCTCGGGGGCTGCTCGTCGATTAACGCGATGATTTACATGCGTGGTCAGGCCTCGGACTATGACCTTTGGGCCCAGGCAACTGGTGATGACCGCTGGCGGTGGGGAGATGGGTCATCGAAAAGCGGCCAATCGGGTCAGACCCTGTCCATCTACAAATCCCTGGAAGACTACTTTGAAGGTGCAAACGCGTGGCACGGGTCCGGCGGCGAAATGCGGGTGGAGCGTCCCCGGGTTCGATGGGAGATTCTGGATGCCTGGCAGGCCGCGGCAGCGCAGGCGGGAATCGCCCCAATTGAAGAATTTAACCGTGGGGATAACGCAGGCAGCGCCTATTTTCATGTCACCCAGAGGACTGGGCGGCGCTGGTCCATGGCCGATGCTTTTTTACATCCCATTGCCCACCGGCCCAACCTCACCATCTTCAAAAACACCCACGCCCTGAAACTGCTGTTCGATCACCAGGTTGGGGAGCACCAACGTCATGGCGCCTGGACACAAGCCAGCCAGCGGGCCGTGGGTCTGCAGGTGCTTCAAGACCACCAGATTTGCGAGCTCAAGGCTGCTAAAGAGGTGGTGTTGAGTGCCGGAGCGATTGGCTCGCCCCAGCTTTTGCAGGTCTCCGGTGTTGGTCCCGCAAATCTGCTGTCAGCCCACCAGATACCCGTGCGGGTTGAACTGCCCGGTGTGGGAGAAAATCTGCAAGACCATCTGCAGATTCGAACGGTCTACAAGGTGAGCGGTGCCCCAACGGTCAACACCCTGTATAGAAACTGGATCACCCGAGCCGGCATGGCCCTTCAGTACCTGCTCTTCAAGACGGGCCCCATGACCATGCCGCCTTCTACCCTGGGCGCCTTTGCCAAGAGCGACCCCAGCCTGGCCAGTGCCAACCTGGAGTGGCATGTGCAGCCTCTGTCCTTGCCAAAATTTGGCGAGCCCCTGCACCCGTTCGGCGCCATCACCCCCTCGGTCTGTAACCTAAGGCCAAGCTCACGAGGGCACGTTCGCATCGCCCATGCAGATGCCCTGGCCAGCCCCAGAATCTTTTGTAACTACCTCTCCACCGAAGACGATCGACAGGCCGCCATCAAGGGCTTGCAGATGACCCGAGCCATCATGGCATCGCCCGCGCTGGCCCCCTATCGGCCCGAGGAAGTCCTGCCCGGCCCACGGCTGGTCAGTGAAGACGACCTGGCCAAGGCAGCCGGCGACCTGGGCACCACCATCTTTCACCCGGTGGGCACCTGCGCCATGGGCGCCTTTGATGCCCAAGGTCATGCCCATTCTCAAGCGACTGTGCTGGACACCGACTGCCGCCTGCGAGGCGTTGCTGGGCTTCGGGTCGTCGATGCCTCGGCGATGCCCACCATTACCTCCGGCAACACCAATGCCCCCGTTATGCTGATTGCCGAACGAACGGCCAGAGCCATGCTGCAAGGAGACCACTAAGTCATGACCCACCATCACCATCAAGGCTTTACCCAGCCAGCCGTCGGTCTGAGAGATTTTCAAGACGGACTCTTTGCAATCGACTCGGGCTATGTCCGTGATGAATTTGATGCGGTTCACTTCATCGTTGAGAAGGGCCGCGTGGCCATCATCGATACCTCGACCAAATACGCCACGGATCG
>JBEDMQ010000052.1:0-8555 GCA_041171045.1 Pseudomonadota bacterium
AACCCCCTGCCCATCTTCATTCCCAGTGCGCCCTCCTCCACTCGCTCGCGAAGCACCCGGGCGGGCTCCGCATCGTTGCAGAGGTCGGGGTAAATGGACCGAGCAGCCGCACAGTGGACGTCGAGTCCCGCGTGGTCCCGTTGGAGGCAGGGCCCGGCCGCCAAATACCGAAAGCCGAATCCAAACCGCACGGCCGCATCGATGTCCGCAGGAGAGGCGATGCCCTCGTCAATCAGGTGGAAGGCCTCTCTGGAGATGGCATGCTGAAGGCGGTTGACCAGAAAGCCTGGGATGTCCCGTTTCACCATAATCGGGACCCGTCCGGCCGAGCGCATATCGTCTGCAACGCGCTGGGCCACTACTGGATCGGTCTGAACGGAACTGACCACCTCGACACCTGGCACCAGATGGGCGGGCATGAAAAAGTGGGTTCCCAACAACCGGGCGGGATTGGGTAGACCGCGTCCGATCTCGCTAATGGGGATGGCTGACGAGTTACTGCACAGGGGAATGTGGTCGGGCACCAGGCGCACCAGCTCAGCGAACACCTGCTGCTTGAGGGCCAGGGACTCCGGCACCGCCTCGATCACCAGGCCATGGCCGATCTGATCGAAGGCCACATCGGCGATTTTCTCAACAAAGGGTGCACTCTTGTCGTGCACACCCAGCGTGCTGAGGCTCTGGTTGAGTTGTTTTCTACGCAGGGGGTGGCTGAGCACCATTGGCTCGACGATCGTGACCTGCCACCCGCCGGCTAGGAAGGCTGCAGAGATGTCAACACCCATCGTTCCGCCGCCAATCACCACCAAGTGCTTTTGCTCGCTTTTGTCCGGGGTTTTCATACGCTGATCGTTGTTTAATTTGGTTCGGAGACTGTAGCTTTGTGCAGTTGCACACCCAATAACGGGTATCCCTCTCCGTGGAATTACTGATGTCGTCAAAGCCCGTCTAATGAAACCCTTCTGTTGTTCAACCAAAAGGAGTCGTCATGAATTTCCGCAAAGCATTTGTAGGACTGGCCGCTGTCAGCGCATTGGGCCTCGGTGGCATCGCACAAGCCCAGAACATCTCGATCGGCACCGGTGGCACCGGAGGGGTTTACTACCCAATGGGCGGAGGTTTTGCTGCGGCCCTGTCTAAGCATGTGCCTGGCATGCAGGCCACTGCCGAGGTTACCGGTGGATCTGTTGCGAACCTTCAGCTCATCGGAACCGGTAAACCCTACATCGGCTTCTCGATGGTGGATGCCGTCAAAGACGCCCAAAACGGCGAGGGCAAGTTCAAAGACAACAAAGTTGAACTCCGCACCCTGCTCGTTCTCTACCCCAACCGGATGCACGTGGTCACGACCTCCGCGACCGGCATCAAGACCCTGAAAGACCTAAACGGAAAGCGTGTCTCGGTGGGTGACATCGGTTCGGCCACCGAGGTCATGAGCAGCCGCCTGTTCGAGGCAGCCGGCGTAAACGTTCAGCGTGAGCGCCTGAGCGTGGCCGAGTCGGTCAACGCCATCAAGGACCGCAAGATCGACGCCTTCACCTGGGTTGGTGGTCTACCCACCGCTGCGGTCACGGACCTGGCCAACACACCCGGTGTGACCATTCAGATGATCGACCACAGCGAAGCCATCGCCAACATGAACAAGAAGTACGGCCAGCTCTACTACGGCGATGTCATCCCCAAGGCGGTCTACAAGGGCATGGCGACTGACAACAACATCGCCTCCATCGCCAACGTGCTGGTGGCACCAGCCAGCATGTCAGACGAAACCGCTTATAAGATCGTCAAGACCATTCTGGAAAAGCGTGAAGAACTCCAGTCGGTCCATGCGGCCATGAAAGAAGTCAAACCAGAGACCCAGAAGAGCGCCGCATCCCCGGTACCCTTCCACCCAGGTGCTCTGAAATACTTCAAGGAAAAAGGCATCAAGACCAACTAATCAAGATGCCCGTGTCGAAAGGCTTCCTGAAGTCCTAAAGCAGTAGTGATAGAAGACCCGCTTCGGCGGGTCTTCTGTTTAAGTTCAATATAAAACCTAAAAAATGACCACTCCAAACGCCAGCCCGACTCAAGCGCCCCACCTAGAAGACAACATCGACGCCGAGTTGCAGAAGAAACTCGACGAACTGATCGAAGAGGAGGAAGGGGCCCAGAGCAAATTCAAAGGCTGGATGGGCGTCCTGATTACGCTGGCCCTGGTGGCCATGTCACTGGTCCACCTTTACTCCGCCTACGGCATCGTGCCGGCCTTTACCCTGCGTCCCCTGCATGTGGGGATTGTGCTGGCCCTGGTGATGCTGATTTTTCCCATCCACAAACGATTCCGTGACCGCATCATGTGGTGGGACATCCTGATCGCCGGCTTTGCCCTGTTTGCCGTCTACTACCGATGGTCGGGGGGCGAGGAGATGCTCGAGCGCAATACCAACCCCAACAGCACCGACATTCTGATTGGCATTGGCATGATCCTGGTGGTGCTCGAGGGCCTGCGACGGACCAACGGCTGGATTCTGCTGTCCATCACCGTGCTGTTCTTGTGCTACGCCCTGTTCGGCGATCACCTCCCGGAGCCCTGGACTCACAGAGGCTACTCGATTGGTCGATTGGTTGGCCACATGTACATGACCCTGGAGGGGATTTATGGCTCAGCGGTCGATGTCTCTTCCTCGCTGATCATTCTCTTCACCATTTTTGGCGCCTTTCTACAATTTACCGGCGCTGGAAAGTTCTTCATTGACTGGTCCTTCTCGGTTCTGGGGGGACGCCCCTCCAAAGTGGGCCGCACGATTGTCTTGTCCTCCTTTTTGCTGGGAGGTCCCTCGGGTTCCGGCGTCGCCACCACCGTGACGGTGGGATCCGTCGCAGGCAAGATGCTTCAGGAAATGGGCTACGAGAAGAATGCTGCTGGTGGACTGCTGGCAGCGGGTGGCCTTGGGGCCATCATCTCACCACCCGTCCTTGGCGCCGCCGCCTTCTTGATTGCCGACTTTCTGGGCCGCTCTTACCTGGACGTCCTGGTCATGGCCACCATACCGACCATACTGTTCTATCTAGGCCTCTTTGTCATGGTCGAGATCGACAGTCGCAAGTACGGCATGTCGTCGGCCGCACGCGTAGAGACCGAGCCGGCGCTGCGCCTGGCGCTTAAGTACTGGTTTCATTTCTTCTCTTTGGTCTCAATTGTCGGCTTCATGCTATTGGGCTTTTCGCCGGTCGCCAGCGTGTTCTGGGCCACGCTCCTGTCTGGCCTCACCAGTCTCCTGCGAGCCGACACCGCCATCATCTCCTGGGATGTTCTAAGAGGACGCGCCCCGTTGCTCAAAGGCCTCTACGAATCGAAACTGACCCATGCACTGGCCGGTGGCAGCCGAGAGGTGCTGGGCATTGCCGCCGTCTGTGCTGGTGCTGGCCTGATTGTAGGGGTGGTCACGCTCACCGGGCTGGGACTGAAGTTCTCCAGCATCGTCCTGGAGCTGGCTGGCGGTAGTCTGCTGCTCACGACCATCTACACCGCTCTCATTGTCTGGATCGTCGGCCTGGCCGTACCCGTCACCGCCTCCTACATCATCTGTGCGGTCATCGCAGCGCCAGCCATGATCAAGCTGGGGGTGCCTGATTTCGCTGCACACATGTTCATTTTCTACTACGCGGTGTTGTCCGAGGTCTCACCACCAACTGCCCTGTCACCCTTTGCGGCAGCAGCCATTTGCAAAGGCAATCCTTACAAGACCACGCTGCAGAGCTGGAAATATGTGGCACCGGCCATTCTGGTGCCTTTCATGTTTGTTCTGGATCCCAGCGGTCTGGGGCTGCTGCTCATGGGCTCCATGAAGGCGCTGGAGGCGGCCAACTGGATGGACATCGGCCTGGTCTCGGCCACCGCAGCACTGGGCATTGTCTGCCTAGCAGGCGGTCTACAGGGTTGGTTTATCCGCAAGACCAATCTGCTGGAGCGCTGGCTGATGATTCTGTCGGGCTTGGCCTTGACCTACCCAGGCGTCCAGAGTGATGTGGCAGGCCTGGCTGGGTTCGTGCTGGCCTTGAGTCTTCAGTGGCTGCGTCGCAACCAACCGCCCGACGTCACCCAGTCCTCGACCAGCTAGTCCTGCAGTCTCTGGCGAACCGCCTGCCCGATGGCCAGGCAGGCGGTTAGGCCCGGCGACTCCATCCCAAACAGCTGAACCAGCCCAGCCTGACCATGGTCGGCTGGACCTAGGACCATAAAATCTGCTGGAGGGGCCTCTAGTGGCGCGATCTTTGGCCGAACCCCCGCATAGCCCGGTACGAGCCTGTCTCGACTGAGGCCTGGCCACCATCGAGCGACATCTCTGGCAAAGCCATCGAGCCTGGCTGGGTCCACCCGGTAGTCCACGCTGGCATGACTGCTGCCGGGCTCCCGCCGAGGATCTACGGCTCCAAGCCATTGCACGTCTGGGCCAAACTGCGCCCCACCTCCGGTGTCCAAGGTCAGATGCGTCCCCAAGCCTCCCGGGACTGGCACTGGATAAATCAATCGCTTGAAGGGTGATCGACCACTGAGGCTGGCATAGTTGCCCTTGGCAAAATACGTCTGCGGTACCAGTGACTGACAGGTCCCTTCAATCCTACTGGCCACAGCGTCCGCGTCCAGTCCAGCGGCGTTGACCAACAGGCTGGCCTGAAGCAAGTGCTCCTCGGCACCGGGGTGCTGAGTCCCGGATTCACCAACCCGAACCCGTATCTGCCAGGTCTGATCGGCCAGTTGCTCCGCGCCCAGCAAACAAGATTGAACGGCCACCATGCCACCTGCATCGGTTAAGTCACCTTCCAGCGCATGCATCAGGCTGTGAACATCGACGATGCCAGTCGATGGGCTGAGCAGGGCATGACGAACCGAGAGCTCTGGCTCCAAGGCCCGTATCTCACTGGCACTCAACCAGGTGAGATCCTCTACCCCATTGGCGAAGGCCTTCTTCTGAATAGAGGCCAAGGCCTGCTCGTCATCGGCCTGTCCCACGATGAGCTTGCCGATGTTGGCATGCACGACCTGCCGAGACACCGCGTAGTCGTAGAGCAGGTGCTTGCCCTGAACACTCCACTGAGCCTTGAGAGAACCAGCCGGGTAATAAAGACCTGCGTGAATCACACCACTGTTCCTGGAACTGGTGCCAGTGCCGTGTCGACTCTCTGACTCGAGGACTACGACCTCTTGGCCGGCCAGGGCCAGTTCCCGGGCGATGGCCAGTCCGATCACCCCCGCCCCCACCACCACACAATCAATGCGATCCATTGCAGCCCTTGGGTACTGACGCAGCCATCCCCTCGAACCCAGTCACCTGCTCGTCGATCACTGGACCAAGCGCAGGAGGGGGCAGCGGACTGGCCAGACGCTGGCCCTCGAACAAGACCGGGGACCCCAAGGTCTTCAGACCGATCGATTCGTGATGGATCACCTGCCCCCTGGCCAAGACCTGGGGATCCTGAAAAACCTCTGCCACGTTCTGCACTGGGGTCGCCGGGACCCCGTTTTGTCTGAACAAATCAGTCCAATAAGACTTGGGAGACCCCGCAAACAAAGGCTCCAAGATGTGATTCAGGGCATCACGATTGCTCACACGCGCTGGATTGGTGGCAAAGCGATCATCAAGCGCCAACTCAGGCCGTCCAATGGCTCTGGCCATGGATCGGAACTGCCCATCGTTCCCAACAGCCAACACCATGAATCCATCGGCAGTGGCATAAACCTGATAAGGCACGATGCTGGGATGGGCGTTGCCCATGGCCTTGGGCACCTGTCCTGCCACCAGGTACCCACTGGCCTGGTTAGCCAGAATCGACAGGCCAGAATCCAGCAGTGAGCAGTCCAAGATGGCGCCCTGTCCCGTGGTTTGCCGACGGACCAGGGCCGCCGAGATCGCCTGCGCGGCATAGAGGCCCGTCACCAGATCGATAATCGCCACACCGACCTTTTGAGGTTCGCCACCGGCTGGTCCAGTGATGCTCATCAGACCAGTCAGACCCTGAAGGGCATAGTCATAGCCCGCCTCCTGGGCCCTGGGGCCCGTCTGCCCATAGCCCGTCACCGAGCAGTAGATCAGCCTTGGATTCCTGGTCTGGAGCGTCTGGGCATCCAGGCCGTATTTTTTGAGTTGCCCGACCTTGAAGTTCTCCACCACCACATCGGCCTGCTCAGCCAGACGCGCAATCGCTGTCAGGTGACTGGGGTCACCAAAGTCAGCAGCGATGGAGTGCTTGCCACGGTTCGCGCAGGTGAAGTAACTGGCGGTGTCATCGGTCCACCACGGCGGCCCCCACTGGCGTGTGTCGTCACCGGCACCCGCCCGCTCAATCTTGATGACGGTCGCACCCTGGTCGGCCAGAAGCTGCGTCGCCCAGGGACCCGCCAAGACCCTGGAGAGGTCTAGCACCTTGATGCCGGCCAGCGGCAAGGTGGTCTGTGTGGTCACGGACGAACGAGAGTAGTTGGGCTAAAAAAATGCCTGAATGCCGGTCTGGGCTCGACCCAGAATCAGGGCATGGATGTCATGGGTACCCTCGTAGGTGTTCACCACCTCTAGATTCACCATGTGTCGCATCACGCCGAACTCATCGGTGATGCCATTGCCGCCCAGCATGTCCCGCGCCATTCGAGCAATGTCCAAGGCCTTGCCACAGTTGTTGCGTTTGACGATCGAGGTCGCCTCGACAGCCGCCGTACCGTTTTCCTTCATACGACCCAGACGCAGGACAGCCTGATAGCCCAAGGCAATCTCAGTCTGCATGTCAGCGAGTTTCTTTTGAATCAGCTGGTTTGCAGCCAATGGACGGCCAAACTGCTGCCGATCCATGACATATTGGCGCGAGGCATGCCAGCAGAACTCCGCTGCACCCAACACGCCCCAGGCAATGCCAAAGCGAGCCGAGTTCAAGCAGGTGAAGGGGCCCTTCAGGCCCCGAATGTCTGGAAAGGCGTTCTCTTCTGGCACGAAGACCTGGTCCATCACGATCTCACCGGTAATGGAAGCTCTTAGACCAATCTTGCCGTGAAGGACCGGAGCCGATAAGCCCTTCATATCCTTCTCCAGGACAAACCCCCGGATCTCACCCGCGTCGTCCTTGGCCCAGACCACGAACACATCGGCAATCGGGCTGTTAGAGATCCAGGTCTTGGCGCCGCTCAAGAGATAGCCACCCGGCGTGGCCTTGGCTCGAGTGACCATGCTGCCAGGGTCTGATCCATGATTAGGCTCGGTCAGTCCAAAACAGCCAATCCACTCGCCACTGGCCAGCCTGGGCAGGTACTTCTGCCGCTGGGCCTCCGTACCAAATGTGTAGATGGGCAGCATGACCAACGAGCTCTGCACACTAAACATGCTGCGATAGCCACTGTCGATGCGTTCGACCTCGGAGGCAATCAGGCCGTAAGCAACATCGCCTACACCGGCGCCGCCATAGTCGGTGGGGATCGTCGGACCCAACAGACCGAGTTCACCCATCTCACGAAAAATACTGGCATCGGTCTTCTCATGGCGAAAGGCCTCTAACACCCGTGGCGCCAGCTTGTCCTGACAGTAATCTCGTGCCGCCTGACGAATCATGGTCTCGTCTTCGGTCAGCTGGTCAGAGAGCAGAAAGGGGTCTTCCCATTTGAACTTGGCATGCGGCTTGAGCATCGGAGAGTCCTTGGTTTTTAGAGGATTTGGTCTAGACGCTTAGTATCGCACCGCCATCGATTCGGACCATGGACCCGGTGACATAGCTGGCCCGTTCGGAGGCCAGAAAGGCCACAACATCGCCGTACTCCTGAGGCTTGCCATAACGGCCGACTGGAATACTGGCCATGGACCGGCGCTCGATCTCCTCAACGGCGACGCCTTCTTTGGTGGCCTTGCTCTGGTCGATAAAACGAGTGCGATCGGTGGCTACACGACCAGGCAGAACCATGTTGGCGGTGACGCCACTGGCAGCGACCTCGTTGGCCAGGGTCTTGTTCCAGCCGACCAGTGCCCCGCGCAGGGTATTGCTCATGGCCAGGTTGGGGATGGGTACCACCACACCCGATGAGGCATTGGTCAGAATCCGACCCCAGCCGTGTTGCTTCATGGCAGGTAGAACCGCGTCGGTCAGGGCAATCACCGGCAGGATGAGGTTGTTGACCTGCTCCTGCCAGACGGACAGCGGCTGCGCCTGAACCGGGCTAGGGGCCGGTCCTCCACCATTGTTAAACAGAATCTGAATGTGACCGCCAGCCAGTTGCACCGCCTGGTCATGCAGCACTGAAATGCGATCGATCTCCCGAACATCCCAGGCCATGGCATGGGCTGTGCCACCGGCTGCCTTGATCTGGTCAACGGTCTGCTGGACCTTGTCCAGGGTGCGGCCCGCTGCCACCACCAATGCGCCTTCGGCGGCCAGTGACAGTGCCACCGCCTGGCCCAACCCACCACCGGCGCCCAAGACCAATGCGCGTTTGCCTTTAAGACCCAAATCCATGTTGTGCTCCTTCGTGACAGTCAAAAATTTTCGGTATCGACACCGGCCTGGGCCGCTGCGTCGTATCGGCCTCCCACCACGTT
>JBEDMQ010000053.1:0-8889 GCA_041171045.1 Pseudomonadota bacterium
GCCCGCTTCTCGGGGTCCGAGAGCATCTCGTAGGCCTCCTTGGCCTCCTTGAATTTCTCCTCGGCCACTGCGTCACCAGGATTGCGGTCAGGATGGTGCTTCATGGCCAGTTTGCGGTAAGCCTTCTTCAGCTCATCGTCACCGGCGTTCTTCGCAACACCCAGAATCTCGTAATAGTCTCGTTTTGCCATTGGTTTTCTTAAACGAAAAAGCCCCGACCGACTCGGCCAGGGCTGGTCTGCCAGCTAGGCAGGATTAGTCACGCTTGACCTCTTTAAACTCCGCGTCCACCACGTCCTCGGCCTTGGACTTGTCATCGCCACCGGCTGCTGCGCCACCGGCCTGACCAGCAGCAGCCGCATCGGCGTAGACCTTCTCGCCCAGCTTCTGCGACGCCTTCATCAGGTTGTCGGTCTTGGCCTCGATCTCGGCCTTGTCCTCAGAGCCCAAAACAGCCTCGAGCTCTTTGATGGCCTCTTCGATCTTGGCCTTCTCGTCAGCCTCGACTTTGTCACCGTGTTCCTCGATGGACTTCTTCACCGAATGGACCATGGCCTCTGCCGTGTTGCGGGCCTGCACCAACTCAATGCGCTTTTTGTCCTCTTCGGCATTGGCCTCGGCATCGGCCACCATCTTGGCGATTTCCTCTTCGGACAGACCGGAGTTGGCCTTGATGGTGATCTTGTTCTCTTTGCCTGTGGCCTTGTCTTTGGCCGAGACGTGCAGGATGCCGTTGGCGTCGATGTCAAAGGTCACCTCGATCTGAGGCGTGCCGCGTGGTGCGGGTGCAATGCCCTCCAGATTGAACTCACCGAGCATCTTGTTGGCATTGGCCACCTCACGCTCACCCTGAAAGACCTTAATGGTCACCGCAGGCTGGTTGTCATCAGCCGTCGAGAAGACCTGTGAGAACTTGGTCGGGATGGTGGTGTTCTTCTGGATCATCTTGGTCATGACACCACCCAGGGTCTCAATACCGAGCGACAGGGGAGTAACGTCCAGCAGCAGCACATCTTTGCGATCACCCGCCAGCACAGCGCCCTGAACCGCAGCGCCCACGGCCACCGCCTCATCAGGGTTCACGTCTTTACGGGGCTCTTTGCCAAAGAAACTCTTCACGGCATCCTGAACCTTCGGCATACGGGTCATGCCGCCCACCAGGATCACGTCATCGATCTGGGAGGCCGACAGGCCAGCATCCTTCAGGGCCACCTTGCAGGGCTCGATGGTGCGGCTGATCAGGTCGTCTACCAGGGACTCGAGCTTGGCACGGGTTAGCTTGAAGGTCAGGTGAACGGGGGCGCCGTTGGCCATTGCGATATAGGGCTCGTTGAGTTCGGTCTGAGCGCTGCTCGAGAGCTCAATCTTGGCGCGTTCGGCCGCAGCCTTGATCCGCTGCAGGGCAATCGGGTCCTTGGACAGGTCTACGCCATTGGTCTTCTTGAACTCATCAATGATGTGGTCGATGATGCGCTGGTCAAAATCCTCACCGCCCAGGAAGGTGTCGCCGTTGGTGGAGAGCACCTCGAACTGCTTCTCACCATCGACATCGGCGATCTCGATGATCGACACGTCGAAGGTACCGCCACCGAGGTCATAGACCGCCACCTTGCGATCGCGGCCAGCAGCCTTGTCCAGGCCAAAGGCCAGCGCCGCTGCGGTGGGCTCGTTGATGATCCGCTTGACTTCCAGGCCAGCAATGCGGCCAGCGTCTTTGGTGGCCTGGCGCTGGGCGTCGTTGAAGTAGGCGGGAACCGTGATCACGGCCTCGGTGACTTCATGGCCCAGGTAGTCCTCGGCGGTTTTCTTCATTTTGCGCAAGACTTCGGCAGACACCTGAGGAGGAGCCAGTTTCTTGTCGCGCACGCCAACCCAGGCGTCTCCGTTCTCGGCCTTGAGAATCTCAAAGGGCATCAGGTCGATGTCCTTCTGAACTTCCTTGTCGGTGAACTTGCGGCCGATCAGTCGCTTGACGGCGTAGAGAGTGTTTTTGGGGTTGGTAACGGCCTGCCGTTTGGCGGGCGCGCCCACCAGAATCTCGCCCTCGTCCATGTAGGCGATGATCGATGGGGTGGTGCGGGCGCCTTCACTGTTCTCGATGACTTTGGGCTGGCCAGCTTCCATGATGGCCACGCAGGAGTTGGTGGTACCCAGGTCAATGCCAATAATCTTTGCCATGGTGTTGGTTCCTAATCTCTAATGTGTTGGGTCAAAAAACGTTGGTTAATGGGCTAGTTGGGGGCGTTTGGCCGGTTTTCAAGAGGCCACAGCCACCAGTGCAGGCCGCAGGACCCGCTCACCAATCAGATAACCCTTTTGCATCACCTGAACCACATGGCCCGAAGCCACGGGTGGGTTGCTGGCCTTGCCATCGACCATCGAGATCGCCTGATGGCGATTGGGGTCAAACTTCTCGCCCACTGGGTCAATGGCCACCAGACGGCCCTTCTCAAAGGCCTGCTGGAGTTGCTTCAGGGTCAGTTCAACGCCGTTTTTTAAGCCTTCCAGGCTCTGATCAGGCACCGACAGGGCCATGGTCAGGCTATCGGCCACCGGCAGCAAGGCCTCGGCGAAGGATTCAATGGCAAATTTGCTCGCGTTGCCAAGCTCGGTCGCGTGGCGTTTGCGCAGATTGTCGATCTCGGCCGCCAGGCGGATCAACTGATCGTCTCGCTCGGCCAATTGGGCGGCCAACTCATTGGTTAAGTCCGGGCCTTGGCCCTGCGCACCCTCCGGTGCAGTGTTCTGGGCTTCAGGCTCTTGGCCTGCCTGTTCCGTCGCGGGGGTCTCTTGAGACGCCTGGGTGTCTTCGTTGGGGTGGGGCTGGTTTGAATCTTGGGTCATGGTCTCTACCTTGGTTAAAACAGCTTCGGTAGATCAGTTGGGGGCGATGGCCCCCGATTTCAAGGGGGGCTCGCTTTTTAGTCAGCAGAGCCCAAGGCCAGCGCCCTCTCCCGGCTAACCTGACGATCCTGGGCCTGATCCGGGCGCTCGGTACCAACAGGCCAGCCACCGGTCTCCTGGACGATGATGTCCGCCAACAGATCAATGGCCAGAGGCTGGTCATTGAGGCAGGGGATGTAGTGGTACTGCTCACCGCCGGCCGTCATGAATTCCTCTTTGCCCTCCATGGCGATCTCCTCCAGGGTCTCCAGGCAGTCGGAGAAAAAGCCCGGGCAGACCACGTCCAGTCGCTTGGTACCCTTGTGAGCCAACTCCTCCAGGGTCTGAGAGGTATAGGGCTGCAGCCACTCAGCCGGCCCGAAGCGAGACTGGAAGCTCACCTGCCACTGGTCAGCCGCCAGGCCCAATCGCTGGGCCAGCAGGCGGCCCGTCTTGTGGCACTCACAGTGGTAGTTGTCACCCTTGAGCAGGCTGCGCTTGGGCACCCCATGAAAGCTCATCAGGAGAAACTCCGCCCGTCCATGCTCGGCCCAATAGGACTGAATGGACTGGGCCAAGGCGTCAATGTAACCAGGGTGGTCGTGAAAGTGCCGTACGGTCCGCAGAGCCGGTGGGCTTCTCATGCTGGACAGGGCCTCGAAGACCTTGTCAAAGACAGTGGCCGTGGTGCTGGCCGAATACTGCGGATAAAGGGGCAAGACCAATAACCGGTTGACCCCTCGAGACTTGAGCTCATCAATGCTGGCTGAGATGCTGGGGTCGCCGTAGCGCATGGCGAGCGCCAACTCGACGTCCAGTCCGCGGGCGGCCAGTGCGGCCTTTGTCTTCTCGAGTTGGCGTTCGGAATAGACCCGCAGCGGTGAGCCTTCGTCCATCCAGACCGAGGCGTATTTGGCGGCAGACTTGGCCGGCCGCGTGTTCAAGATGATGAGGTTCAGGATGAACCACCAGATGAGCTTGGGGATCTCGACGACCCGAGAGTCGGATAAAAACTCTTTCAGGTACTTGCGAAGGGCTGGCGCTGTGGGGGCTTCTGGCGTACCCAGGTTGACCAGCAAGACGCCCACACGCAGACGGGTTCCATGGGCAAAAGGGGCTTCGTCACGAACTTGACTGGCAGGCAAGGGCAAAGACATACAGGCTTTCTAGTTTTTTAGTCGTTGAGAGGCTCGTCGGACTGTAGCTGACTCAGGGCCGTAGAGACCATCCGAGCCGTAATGTCCACAATAGGGATGACCCGATCATAGGCCATACGGGTCGGGCCAATCACACCGAGCGTGCCAATCACCTGGCCATTGACCTCATAGGGGGCGGTCACGATTGAGAGTTCCTCGACCGGCACCAGAGAAGAGTCCCCGCCAATGAAAATCTGAATGCCATGTGCAGTGTTGGTCGAGCTCAGCAGCTGGCTAATCATGGTCTTTTGCTCAAACAGGTCAAAGAGCTGTCGCAGTCGGTTCATGTCATCGGACAACTCCGAGACATCCAACAGACGTCGCTCACCGGAAATCACCAGGTCACCCGACGGATCCGACAGGGCGGCACCACCCTCCTCAACCGCCTTCAACATGAGACGGCTGACGTCTTCGCGCAGAGAGGCCAACTCCTGACGCAGGCGCCGAGAGACCTCATCGAGCGAGAGCCCAGCATAGTGACTGGTCAGGTAGTTCCCCGCTTGGATCAACAGATCCGCGGAGTAATCCCGATCAGTCTGAATAACCTTGTTGTGCACATCGCCCTCGGGCGTGACCAGAATCAGCAACAGCCGGCGCTCACCCAGGCGCAGAAACTCGACATGACGAAAGACACCAGCCCTGCGTGGCGAGCTCACCACCCCCGCAAACTGCGACAGGCTGGAGAGCAGGGACGCGGCATGGGTCATGATGCGACTGGGGGCATCTGCCGGAATGCCGCCCTGGATCATGGCGGCCTGTTCGGGCTGCAAAGGCTGCACGGTCAGCAAGGTGTCTACAAACAATCGATAGCCCTTGGGGGTGGGGATCCGGCCGGCTGATGTGTGTGGGCTGGCCACCAGGCCCATCTCTTCTAAATCGGACATCACGTTGCGAATCGTGGCTGGCGACAAGTCCATGCCCGAGAACTTGGAGAGCGAGCGCGAGCCAACCGGTTGACCCTCGGCGATGTATCGCTCGATCAAGGTCTTTAGCAGTCTGCGAGAACGGTCATCCATGGCCCAATTGTAGGGCGGCTGTGGTCTAATGCCAGCCATGAAGGCGGCCTTTTCTCACATCGCTGTGTTTGGCCGGCCCAATACCGAAGGGCTGGCCACCCCGCTGTCGGCCATTCTCAACACGATAGCCAAGACCCTGCCCAAGGCCAGGGTTAGCCTAGAGGCCCAGACCGCTGCCTCGGCCGGTCCCATCTCGGGACACAAACCCGAATTGGCAGACCTGCCCACGCTGGCCCAGTCCATCGACCTGGCTATTGTGCTGGGAGGCGACGGCACCCTGCTAGGGGTGGCCCGCCAGCTGGCCCCCTTTAACATTCCCATCATCGGCATCAACCAAGGCAGGCTCGGTTTTATGACCGACCTAGACATCGCCCAGATCGATTCTCAGTTGCCGGCTGTTCTGCTGGGTCAGGGCGTACCCGAAGAGCGAAGCATGCTGGACGTGTCGGTCATGCGCAAAGCCGCTCACTCGAGTGATTGGTCTGCAGTCTTTCAGGCCACCGCCCTGAATGACGCGGTCATCAGCCGCGGGGCCATCAGCCGCATGGTGGAGCTCGACGTCTTTGTTGACGGCTACTACATGCAGACCCTTCGGGCCGACGGCCTGATTGTGGCCACGCCAACGGGCTCAACCGCCTATGCCCTGTCTGCCTTTGGGTCGGTGCTTCACCCCAGGCTGCAGGGCATTACCCTGGTACCCGTTGCACCTCAGGCGCTCTCCTCTAGACCGATCGTGCTGCCATGGCCTGTGCAGGTCACCGTGATGGTCAACGATGGGGCCGGCACCGAGCTTCACTGCGACATGCAGGCACTCACATCCCTCAAGGATGGAGATCGCATCGTTATTCATCCATCGGCCCACCTGGTCCGCCTGCTTCATCCAAAAGACTACGACTACTTCTCGACCCTGCGACGTAAACTGCACTGGAGTGCCAACCCGGTTCTCGTGGGTCGTCCAGACCCACTGTTTCCGTCCGAAAACGCTTAACCAACCTGCCGCAACCGCCCATGCTGCGCACCTTGTCGATCCGTGACTTTGTCACCGTTGAACAGCTAGAGCTGGACTTTCAGACAGGCTTTACTGCGCTGACCGGCGAGACCGGTGCGGGGAAGTCCATTTTGTTCGATGCCCTGGGTCTGCTGCTGGGTGATCGGGCCGAAACCCACCAGATTCGATCCGGTGCTGCCAAGGCAGAAATCAGTGCCGAGTTCGGACTCTCACCGACCCAGGCTATCGAGTTACAAGGCTGGTTTGACGAGGCAGGGCTCGATGCCCTCTCGGCCGATGAACCCAGTCTGTTGATTCGCCGAAACATCGAGGCCACCGGCCGGTCTAGGGCCTGGATCAATGGCCAATCCACCACCCTAGCTCAGCTCAAACAACTGGGCGAGCAGTTGGTCAACATTCATGGCCAGCATGCCCACCAGGCCCTGTCTGATCCACAGTCGCAATTGAGCATGCTCGATCGCCATGCAGGCCTTGGCCCCCAGGTCAAAGCCCTGCGCGAGGCCCATCGCCAATGGCAGGCAGCCGAACAGGCGCTAGAAAAAGCCAAAGCCCAGGATCAGAGCCTGGCTCAACAGAAAGAGGCGCTGACATGGCAGATCGAGACGCTCGAGTCCCTCAAACTCGCCGAAGGCGAATGGGAGGAACTCAGCCAAGAGCAGCAGAGACTGGCCCATGGTGCCGAGTTACTCGAGGCGAGCACTGCGGCCCAGGCCCTCATCGATGCCTCTGACCAGGCCATGACCAGTCTGCTGCGCCGACAGCTCAGTCGACTGGAATCCTTGGTCAGCAAAGACCCGGGCCTGGCCGACGCGGTCGCCTGCCTGCAAACCGCTGAAATCGCCCTGTCCGACGCCAGTCGAGAACTGAGCCGCTACATCGACCGAAGCGACTTGGACCCCGAGCGACTCTCCCAGATCGAGGCACGCCTTGGTGACATCTATGACACGGCCCGCAAGCTCAAGACCAAGCCCGAACACTTGATCGAGGATCTGGCCAAAGCACAGGAGTCCCTGGAAGCCCTGATGCAAGGCAGCGATGTCGCTGCCCTCCAAAAAGCGGTCGATCAAGCCAAGGCCCAGTACCAACAATTGGCTCAGCCCATCTCGCAGACCAGACAAGCCGTGGCAAAAAGCCTAGGCCAAGAGGTCAGCCACTGGCTGACCGAACTGTCCATGGTGGGCGCGCAATTCACGGTCATGGTCAACGCCCGGACCACACCGGCCGCACATGGCCTCGAGGACATTGTGTTTGGCCTGGCCCACAGCGCTCAGTCGGCTAGCCAGCCCTTGGCCAAGATCGCCTCCGGTGGTGAGTTGTCACGGGTGAGTCTGGCCCTCGCTGTCGTGGCCGCCCAGGCCACGCAGACGCCCACCCTGCTCTTCGATGAAGTCGATGCCGGTATTGGTGGCAACACCGGCCATGTGATTGGTCGCCTGCTGAGAACCCTGGGTGAGACCCATCAAGTCATGGTGGTCACCCACCTGCCCCAGGTGGCTGCGCGTGCACATCAGCAACTGCGTGTTCAGAAGTCCATCAACGGGCAAGGCCAACCCACCAGCCAGGTGCTCGTGCTGGCAGCCGATCAACGCGAGGAAGAGATCGCCCGCATGCTGGGCGATGAGGGCCTGGCCAATCCCTCTCGGGAGTTGGCCAGAGACCTGTTAAAGCTGGCCTAGTCCCAGCACGTCAAACATGTCGTACTGGCCAGCGGGCTGGGACATCAAGAATTTAGCCGCTCTCACGGCACCTTGGGCATAGGTCGCGCGCGACGAGGACTTGTGGGTGATCTCGATGCGCTCACCCTGCCCTGCAAACAAGACGGTGTGATCGCCCACAATGTCGCCGCCACGAATGACCGAGAACCCAATCTCGGCATCGGTCCGGGCCCCGGTATGTCCGACACGAGAGTAGACCGCGTCTTGATCAAACTGACGGCCGGCCGCCTTGGCCACCACCTGACCCATCTTCAGGGCCGTGCCCGACGGTGCATCGACCTTCTGACGGTGATGGGCCTCGATGACTTCAATATCAAAGCCCTGGGACAGGTGACGACCAGCCAGCTCCAGTAGCTTGAGGGTGATGTTCACCCCAACACTCATGTTTGGCGCAAACACCAGGCGTTGCTGACGGCCAAAGGCTTCCACTGCCTCAAGACCCTTGGCATCAAACCCGGTCGTACCCAAGACCAGACCGGTCTGGTGACGAAGGCAGGCTTGGATATGCAACAGGCTGGCCTCTGGACGGGTGAAATCAATCAGGACATCGGCCTGCTCAAGGGCGGACAGGTCATCGCTGACCATGACCCCGGTGGCCAATCCCTGAGGCAGACCAGCATCACAACCCTGAAGTGGTCCACCTGCCCGGTCGAGCGCCGCGACCAGCGTGACTTGTGGGTCCTGATGGGCGACGGAGATCAACAGCTGACCCATCTTGCCGGAGGCACCGGCCACAGCCAGTTTGACCATCGAAGAAGAAGAGTTGGATTGGGCCATGTCTGCTCCTAGCGGGCTGGCCGCATGGGCAGCACCAGATCACCAGAGACCTCAGGCAGGTCATCCCCGCCCCACTTGATGAGCTGGTCTTTTTCAAAGGCCACATAGAACCGACGACGATCCCGCTTGCCATCACCACGCTTGATGTCGAAGACATAGTCCCAACGGTTGTCACGGAAGGGGTCGACCAGCAAGGGGGTGCCCAACAAGGCACGGACCTGCTCACGGGTCATGCCAGCCTTCAGGCGGGACGCTTGCTCCTGAGTAATGAAATTGCCCTGTCCAATGTCGGC
>JBEDMQ010000054.1:0-17364 GCA_041171045.1 Pseudomonadota bacterium
CTTCGAGCCATTCGACTCTGTCTGGCAGAACCCGAGCTCTTCATGACCCAACTGCGGGCGATTCTTCGGGCCTCTGCCTTTGGGCCCGTTCGACTAATGATTCCGCTGGTCAGTGGCCCCCAGGAAATCATCGCCGGCAGGCGGATGATCCAGGCCGCCATGGAGAGCCTTCGTGCCCAAGGCCTGGCCTTTGATCAGGCCATTCAAGTGGGGGCCATGATCGAAGTCCCCTCAGCAGCAATCGCCATCGACAGTCTGGTGGCCCACATCGACTTTGCCTCGCTGGGAACGAATGACCTGATTCAATACACGCTGGCCATTGACCGAACCGACAGCGAAGTCGCTCACTTGTATGAGCCGCTGCACCCGGCAGTGCTTCGCCTGATTCGCGATGTGATCAAGGCCTGTGACCGAGCCAACACCCCGATTTCACTGTGTGGCGAGATGGCTGGTGAGACCAGCCTGACGCGTCTGTTGTTGGGGCTGGGACTGCGGGAATTCTCCATGCATCCGGTTGAGATTCTGCGGGTCAAGCAGGTGGTCTTGCGATCCACCCTTCATGATCTGACCCGACCGGTTGGACGGTTGCTGCGCCTACCCGAGGGTAAAAAAATTCGGGCGGAGCTTCAGAAGCTCAACGGCTAGGTCTAGCGACCCAAAAGCCTTGTAGCGCTGTGCTGGCTTAGTCTGAAGAACTCGAGGCCTGTCCCACCGGCTGAATCCAGCCTGCTCGAAGCGCCGCGATGACCGCCTCTGCCCGATTGCGGACATTAAAAGTCCGCAGAATCGCGCTGATGTGAATCTTGGCGGTGCCCTCGCTCATGTCCAGGGTGCGACAGATGAGCTTGGTGGGCTGGCCTTCCACCAGACATTGCAGGACTTCAAATTGACGGGGCGTCAGGGCGGCCCACGGGGCGTCTTCGGGCTGGGGCTCGCGGACCTCTATTCGAATCACCGCATCGGTGCCAGGCTTCAGACAACGACGGTTTCCGGGTGACAGGCTGGTGCCCTTAACGGGGCTGGGCAGTGCAATGGGGCGGGCGGATCGAGCCACATCATCAGGCTGGTCTGCGTGATGGGCTTCTAAGAGGGTGGTCAGAGGGTTGGGCATGTCAGTCTCTCCTCGGAGGTCGTAGATCGATTGGTTGGAATGGCAAAGTCTGGATCCACTGGCCCCCTGTAAATGTTAAAAAGTGTGTCAAATTAACGGCTGTGAACACTTCCACCAGCAGCGTCGGAGCCGTCTCTGCCGCCTCCTTGTCATTTGCAGAGCCACTGTCCCTGGCCAGTGGTCAGTCCATCTCTGACTACAGCCTGTGCTATGAGACCTACGGAGCGCTTAACGCCGATCGCAGCAATGCGGTGCTCATTTGTCATGCCCTGAACGCCTCACACCACGTCGCGGGTTACCGGGCGGAGGATCCCAAAGAAATCGGATGGTGGGACAACATGGTGGGGCCCGGAAAACCCGTCGACACCGACCGGTTTTTTGTCGTTGGCGTGAACAACCTCGGGTCTTGCTTTGGTTCAACTGGTCCCGCCAGCCTCAACCCCGCCACTGGACGTCCATACGGCAGCAGCTTCCCAGTGATCACCGTCGAGGACTGGGTTCAGGCGCAGGCCCGTTTGGCCGATGCCTTGGGCATTCAACGGTTTGCTGCCGTCATGGGTGGCAGCTTGGGGGGCATGCAGGCCCTGCAATGGGCCATTGCCTATCCCGATCGTGTGGCTCATGCCGTGGTCATTGCCTCCACGCCCCGGTTGTCAGCCCAGAACATTGCCTTTAATGAGGTGGCCCGGCGTGCGATTGTGACCGATCCCGAGTTCTACGGCGGTGACTACTACGCCCATCAGACGGTTCCCAAACGAGGGCTCTCAGTCGCTCGAATGGTCGGACACATCACCTACCTGTCGGATGACGACATGGCCCAGAAATTTGGCCGAGCACTCAGGGGCTCCGATGACTATCGCTATGGTTTTGATGTGGAGTTCGAGATCGAGTCCTACCTGCGATACCAGGGTGAAAAATTTTCCACTTACTTTGATGCCAACACCTACCTGCTGATCACGCGGGCACTGGATTACTTTGACCCAGCGAGAAAAACCGAGGGCGATTTGGCTGCCGCCTTGGCTCAGGTCGGCTCTAAGTTTTGTCTGGTGTCCTTCACCACCGATTGGCGTTTTCCACCGGAGAGAACCCGAGAGATTGTTTCGGCCCTGATGAAAAACAAGGCTGACCTGGCCTATGCCGAGATTGATGCGCCACATGGCCACGATGCGTTTCTCATGACCGATCCCAAGTATCACGGCTTCGTTCGTGAGTACTTTGACCGGATCGCCAAGACCCTCGATATCAAGGTGGCCGCATGATCCTCAGGGCTGATCTGGCCATGATTGCCAGCTGGGTACCCAGGCAGGCGCATGTACTGGATTTGGGCTGCGGCAATGGGGAGTTGCTTCGCTGGCTCGCCCAGGAGAAGGGCTGCACAGGGTACGGCGTGGAAATCAATCACCAGGCGGTTGAGGCCTGTGTGCGTCATGGCGTCAACGTGGTCCAGGCGAACATCGACGAAGGGCTGAATCTATTCTCAGGCACGCGCTTTGATGTGGTGGTCTTGTCACAGGCCCTGCAGGCTACTCACCAGACCGAGCGTGTCTTGAGGGACATTGCAGGACTTGGCCAGGAGGCCATTGTCAGTATTCCCAACTTTGGACATATCAGTCATGTCTGGTCTTTGTTACGGGGGCACATGCCTGTCAACCAACGTCTGCCCTACCAGTGGTACGACACCCCGAACCTGCACTTTGCAACCACCCAAGATTTTGAGGATCTGTTAGGCCGCCTCAGGCTGCAGATCGTGGACCGAGGCTACCTGGCCGAGTCGGCCGACGGTCATGCGCGAGCCATCTCGTTTGCGGCCAAGCTGCGGGCCACTTTGGCCCTCTATCGTTTTAAACAATAAGGATGAAGTCTCATGGCGTTTAAACACATTGGCGTGATCGGTGCGGGCACCATGGGCAATGGCATTGCCCAAGCCTTTGCTACCAAAGGCTATGCCGTTGTCCTGCAAGACATCTCTCAGCCTGCACTCGACAAAGCCCTCAAGACCATTGCCGGGTCTTTGGATCGCGTGATCAAAAAAGGGGGCATGACCGAGTCTGATAAGGCCGCTGCCTTGGCCCGAATCCAGACCACCACCGACGTCTCGGGCTTCAAGGGCTGCGACTTGGTCGTTGAAGCTGCGACAGAGAACGAGGCGGTCAAGGTGAAAATCCTGCAGGCTGTCGAGGCTGTTGTCGGCCATGATGTCCTGATCGCAACCAACACCTCCTCGTTGTCAGTCACCCGACTGGCGGCCCAACTCCAACAACCCAATCGCTTTGTTGGCATGCACTTCTTTAACCCCGTGCCCATGATGCCGTTGGTCGAGGTCATCCGAGGTCTGCAGACACCCGATGCTGCAGTGGCCGCTGTCGTTGAATTGTCAAAGGCAATTGGCAAGACGCCCATCGTGGTCAAGAACAGTGCGGGCTTTGTGGTCAATCGTCTGCTCTGCCCCATGATCAACGAAGCCGTCTTTGTCTATGCAGAGGGATTGGCGAGCGCCCAAGAGATTGACGATGGCATGAAGCTGGGCTGTAACCATCCGATTGGTCCTCTGGCGCTGGCAGACCTGATCGGACTGGATGTGCTGCTGGCCGTCATGAATGTCTTGTCTGATCATTTTGAGGATCCCAAATATCGGCCAGCGCCTTTGCTCAAGGAAATGGTGGACGCTGGCTTGCTTGGTCGCAAGTCTGGCCGGGGCTTTTACGATTACCAATCCTAGGTGTCCAGGATCCTCGCGGTCTGGGTCCATCGCCTGTGAATCAACGCATTGAGCCCTTGCACGCACCCCCGGTGCGCCTGTCTTTTGCCATGTGGGGTCTGGCCGCCTGTTTTTACCTGTTGGACTTCTTTCAGCGCGTCTCACCGGCCGCCTTGGCCCTGGACTTGTCACGTGAGATCGCCAACTCAGCCGTAGCCCTTGGGTCGTTGTCCTCGGCTTATTTCATCACCTATGCAGGCTGCCAATTGCCGGGCGGCCTGCTGATTGATCGTTATGGGTCCAGAAAGGTATTGGCCGGTGCCGCCCTGTTGGGCATGACCGGTGCCCTGGTCTTTTCTCAGGCTCACACCGCAGGGTCCGCTGCCATTGGTCGGCTGATCATTGGCGCAGCAGGGGCTGTCGCCTGGGTGGGCATGCTCAAGCTCGCCTCCCACTGGTTCTCACCCAAACGGTTCGCTGGTATCACGGGTCTGTCTCTGGCGGTGGGTGGCCTGGGTGGTGTGCTCTCTGGTCTGCCCCTTCGGCTGTTGTCCGACGCCTTCGGCTGGCGAGAGGTCATCGTGGGCAGCGCTCTGGTCGCCCTGATTCTTGCGTTGACTCTCTATTGGTGGCTGCGAGACGAACCCGAGCAGATGGGCTACGCCAACTATGCCCATCCCGCGCCCCAGAGCGATCAGCCCCTCAAAAGACCCTGGCGTGACCTCAGCCTGCTGTGTCTGGGACAGGTGGGTGTGACCGGCAGCATGGCGGCCATGGCCTGGCTGTGGAGCGTGCCCTATCTCACCAGTCAGTTCAGCCTGCCACCAGCGACGGCCACCATCTACAGCTCACTGATGATCGTTGGCTTCTCAGCGGGTGGCGTGTTTTTTGGTCAGTACTCGGATCGCATTGAGCGGCGCAAGCAGCCCCTGCTGATTGGCTCCACCCTCACTGCGCTGGGGTTCGGCATCCTGGCCACGGGCGTTCTGCAAGTCTCTCTCTATGCCACCGTGGCAGTCTTGTGGCTGCTGAGTTTTGCGGCTGGCTCCATGGTGCTGTCCTTTGTGTTTGCCAAAGATTTGGTGCACGGGCAGAGAACCGGCACCATTGTGGCCCTGGTCAATCTGTCCGTCATGGTGGGCAGCATTGGCCTGCCACCAGTCTTTGGGGCGATTCTGGATGCATTCTGGACTGGGCAAATGGAGGCGGGCGTTCGTCAGTACCCAGCCCAGGCCTACAGTTGGGCCTTTGCCTTTTTGGGGGGGTGGATCGCCATGACCTTGGTGTTTCAGTCCCTGGTTCACGAGCCCAAGCGTCATTCTCATCGGATCGTCGACGCGAATCAGTCGGGCCGTTAGGCGCTTTGGGGGTTAGAAGAACCCAGCAGACACCTGAAAGAGTTTTTCTACCTTGGGAATGAGTTTGCTGTTGGTCACAAAAACAATGAGATGGTCCTCTGACTCAATCACCACATCGTGATGGGCCATGAGCACCTCAGCCTGCTCACCCTCTCCACGCAGCAGGGCGCCAACCATAACGCCATTTGGGAGCTTCAGGTCCTCAATGGTCCGACCAACGACCTTGGAGGTCTTGGCATCCCCATGGGCGATGATCTCAAGGGCCTCTGCCGCGCCGCGCCTGAGGCTGTGGACAGCCGCCACATCGCCTCGGCGAACGAACTTGAGCAACTCCCCCAGCGTGATATGGGACGGTGTGACCGCAATGTCAATTTGACTGCCCTCCATGAGCTCAGCGTAGGCCTTGCGGTTGATCAAGGCCAACACACGACGGGCGCCAAGGCGCTTGGCCAGGAGGGCCGACATGATGTTGTTCTCATCGTCGTTGGTCAGCGCTAAGAACAGATCCATGTTGGCGACGTTCTCTTCGATCAACAGGTCTTCGTCGGTTGCATCACCATGCAGCACCAAGGCCTTGCCATTGAGCTCCTGGGCCAACCGCTCACACCGCTGACGATTGCCCTCGATGATCTTGGGCGTGATGTCATCGCCCACCGCATGGGCCAGGCGAAGGCCAATGTTGCCACCACCAACGATCATGACCCGCCGAACCGGGCGGTCCATCTCGCGAAGCTCTTGGGTCACGATCCGAATGTGCTCAGAGGCCGCCAGGAAAAAAACCTCATCAGCTGGTTCAATCAAGGTTTCGCCGGTTGGCAGAATGGCCCGGCCATCTCTGAAGATGGCCACCACCCTTGAATCGACTGCGGGCAGGTGCTGCTTGAGGTCTTTGATGGGATGAGAGACCAGGGGGCTGCCCGCATTGGCCCTGACCGCCAGCAGGCTGACCCGTCCTTTGGCAAATTCCAAGACCTGCAGAGCCTCTGGAATCTCAATGATCTTGGTCAGGTACTCAGTAATGGTGCCCTCTGGGCTAATCGCCACACTCACCCCAAACCCATCGTCTCCCAGAATATCTGGGTGCTGGGTCCACTGAGAAGACCGCACTCGAGCAATTCGTTGGGGGACGTTGTACCGACGGTGTCCGAGTTGACAGGCGACCAGGTTGATTTCGTCGCTGGCGGTCACCGCAATCAGAATGTCTGCGTCCTGGATGCCGGCCGTCTCGAGCGTGGTCATGCTGGTGGCCGAGCCCACTACTGTTCGCAGATCAAACCGCTCCTGAAGGTCGGACAGCAGGCTGGCATCGGTGTCCACCACCGTGATGTCGTTTCGCTCCAAGACCAACATTTCGGCCAGGCCCGCGCCGACACGGCCCGCCCCCAGAATGAGTATTCTCACGCCACCGCCTTGCGAGAGCTCTGCTTTTGCGGCTCCATGCCCAGCTGCCGAATCTTGCGATAGAGATGGGTGCGTTCAAGCCCCGAGCGCTCGGCCAACTTGGTCATGCTCCCGCCTTCTTTTTCGAGTTGGTATTCCAGGTAAATACGCTCGAAAGCCTCACGAGCCTCTCGCAGGGGCTGATCCAAATCGACCTGGGCTAACGCCTCACGAGCCAGCTCGAGCGGATCCGGCGCTGGCAGGGTCTCAACCACTGCTGGTGCGGTCTGGGCCTGGGCCTGAGCAACCGCGGCACGCCAGGCCTTCTGGGCCTGGGCGCGTGCCAAGGCCGCTTGAACCGTCTTTAGGAGTTTGGCCAGAGCAATGGGTTTTTCAAGAAAATCGAAGGCGCCAATTCGGGTGGCCTCCACCGCCGTATCGATGGTCGCATGACCAGACATCATGACCACCGGCATGGTGAGGCTTCCGGCTGCGTTCCATTCCTTCAGAAGTGTGACCCCATCGGTATCGGGCATCCAGATGTCGAGAAGAATCAGGTCGTGTTGACCACCAGCTCGGGCGGCCCGCGCCTGGTTTGCGTTCTCGGCAAGGGTAATGCTGTGCCCCTCATCCTCGAGTACCTCGGACAAGAGCTCTCGAATACCAAGCTCGTCGTCAACAATCAAAATATCAGCCATGGATTAGATTTTCTGCCTTCGGAAGCCATTGCGCAAATGAAAGTTCTGCACGAGCACCCAGTACGCTCTGGTCTACGTCACGCCTGGTCTCCAGGCTGATGCGTGCCCGATTTTCCTCGGCGATTTTTTTCACAATCGCCAGGCCGAGGCCACTGCCCTTGGCCTTGCTGGTGACATAGGGCTCAAAAACCCGACTCATCATCTCCGGCGGAATCCCAGGGCCATTGTCGTCAACCCTCAGGACCACCTCTGGCCCACTGCCATCGGTTGCGCGAATAAACGTGGTTAAGGTCACCAAGCCATTTGTCTGGTCTGCCACCGCATCCTGTGCGTTCTGAACCAGGTTATGAATCACCTGAATCAACTGACCTCGATCGGCCCAGACCCAACAAGCTGCATCCGAGAGGTCGGCCTGTACTCGAGCATCCGTGGCATATAGCGTCATGATCTCGGCCACCAGCCCACCCAATTCCAGGGCCTCAGGCTTGGCCATCGGTAGCCGAGCATAATTTCGAAACTCATCCACCATGGCCTTGAGGCCCGCCACCTGGTCAACGATGGTGTCGCAGGACTTTTCCAAAAGCTCTTGGTCGGTGGTCTCTAGCTTGCCCGTCAGACGTCGTTGTAGGCGTTCGGCCGAGAGCTGAATGGGGGTTAAGGGGTTCTTGATTTCGTGAGCCAGACGACGGGCCATGTCAGACCAAGTCTTGGCGCGCTGGGCCGAGAGCAGGGCACTGATGTCATCGAAGACCAGCACATGAGAGGATGGTTGACCCTGGACCAAGGTCGGCAGTCGAGAGGTATTGGCCACCAGAGAGACCACCTGACCCGAGACTTGCCTGGCCTCGATCTGACGCTGGTCTTCAGCTTCGTTGAGCAGGGCCTGCTCAATCTCAGAGGCCACGTCAGCGAATAATGGAATCTGAGCCAGAGGCTGACCAATTCGAGTTCGGAGGTCTTCTCCAAGGATGCGGCTGGCCCCTGGGTTGAATTGACGCAACTGCCAATTCTGGTCAAACACCATCACACCTGCTGACAGATGCGAGAGCACCTGTTCCAGAAACTGCATAGAGGCTTCCCGCTTTTGCTGACTCTCAAAGGCCAATTGCTTGGCTTCTTGAAGCTGGCGCGTCATGTCGTTAAACGACTTCAAGAGGTCATTGAGCTCGTGGTCGGCTGCGTCTTCTTTGAGCTGGGGGTAGTCACCGATCGCCACGGCCTTGGTCGCTCGCTCTAATGATCGCAGGGGGCCGGCCAGCCAGGCACTTAACAGGACAGCAGCCGACAAGGCACCGAAGACGGCCAGCAACAAGGCCAGGCTCAGCGTGACGCCATAAATCTTGCGTATGCCCTGCTTGCCCAAGACCAACTGCCGATAGTCGCTGTAACCGAGGTTGAGGGCATCGATGTTGCGGGCTAAGGCGTCCGGCACCGGCTCAAGCCACTGGACAAACCGAACCTGATCGGCTGACGGACCCGAGCGCACCGACATCACCAATGCACGCGCCTGTAGCGCCCACTGCTGTCCATCTGGTCTGGGCTCCACAATCACAAATTGGCGAGTGGCCCGGGCCCTGTTTAGTGCCTCGGCCGATGGCATGTCGGGCACCAGCCTAAACAAAGAGGCGCTTCGAATGGCCAAGACCCTGCCTTTGGCATTCAAAATCAAGACTTCCAGGCCATCACGCCCCTCGGTCAAGGTCTCAATGGCCTCGGTTAGGTTCTGATCTGGTACAGACTCCAGAGCCAGGGCTAACCGTCGCGCCTGGGTCACCGATTCAATCTGAATGGCCTCCAGTGTGGCCCGCCCCAAGGCTGCGCCGGACTCCAGCGCACCATCGACACTCTGAGAGAACCAGCTGTCGATGGATCGGGACAAGAACTGCACCGAGACCAACGAGACCAAGGTCACCGGGACGATGCCCATCAAGGTAAAAGCCAAAGCCAGCCGGACCATCAATCGAGAGCCAAATACTCGCTGTCGATAACGCTTGTAAGTTCGCAAGACAATCAACAAAGTCAGGATTGCCATGGCCAGAGCCAATACAAAGTTGGCGCCCAACAGATAGGGGTAGTAACGATCTAAACGACTCTCTGCTCCGGACGCCATGGACAGCAGCGCAAGGATGACCCCCCCGAGGGCAAAGACCAGCGCCAATGAGAGTCGAAGGGTGAAACTCAAGGTGTCGCCACTCCAACCCAGCCCGTCGACAAGGCCCAGCTCTCATTGGTGAGTGCCGTGACATGCAGGGCCTTGGGCAAGGCGCTGGTGTCTAGCGAGAGTCGAATCTGGGCGTAGTACCCTGGGGCCATGGGCGCCTGCAGCACCGTCCACCCATTGACTGCCAAACAGGCTTTCAGCGCTTCGGTCAAATCCGTAAAAGCCTGCGGCTTGGAGCCATCTACGCTCACCCTAAACTGCCGGGTCAGGGGATGAAAAGTCAGTCGAGCATGACGAACAACCAAGCCAACTTCTTCATCGACAAACCACCACCAACGCGGCTTGTACATCTTGAACTCCGACAAAAAAGTGAGGGTCACCCCTCGCTCAATGGCCTGCACCAGCACAGGACTGAGCGATACACTGACCTGACCCGCCAGAACCTGGGGACCGCCCGCCTGTCCGCTGAGACTGGGCTGCTGAACAGTCATGGTGGCAACGGGTGCGGGCTGGCTGGTCGACTCGTTGCCCTGAGACCAGACCTTAGGGGGCCAGACCGTAAGGGGCCAGACCAAGGCCAGCACACAGCAGATTCGAGCGAGGCCTTGAGCAAAGGATTTTTGCTTCATGACGCCCAGCAGTTTTTAGTGAGTGTGTGTTTTTTCAAACCGCGCATAGAAAAACCCATCTTGTCCAACCCAGAGGCCATCTTCCTCCTGTTTGGCAAAGGGTAGCATTAGGCCCGGCGCAGGCAGCCTTGCAGCCTCCGGATGACGTCTCATGAAGGCCTCGACCTGCTGCTGGTTTTCGGATTCAAAGACCGAACAAGTCACGTAGACCAGTTGGCCGTTCGGTTTTAATCGAGGCCACAGGGCGTCCAGAAGCCTCGCCTGCAAGGCCACGGTCTGTTCAAGTTGCTGCGGGTCTCTGCGCCAAGGGCCATCTGGATGGCGCCGGGCGACGCCAGAGGCAGAGCAGGGGGCATCCAGAACGATGTGGTCAAACGCCTGAGGCAGATCGGCGGGCAGTGCTTGCTGTTCCCAGGGCATGGACAGATCCGCCTGAACCATCTGCACCGTGCCTTTTAGAAAACCGGCTACCCGGTCCAATTCCCGGCGCATGCGATCCAAGCGATAAGCAGACAGATCGACGGCCCAGATGTTAACCGCCTGCCGAGCAGCCATCAGAATGCTTTTGCCTCCAGGAGCCGCACAGGCATCGAGAATGGTCTGGCCTGGCTTGAGGGGCAAAAGCCCGTCTAGAGCCTGAGCAGACCAATCCTGCACCCGTACCCGCCCCGCCTGCCAATCGGGGTGACCCAGCAGGTCACTCATGGGTCTGCTGTAAACCGCGGCCGGCTGACGCCCATCGAGGTATCGCAGACAAAATGGCGGGGGCGACTGCTGGGCGTGGGCCAGCTGTTCCAAAGTCGCTTCATCGAACTGGGCCCTCAAGTGCGCCGTCCACCAGGGCGGTGCGTTAAAGCGCGCCATGTCTTGCTGCTCGTCCAAAGAGGCTGCAGAGGTGTCTCGTAGGACCCCCCGAAGCAGACCATTAACGAATCGGGCGGTCGGCTCGCCACCAAGGTCGCGCGCTGCCCGAACGGTTTGGTCCACCAGAACCGCATCCTCTCGATAGCGACGCCGCAAGGCACCAAAGGCCACCGACAAAAGACAGCAGACTGGTTCGCTGGGTCGGCGATGCGTCAAGCGATGTAGACGCACCTGGGTGAGTCCCCAGGCCCGCATGCCCGCATACAGCAGGTCCTCTGCTGCGGCGGGCAAATCCGGCCGGCTAAGGCCTGAGGAGACGAGCCTTTGCTCTAGGGCCGTCGAAGCCTGTCGAAGCAGGCGCCAGAGCGGAGGCTGGCGACGAGCCGCAGGCCCAAGGGCGGAGCTAGGCACGCATCTGAGCAGCCAAATGCCGCAGCCGGTTCACCCGTTCCTCAGTCGAGGGATGGGTGGAAAAAAGACCGGCAATGCCACTGCCAGACAACGGGTTCATGATCATCATCTGCGCAGTCTCGGGATGAGCCTCCGCAGCAGCAAAAGGAATGCCCCGCGCGTAGTGATCAATCTTTTGAAGGGCCAAGGCCAAAGACTCCGCATCGCCCGCTATCTCAGCACCACCCCGGTCAGCCTCGAACTCACGGGCTCGGGAGATGGCCATCTGAATCAGGCTGGCCGCCAAAGGCGCCAGGATCATGACTAAAATCGAGACCACCGGATTGGCCGGACGGCCCTCACTGTCTCGCCCACCGAAAAACATGGCGAAGTTGGCCAACGCAGAAATGGCGCCGGCCATCGTGGCTGAGATGGTCGAGATCAAAATGTCGCGGTGCTTCACGTGGGCCAACTCATGCGCCATCACGCCACGGGTCTCCCGGGCACTGAGCAGTTGCAAGAGTCCCGTGGTGGCAGCCACAGCAGCATGTTCGGGATTGCGCCCGGTGGCGAATGCATTGGGTGCGTCTTCCTGAATGATGTAGACCCTGGGCATGGGCAGCTCGGCACGTTGCGCCAGCTCACGAACCATGCCGTAGAACTCGGGCGCAGTGGCGTCGTCCACTTCGACCGCGTTGTACATTTTCAGTACGAGCTTGTCTGAAAACCAGTAAGCGCCCACATTCATCAAGAGGGCGAACATAAGGGCCAAGAGCATTCCTGATGAACCACCCAACCAGGCGCCCACCAGGCCGAACAAGGCCACAATCGCTGCCATCAAGAGAGAGGTTTTAATCCAGTTAAACATGTCTAAGGTCCCTTTCTAATATCCGAGGCTAAGACCGGTCAGACCGGCCAGGGGTTCCGCTGGTGTTCTGACCACAACCCTTGGCAAACTCCGCCGCTGAGAGCCGCTTACCTCCTGGCCGATGAAGCCAACCCAAACCGAGCACGCCCTGACCGCAGGCCAATCCCAGGTAAGGACTCCCTGGCGACGGCCAGTGAACCACTTCACCAGGCTCGCCCCACTGGCCGGCAGGCTGCAAGAGGGTTGCCTGGCCACACTTCACCCACTGTCCCTCAAAAGGCAATTGAGCAGAAGGCGCGGGCTCTAAGGCCCTGATCTGGTTGACCAGCTCTCGGGCGGGTCGTGACAAATCGATCTGACGATCTGCCGCTAGAATTTTTTTGGCATAGGTTACCCCTTGGTCTGATTGGGGTTGAGGCCGGCTAGGGCGGTTATCGGGTTGACAGAAAAAGCGGACCAGCTGCTCGGCGCCCGAGGCCATCAAACGGTCGTGCAGGCTCTGACCCGTGTCGGCTGGCAGGATGTCGACCGGGCACCGGCCCCAGACCGGGCCGGTGTCCAAACCTTCTTCCATTTGCATCAAGCAAATGGCCGTCTGCTCATCACCAGCCTCAATGGCTCTTTGAATTGGGGCCGCACCACGCCAACGCGGCAGGTCCGAGGCATGGACATTCAGGCACCCATGGCGAGGAATATCCAACACCGCCTTTGGCAGCAGTTGGCCATAGGCCACCACCACCAGCCAATCCAGATCCAGGCCCGCGAGCCATTGCTGAGCCTGAAGACCGTCTGGTCGGTCAGCCCGAAGACTATGGGGCGTCAACACCTGGATTCCAGCGTTCTGGGCCACTGACTTGACTGGTGAGGGAGTCAACACAAGCCCGCGGCCCGCGGCCCGGTCCGGCTGTGTGAGCACACCGGCGATGGTCAGCTGACACTCGGGATGGTCGTGGGCCGCCTGGATCAGAGCAGAGAGATGCCCCGCCGCAAAGTCTGGCGTGCCGGCAAAAGCGATGCGCATGAAAATTAGAGGACGGCCTTTTGCCGTGCTTCTTTTTGAAGCTTAGTCTGAATGCGACCCTGTTTCAGTCTGGACAGGTAATCAACAAACACTTTGCCATCTAGGTGATCAATCTCGTGCTGAATACAGACCGATAGCAGGCCATCGGCCTCAAACCGAATGGGCTCACCCTGCAGGTTGAGCGCCTGAACCAAGATGCGGTCTGGTCGTTCCACCTCATCGTAAATGCCTGGAACCGACAGACAGCCCTCTTGATAGACCTTGGTCTGGTCATCTAGCTTCGTGATGCTGGGGTTGATCAAAACACGCAAATCGGACTGATCGTCGGAGACGTCCACCACAATGATTCGCTCGTGAACGTTGACCTGGGTAGCCGCCAGACCGATCCCAGGGGCGTCGTACATTGTCTCCGCCATGTCTTTGGCCAACTGTCGAATCCGGTCGTCCACGACCGCAATGGGCTTGGCCACCGTCCGTAAACGGGCATCAGGGTAATGAAGGATGTTGAGTTTGGCCATAACTGTCAGTCGTCTGTCGGGGACTACAAGCCCAATGAGACCCCTAGACTGCCAACGGCCCCATTGGATGGATATCCAAAGGTCTATTGTCTCCGCTTGCTCCTGCCATGCCAAGTCTGCCCCAGCCAAAACCCCACGAGGTTGTCACGATCGACAAAGACAACCTACCCCGTTATGCCCAAGAGACCTCACCAGCCGTTGAACGCCTCTACCTCAAGGGTAACGCCGACCTTATCCATAAACCCGCCATAGGCTTGGTGGGGTCTCGACGAGCCAGCCAACAGGGCCTGGCAGATGCTCAATGGTTCGCCAAAACACTGGTCGCCCAAGGTTTAACCATTGTGAGTGGCTTGGCCATCGGCATCGATGGGGCCGCCCACCGAGGCGCCTTGGCCCAATCCAAAGCCAGCACCATTGCCGTGTTGGCGCACGGTCTAGACCAGGTCTATCCGAGTCAGCATCGGCAACTGGCTCAGTCCATCCTGGACGAGGGGGGTTTGTTGGTCTCCGAATACCCACCTGGCACGCCGCCCCAACCCTTTCAGTTTCTTCACCGCAATCGCATCATCGCCCTGCTCAGCCGAGCCATCTGCCTGATTGAAGCGGCCGAGGGCAGTGGTGCGCTGACAACTGCCCTGTCGGCCGTCGCCTTGGGGCGAGATGTCTTTGTTGTGCCCGGCTCGGTTCACTCTGGCTTGCACGGAGGCGGCCACCAGATGATTCGCCAGGGGGCAGGGCTGGTCCAGTCGCCGGAAGAGCTTCTGAGTGACCTGGGGCTGATCGCACCAGTGCTGTCCCAAAGGCGACAAGGTCACTCTAGTTCCCAGGCCCCCTCGACGGCCAAGACCAGCCATCGGGGTGAGCAATTGAGTCTGGCCGGCTGCGAAGACCCCCGGGGTCAACAACTCTGGCCCTTATTACAAATAGATGGACAGGCCGTCAGTGTCCTGGCCCGCCGAAGCGGCTTGTCCGAGGCCAACGCCATGGCCGGACTCTTGATGCTAGAGCTCGCTGGTTTGGCTCGTCGCCAGGCCAACGGCTTGTGGGTTCGAATGAAGACGATTTGACCGCAGCTTGGTCCTTGTGGTTATTCTAAAAAAGGGTCTCGCCCAGAGCGCATGGCCCGTAACCATCAAAAGGGGTCTTTTGTTGAGCAAGTCACTGGTCATTGCTGAAAAGCCATCCGTTGCTGCGGACATTGCGCGCGCCTTGGGCGGTTTTGAAAAAAAAGACGATTTCTTTGAACGCGAGGACATGGTGGTCGGCTCTGCAGTCGGCCATCTACTAGAGATCAAGGCGCCGGAAGAGTTTGAGGTCAAGCGGGGAAAGTGGACTTTTAACCACCTCCCGGTCATTCCGCCTCACTTCGACCTGAGTCCGCTGCCCAAGTCTGAGCAAAAACTGAAGACCCTGGCGCGACTAATCAAACGAAAGGACATCGATCGCATCATCAATGCCTGTGACGCGGGTCGAGAGGGTGAGCTGATCTTTCGGACCATTACCCAATACACCAAGGCCAAACAGCCCATCTCTCGGCTGTGGCTGCAGTCGATGACGCCGGCCGCCATCCGCGACGCCTTTGATCACCTGCGAACCGATGAAGACATGGCCCCCTTGGCCGACGCCGCTCGCTGCCGATCAGAGGCGGACTGGCTGGTTGGCATCAATGGCACCCGGGCCATGACCGCTTTTAACTCAAAAGAGGGCGGTTTTTTTCTGACCACTGTTGGTCGAGTCCAGACACCGACCTTGTCCATCGTGGTCTCTCGGGAAGAGCAGATTCGAAAGTTTGTTGCCAAATCCTATTTTGAAGTTCACGCAACTTTTGATGCCAGAGCGGGTGAATATGCTGCACGTTGGGTTGATCCAGCTTTTGAGAAATCTGAGGACAACCCGGATGCACGTGGAGAACGGCTGTGGTCTGAGGAGCAGGCACAGGCCATTGTCGCTCGATGTCAGGGGAAAACCGCTGTCATCGAAGAAGAGAGCAAGCCGAGCTCTCAGGCAGCACCCGCCTTGTTTGATCTAACCAGTCTTCAGCGAGAGGCCAATGCACGGTTTGGTTTCTCGGCCAAAAACACCCTGGGCCTGGCCCAAGCCCTCTACGAAAAACACAAGGTTCTCACCTATCCGCGAACGGATTCCAAGGCGCTGCCCGAGGATTACATCGCGACGGTTAAAACCACGCTGGAAAATTTGACTGGCCTTCAGGCCTTTGCACCATCGGCCCAGACCATCCTGCAAGAGGGTTGGGTCAAGCCCAACAAGCGGATCTTTGACAACAGCAAAGTCTCAGATCACTTCGCCATCATTCCCACCGGCCAATTGCCCAAATCTCTCTCGGAGCCCGAGCACAAGCTCTATGAGTTGGTCTGCCGTCGCTTTATGGCCATCTTTTTTCCGGCTGCCCAATACCTAAACACCACCAGGTGGTCGATCATTGGCGAGGATCGTTTCAAATCCGAAGGAAAAGTTCTGGTCAGCCCCGGTTGGCTCGCGGTTTATGGCAAAGAGGCTGCTCAGGAGGACGATGGCTTGATCGCTGTAGAGGCAGGAGAAACCCCCCTGTTGGCCAATGTTCAAGTCGAAGCCCTGCAGACCAAACCACCGGCCCGGTACTCAGAGGCGACCCTGCTATCGGCCATGGAAAGCGCGGGCAAACTGGTCGATGATGATGAGCTTCGAGACGCCATGGCTGGCAAAGGCCTTGGAACACCGGCCACACGGGCGGCCATCATTGAAGGCCTGCTCACCGAAAAATACCTCTATCGCGATGGTCGTGAGATGGTGCCCACCGCCAAGGCCTTTCAGCTCATGACCCTCTTGCGTGGTCTGGACATTCAGTCTCTATCGCGACCCGAACTCACGGGCGAATGGGAATACAAGCTTCGACAAATTGAGCAAGGCGCTTTGTCACGTCAGGCGTTTATGCAGGAAATCGCCGACATGACCGACAGCCTGGTCGCCCAAGCCAAGAACTACTCAGAGGACACCGTACCAGGCGATTACACCACTCTGTCGGTACCCTGTCCCAAGTGCGGCGGCGTCGTAAAAGAAAATTACCGTCGTTTTGCCTGCACCAGCTGTGATTTTTCGATTGGCAAGACCCCAGGTGGTCGCACCTTTGAGGTGCCCGAGGTTGAGGCGCTGCTCAAGGATCGTCAGTTTGGGCCCGTCGATGGTTTTCGTAGCAAGATGGGACGACCCTTTGCAGCCAGCCTACAGATCACCAGTGACTTCAAACTGGCCTTCGATTTTGGCGAGAATCAGGAAGACGATGAAACGCCCGTTGATTTTTCAGGTCAAGTCAGCCTCGGGGCCTGCCCAAAATGCAGCAGCGCTGTTTATCCCCACGGCACCTCTTACGTCTGTGAAAAGAGTGTTGGCCCACAAAAGACTTGTGACTTCAGAAGCGGGTTAATGATCCTCTCCCAGACGGTGGCACCAGAGCAGATGCAAAAGCTATTGGCCACCGGCAAAACGGACCTTCTGGATGGCTTTGTCTCAGCAAGGACCAAGCGAAAGTTCAAGGCCTATCTGGTCAAGACACCAGAGGGCAAGATTGGCTTTGAATTTGAGCAGCGCACTCCCAAGACGCCGACCTCCAAGGCAAACAGTAAGACCGCTAGTAGCAAAACGTCTAGCAAACCAAAGGCGTCAGCCAAGGC
>JBEDMQ010000055.1:0-7610 GCA_041171045.1 Pseudomonadota bacterium
CGCATGGATGAGCGTCTCTGGCGGCTGTGGAATCGGGCAGAGATCTATGAGGACGAGGTCCAACTGCTGCGCGGTTTTCTATCGGACGTCCAAAGAGTCCTCAAGCGTCAGGGTTGATCCAAGGCTCACGCTCATTCCTGATAGGCTCACGGCATGAATCGCTTTAGAGAAGACATTCAGACCATCTTGCAGCGTGACCCCGCGGCTCGGCACTGGCTAGAGGTGGTGACCTGCTACCCAGGCCTGCATGCCGTCTGGCTGCATCGGGTCTCGCATGCCCTTTGGGGAACCAGCGTTGGCCTGTTGCGCTGGCTGGCCAGGGTCTTGGCCTTGTTCTCGCGCTGGCTGACCGGTATTGAAATCCACCCAGGTGCCACCTTTGGCCGGCGGGTGTTCATCGACCATGGACTTGGTGTCGTGATCGGGGAGACCGCTGTGGTGGGTGACGACTGCACCATCTACCAGGGCGTGACCCTGGGTGGCACCTCACTGACCAAAGGGGCCAAGCGTCACCCGACTCTTGAGAGTCATGTCGTGGTGGGCGCTGGTGCCAAGGTGTTGGGTCCTTTTACGGTGGGCAGTGGTGCCAAGATTGGTTCTAACGCCGTGGTGGTCAAGGCGGTTCCGCCCGGTGGAACGGTTGTTGGCATTCCTGGCAGGCTGGTTCACGAGGAGCATGCGGACTCCTTGTCAGGCCAGAAAGAGGGCGATGCCAGTGATGCGTTCGCGGCCTATGGGGTGACCCAGGGTCAGCAGGACCCCATCGATGTCATGCTGCATCAGCTGGTCGCTGACCTTCGCCGGCAAGAAGAAGAAATCGCTGCGCTTAAATCACAGTTGGGCTCGACTCGCCCAGCAGCAGACCGCCCTGACGGGGCGGATCGATAGACCAGTCGGTCAAGACCCAGCGCTCATACCCCGCAGGGGTCTGATAGACACCGGGCCGATGGGTGTGGCCGTGGATCATGCCCTGCGCTCTATGGGCCAAAATCGCCTGATCAACCGATTGAGGGTTGACGTCCATGATGGCCATGTCTTTTTGATGTTTCTCTTGTTGACTCTGCTTACGCAGGGCCCGAGCCTGGGCCTGGCGAGTGGCCAGTGGCTGCCCTAGGAAATCAGCCTGCCACTTTGGGTCACGGACCATCTGTCTGAACTGCTGGTAGGCCAGGTCATCCGTGCAATACGCGTCCCCATGGCTCACCAGCCATCGCTGGCCATTGGCCTGCATCAAGACGAACGGATCGTGCAAGAGCACAGCGCCGATGGACTGGCAGAAGGCTTGGCCCAGCAGAAAATCCCGGTTGCCGTGGACGACTCCAATGCGGAGGCCAGCCTGGCGGTGCTGTTGAAGCAGGGCTCTTAGGCGAGGCCAGTCTTGACTGTCTTGCAGAACATCGTCGCCGATCCAAGCCTCAAAGAGATCGCCCAACAGGATCAGCCAGTTGGGCTTGTGGGCCTGCAGACTCTGGCTGAGCCAATCTAGAAAACGGGTGGTCAGCGCATCGCCATCTTCGAGCAGGTGCAGGTCCGAGACAAAGAGGACCTGCTGCCGGGGCTCGAGCTGCAGCGGTTCGCCAGGGCTCATTCGCCGACGACGACAGCCTTTTCGATCACAACCGGCTCAACGGGCACGTCTTGGTGGAAGCCTTTGTTGCTGGTCTTGACCGACTTGATGGCATCGACCACGTCCTTGCCATCGGTGACTTCGCCGAAGACCGCATAGCCCCAGCCACTGCCGGAGGGCGATTTGAAGTCCAGGAAATCGTTGTCCGAGACGTTGATGAAGAACTGGGCGGTGGCCGAGTGAGGATCGTTGGTACGAGCCATGGCGATGCTGTAAGCCTTGTTCTTCAGGCCGTTGGCGGCCTCGTTGTCGATGGGGTCCTTGGTGGGCTTTTGGTTCATGTCTTCGTCGAAGCCACCGCCCTGGATCATGAAGCCATTGATGACGCGATGAAAGATGGTCCCGTCAAAGTGACCGGATTTCACGTAAGCCAGAAAGTTGGCCACGGTGTTGGGGGCTTTCTCAGCGTGGAGGGTCAGGACAATCTTGCCTTTGTTGGTGTGGAGTTCAACCATGGTTTTTCTCACTCTTAATTTCTTTGCAGCCGAGGCTGGATGGACAATGGCGAGGGCTGGGGAAGCTTTTCCAGGTGCCCACGCTTGGCGGATAAAAAAGGGGAGGCCCCTTTGGCGGATAGACCTTTTTCGTAGGTCTGTAAGGCGAGCTTGGCGTACAAGTCACCGAGGTTCTCGTAGGCCAAGGCATACCCAGGCCGGTTGACGATGGCCTGCTCCAGGGCTACACGCGCGCGCTGGTATTCGCCGCGGCGCTGGTAAAGCACGGCCAGGTTGTTATAGGGCTCGGCGAGCTCTGGGAACTCCTCGCGAAGAGACTCAAAGGCGTTGATGGCCTTCTGGTCTTGGGCGGTCTCGGCATAGAGAACCCCCTCTAGAAAACGCCACTGGGCGTCTCTTGGCTTGGTCTTTAAGACTGCATCGATTTTTTCCTGGGCCTCATTGAATCGCTTGAGTTCAATGAGTTCGATGGTCTGGCTGACCTCGGGAGAGATCTTTGGAGGCATCCGCTTGACCGTGAGTCCTGTGGCGCTGCCTGTACCGGTGACACCGGATGGATCAGCCGTGCCGGACATCGTTGGGGTGGTGGTGGCGGTCTGGGCCCAGACCGTGGCGCTCAGACAGAGCAGCAGGGGGGCGAGCAGGCGAGTGAGCATAAAGACCATAGAATGCGGGATTGAGGTTAACCGACTCGAGCAGTCTAGCATGGTGAATTCTTGAAGATTTTCAATACCTTAACCCGTCAGAAGGTGGATTTCCGGCCCATCGAACCAGGCCATGTTCGTCTGTATGTCTGCGGCATGACGGTTTATGACTTCTGCCATGTGGGCCATGCCAGGGTCTTGGTGGTTTTTGACATGGTGCGCCGATGGCTAGAGTCCTCAGGCCATCGGGTGACCTACGTCCGCAACATCACCGACATCGACGACAAGATCATTGCCCGGGCGGTTCAGAACAACGAACCCATCGCTGCCCTGACGGATCGATTTATCCAGGCCATGCAGCAAGATGCCAAGGCCTTGGGCGTTCTGCCACCGACTCACGAGCCCAGGGCCACTGCCTACGTGCCGCAGATGCTCTCCATGATCGATCGGCTGGTGGACAACGGCTTTGCCTACCAGGATGCCAATGAGCAGGGTGAGCCGGGCGATGTGCACTTTGCCGTTCGTCAGTTTCCAAACTATGGGGCCTTGTCAGGCAAGTCGATTGACGAACTGAGGGCCGGTGAGCGGGTGGCGGTTGCCAGAGACAAGCGCGATCCTCTGGACTTTGTGCTCTGGAAACGGGCCAAGGCAGACGAGCCCAAAGATGCCGTCTGGTCGTCTGGCTACGGCCTGGGCCGGCCGGGCTGGCACATCGAGTGCTCGGCCATGAGTTGCGAGTTGCTCGGACCCCATTTTGATATTCATGGTGGCGGGGCGGATCTGCAGTTTCCTCACCACGAGAACGAGATCGCCCAGTCAGAGGGGGCCTACCGGTCTCAGACCCATCAGCCCTTTGTGAACACCTGGATGCACAACGGTTTTGTTCGCATTGACGACGAGAAGATGTCCAAGTCCTTGGGCAATTTTTTTACCATTCGTGAGGTGCTGGAGAAGTTTGATCCGGAGGTGGTGCGCTTTTTTATCCTCAGGGCGCATTACCGCAGTCCTCTGAACTATTCCGATGCAGCCCTGGAAGAGGCCAGATCGGGCCTACTGCGTCTCTATACCGCACTGGAAAAGGGTGGTCTGCAGGACGGGCTATCCGATGGGCCGGAGCAGACCCTCATACAAAACGCCTTGGCCGACACGCATGAACAGGTCGCTGCCTTCCGTCAGGCCATGGACGATGACTTCAATACACCGGAGGCGATTGCTGCTCTGTTTGGTCTGGCCACCGAGGTCAATCGACTGGTGGCAGCGGGCGAGGCGCAGCCAGCCAAGGCGCTGGCCCAGACGCTTCGTGGACTCGCCTGCAGCCTGGGTCTATTGGCTCGATCGGCCTCTGCGGCCAAGCGTGCTGGTGGTCAAGGCCATAGCAGTGGGTCGGCCGGTCTGAATGAACAGCAGATCGAAGCGCTGATTGCCGAGCGTGTTCAGGCCAAGAAAGCAAAAGACTTTGCCAGGGCTGATGGCATTCGCGCCGAACTGCTGGCCCAGGGCATTGTTCTGGAGGACGGGCCTGCTGGAACGAGTTGGCGGCGCGCCTAAGGTGTTTATAGGACAATCAGGCTTATGTCAGTTACGTTTTTAGATTTCGAGCAGTCGTTGGCTGATCTCGAGAAAAAGATCGAGGAGCTTCGCTTTGTTCAGGGCGATGGGTCAGTCGACATCTCCGTGGAACTGAGCAGCCTGCAGGAAAAGGCAGAGGCTCAGCTCAAAGACCTTTACGCCAAGCTCACCCCCTGGCAGATCTCTCAGGTCTCCCGTCATCCCCAGCGGCCCTACACCCTGGATTACATCGGCGAGATGTTCACGGACTTCTACGAGCTACATGGAGACCGCGGCTTTGCCGATGACCCAGCCATCGTCGCGGGACTTGCCCGGCTGGATGGGCAACCCGTTGTGGTCATGGGCCACCAGAAAGGCCGCGACCTCAAGGAGCGGACCCACCGCAACTTCGGCATGCCCCGGCCCGAGGGCTATCGCAAGGCCGAGCGCATCATGAGACTGGCCGAAAAATTCGGTCTGCCGGTCATCTCTTTGATTGACACCCCGGGCGCCTATCCTGGCATCGGGGCAGAGGAGCGTGGTCAGTCCGAGGCCATTGGCAAGAACCTCTTTGTCATGGCGGGACTCAAGGTCCCGTTTATTGCAACGGTGATTGGGGAAGGTGGCTCTGGCGGGGCCTTGGCCATAGCGGTGGCCGACCAGGTGCTCATGCTGCAGTACTCCACCTACTCGGTCATCTCGCCTGAGGGCTGTGCCTCGATCCTATGGAAGAGTGCCGCCAAGGCTCCTGAGGCGGCCGAGACCCTGGGCATCACAGCCCAGCGTCTGAAGTCGCTGGGGCTGGTCGATCGAATCGTCTCTGAGCCCTTGGGTGGTGCCCATCGAGATGTTCAGGCCATGGCCAAGTCGCTGAAGAAGGCCATTCTCGACAGCCTGAGTCAGGTGCAGGCCATGTCCACCGAAGAGATGTTGGCTACGCGCCAGGCTCGTCTTCGCGCCTATGGTCGATTTAAAGAGGCCAGCTGACCTCCCCAATCGCTTACTGGTTGGCTTCTCAGCTGGCCTGGATTCGACGGTTCTTCTTCATGCATTGACCTGGGCCAGCCGGACTGACTGGCCTGATCTTCAACTCTCTGCCATACACCTCCACCACGGCCTGCAAACGGCTGCCGAGGACTTTGCTCGCCAGGCAGTTAAGACCTGTGAGCAGCTCGGGGTACCTCTTCAGCTCGTCGCGCTTCAGATTTCAGAGGAATCGATCAAGTCGCTTGGTCTGGAGGCCGCTGCACGGTCGGAACGCTACCGAGCGTTTGTTCAGGCTCAAGGGGCTGGTCAGGCGCTGGTCTTGGCCCATCACCTGGATGACCAGATCGAGACAGCCCTGCTGCAGTGGATGCGAGGTGCAGGGTTGGATGGGTTGGTGAGCATGCAGGCCTGGTCGCCCGAGCGGCAGATCTGGCGACCGTTGCTGGGTCTGACCAAGGCCTCGCTTCGAGAGTATGCCCAGGCGCATGACCTGACTTGGGTAGAGGATCCGACCAACCTTGACGAGGGCTTGGATCGCAATCGCCTGCGGCAGAGGGTACTGCCAGAACTCACCGCCTTAAGGGCCGGGGCCCTACAGGCCATGGGACGGTCCGTCGAATTGCTTCAACAGGACAAGGCGGTCTTGGATGAAGTGACTCAGCAGGACTGGCAGGCCTGTCTGGCTGAGTCTGGTGAGCGTGATCGGGCCCGTCAGAGAGGCCTGGAGTCTTCAGGAGATTTGTTGATCCGTGACCGCCTGGTGGGTCTGTCCGATGCCCGCCTGAGCCGAGTGCTGAGGATGGGACTCTCTCGGCTTGGGGCTCCCATGCCGCCAGCCAGGCGGCTGCAAGAGTTCATTCGACAACTGCGAGCAGTCAGCCATGACACCCGTTGCCAGCTGCAGGTGAACGCACCAGGACCGGGCGAAAAAGTGGCTTTTCAAGTATCGTTCCGGGCTGGATTCGTCTTTTTTACTCAATAACTTATGTCTCTCATCGTTCACAAATACGGCGGCACCTCCATGGGCTCGACCGAGCGCATCCAGAACGTGGCGCGCCGTGTCGCCAAATGGCATCGGGCGGGTCATCAGATGGTGGTGGTGCCCTCGGCCATGTCTGGCGAGACCAATCGGCTGTTGGGCCTGGCCAAAGAAATCTCGGACAACCCGGATCCCAGAGAACTCGATCAGATTGCCGCCACCGGCGAGCAGGTCTCGGTGGGCTTGTTGGCGCTGGCCATTCAAAAGCAAGGCCTGAAAGCCAGGAGCTACACGGGCTGGCAGGTACCGGTTCGCACCAACTCCGCCTATACCAAGGCCCGCATCGAGTCGATTGATGACGCCCGCGTCCGCAAGGATCTGGACGACGGCTATGTGGTCATCATCACGGGCTTCCAAGGCATCGATGAGCACCAGTCGATCACCACGCTTGGCCGGGGCGGCTCAGACACCTCCGCGGTGGCGGTGGCTGCGGCACTCAAGGCCGAGGAGTGTTTGATCTACACCGACGTGGATGGGGTCTACACCACCGATCCCCGCGTAGAGCCCAACGCCAAGCGGCTGCACAAGATCACCTTTGAAGAAATGCTGGAGATGGCCAGTCTGGGCTCCAAGGTTCTGCAGATTCGATCTGTGGAGTTTGCTGGCAAATACAAGGTCAAGACCCGGGTGCTCTCGAGCCTGACCGATCCCGACATGAGCCTGGCTGAGGAAGCGCAGTCGGGTACTTTGATCACTTACGAGGAAGACAAGACCATGGAACAGGCGGTCATTTCTGGCATTGCCTTTAACCGCGACGAGGCCAAGATCACCATTGCGGGGGTACCCGACAAGCCGGGAGTGGCCTACAAGATTTTGGGACCTGTGGCCCAGGCCAACATTGATGTGGACATGATCATTCAGAATGCCAGCCACGATGGCATGACGGACTTTTCTTTTACGGTTCACCGCAACGAGTTGAACAAGGCCCTGGATGTCATCAAGGCGACCGTTCAGCCAGAGATTCAGGCCCGCGAGATCACCAGCGATGCCGAGATCTGCAAGGTCAGTGTGGTGGGCATTGGCATGCGCTCCCATGTGGGTGTGGCCAGTCAGATGTTTGAGACCTTGTCCAAAGAAGGCATCAACATTCAGATGATCTCCACCAGTGAGATCAAGATCTCGGTGGTGATCGCGGACAAGTACATGGAATTGGCCGTGCGTGCGTTGCACAAGGCGTTTGGGCTAGAATCCTAAGTTCTTCGCCAGCAGTCTAGAAGTAGGAGACGTGACCGAGTGGCCGAAGGTGCTCCCCTGCTAAGGGAGTATGGGCCAAAAGCCCATCGAGGGTTCGAATCCCTCCGTCTCCGCCA
>JBEDMQ010000056.1:0-28115 GCA_041171045.1 Pseudomonadota bacterium
GACACACAAAAGGGAGGTGCACCACACCTCCCTTTTTTTATTGGCTTTGTCGGCCGCGGGGCACCGACGGGCTGGCGTCTGGGCTACGCGCTTTGCGAGTGGGGGTGGATCGGTTAGAGGGTCCCTTGGCTGATGCCGCTGGTACAAAAGGCTTGGCTTCTTTGAGCAGCTCGAAACTGGCTGATGCATCCTGCCCGAGTTGCTTGACCAGCCATGGCATGGCCTCGCGACAGGCTTGTTCCAGGCCATACGGGGGGTTGAGCACAATCACATGACTACCCATCAGGCCGAGGCCATCCTTGAGGGGATCCCTGACGCGAAAGGCAACATGCAGCTTGTTGGCCACTGGCATATTCATCACCTGGCGGACGAATCGATCCACTTCAAAGCGTTGGAGCATGGGCAGCCAAATGACATAGCAGCCAGACGCAAAGCGAGCCACGGCATCGCGCAGGGCTGCAATGGCTTTGACGTAGTCGGTCTTGATCTCGAACGACGGATCCATCAGCACCAAGGCCCTTCGGGAGATGGGTGGCAAGGCGGCCTTTAATTGGGCGAAGCCGTCGGACTTTAGGGCTTTGACCTTGCGTCCGAATGGGGCCAGGGTCTCTTGCAGAATGGGATGGTCCGTCGGGTGAATCTCGCAGGCCCGCAGGCTGTCAATCGGACGGAGCTGTTGAGCCAGCAGCAGGGGAGAGCCCGGCAGCCACTGCAGCTGCTCGGTGTTGGCCAGTCGGATTTGGGTCATGTAATCACGAATGAGCGCTGGCATGCCGGCATCCTTCATGGGCCAGAGCCGGCCCACGCCCGTCTGGTATTCCGCCTTGTCGCGCACCAGTCTGGCGTCAGCCGCGTAGCGGCCAGCCCCCGCGTGCGTATCCACCACGGTCAGCGCCACGGGCTTCTGTTGCAGGTAGTCCAGGCAGTAAAGGGCAATGGCGTGCTTGAGAACGTCGGCATGATTGCCAGCATGAAAGGCGTGTCGATAGGCGAGCATCCGCCTACTCTATCGGCTTTTTGTCGTACCCCGGGAATTGCCCAGGATGGTGGCTGTTTGATCGAAGTCGGTGCATAGACGCTTAGACGCAGGAATGCATGCACCTCTGTGGTGCCAAAGCGGGTCGCTCGCGCATCCGCAAGGGGCGTGGACCAAGCAGTCTTATGGCCTGCGTGCCATGGCATGCCGTTTGCTGTAAGTACTCTATGAACAGACCATACCCTCCTAAAACTCGGCATGGCGGCTGAGATGACCTTTGTTGACGAGTGTCTGAAGTCCTACGGGGCCCCTGCCGAACCGCAGGCCCATGCGGCTGGCTTCTGGTCCTGGCTGGAGCAGCAACCTCCGGAGGCGATGGCCAGGGCCCGTCAGGATGCGGACCTCCTGTTTCGTCGCGTCGGCATCACTTTTAATGTCTATGGAGATGAGGCCGGTGCCGAACGCCTGATTCCGTTTGACTTGATCCCACGCATCCTACCCGCGGCGGAATGGCAACGTCTGGAGGCCGGGCTACGTCAGCGGGTTAGCGCTCTGAATGCTTTTTTGCAGGATGTCTATCACGAGCGACGAATCATCGAGGCCGGCCTGATCCCAGCCGATTTGATTTACCAGAATCCTCAGTACCGTCCAGAACTGTCCGGGGTCAAGATGCCCCATGACGTTTGGGCGCACATCAGTGGTGTCGACATAGTGCGAGCCGGAGTGGGGGAGTTCTATGTCCTGGAAGACAACCTAAGGGTGCCATCTGGCGTCTCCTACATGATCGAGGATCGTAAGGTCATGATGCGTCTATTCCCGGAACTGTTCTCTCGTAATGCGGTTGCGCCGGTCGAGCACTACCCGGATCTCTTGCTCGAGCACTTGCGTTCGGTGGCGCCGATTGGCGTGGACAATCCAACCGTGGTGGTACTGACCCCAGGTGTCTACAACAGCGCCTACTTTGAACATGCCTATCTGGCCCAACAAATGGGTGTCGAGTTGGTAGAGGGCAGTGATCTTTTTGTCAACGATGAACGGGTGTTTGCCAAGACCACTCGAGGTCCTCAGCGCATTGATGTGATCTATCGCCGAGTGGACGATGACTTTCTAGATCCATTGACCTTTAGGGCCGATTCCACCCTGGGCGTGGCCGGTCTGGTTGGAGCGGTTCGGGCGGGCCGGGTGACGGTCTGCAATGCGATTGGAACCGGTATTGCGGATGACAAGGCTGTCTATCCCTATGTTCCAGACATGATTCGGTTCTACCTGTCAGAGGAGCCGATTCTGAACAATGTGCCCACCTACCTCTGTCGTCGAGAGCAAGACCTGCGTTATGTCCTGGATCACTTGCCCGAACTGGTGGTCAAAGAGACCCATGGTGCCGGTGGCTACGGTATGTTGATTGGCCCCAAGTCCAGCAAGGCAGAGATCGAGAATTTTCGTGCTCGAATTCTGGCCTCGCCCCAGACCTATATTGCTCAGCCGACCCTGGCCTTGAGTACCTGTCCCACCTATGTGGAGGAGGGCATTGCTCCTCGTCACGTGGATCTCAGACCCTTTGTCCTGTCCGGCCAGAGAATCTCCATGGTTCCTGGGGGCCTTACCCGTGTGGCTCTGAAGAAAGGTTCCTTGGTGGTGAATTCCTCACAGGGTGGTGGTACCAAAGACACCTGGGTGCTGCATGCTTAGCCGCCTGGCCGACAACCTGTATTGGATGTCTCGATACATCGAGCGCGCTGAAAACACGGCTCGAATGCTCGATGCGCAACACCAGGCCAGTATGCTGCCCGGGGGTACGGAGCAGGCCCTGTCCCAGTGGGAGGCCTTGTTGCGTCGTAGTGAATTGGTGGACGGCTATCAGGCTCGTCACCCGGATCTCACCGCGGAACGGATTCTGGAATTCATGGTTAGCGATGCCGATAATCCGTCGAGCATCTTTAGTTGTCTGCAGGCTGCACGGGACAATGCCAAGGCTGTTCGGGTGGTGCTCGCGCCGGAGTTGTGGGAGTCGGTTAACACCACCTGGATCGAGATGCGATCCCTCATTAGAACGCCCAGTTGGCGTCGTGACCCCGGCAAGGTCTTCGAGTGGGTGAAGTATCACTCCCATCTATTTCGGGGCGTGATGATCGGGACCATGCTCAAGGACGAAGCCTATTTCTTCAGTCGGATGGGCACCTTTGTCGAGCGGGCTGACAACACGGCCCGCATTTTGGACGTCAAGTACGTGGCCCGTGAGACGGCTCTTACCGATGCGGCTGGCAGTGCTGATTACTACTTTTGGGCCTCTGTGCTTCGATCCGTCTCGGCCTTTGAAATCTACCGGAAGGTCTACCGAGACGTCATCACGCCGACCCGGATTGCCGAGTTGTTGATCCAGCGCAGCGACATGCCTCGTTCCTTGTTAGCCTGCATGACCGAGCTCATGACAAATCTAGAGCAAGTGGCAGACCCCAAAACCTCAGAGGCTCTCCGACAGGCTGGTCGCCTGCGGGCTCAGATCCAGTACCTGAGAGTCGACGAATCCTTTGAACCGGATATTCATCGATTTCTGGGTAACTTTTTAAAAGACGTGAATGCCCTGGCCTCTCGCATCAGCGAGGAATTCTTGGTGCCCTTGGTGCATGAGCAATCACTCTAGAGAATCCACTGCGAAAGGACCGATACAGGTGCGCATTCTGATCAATCATCAAACCCATTACGACTATGAGGATTTCACCCGGTATGTCATTCAGCGTCTCTACCTGACACCAAGAGATGAACCGGGCCAGCGTGTCCTGCGCTGGGAACTCACTGGCGACGGAGAGATGCGTCAGCAAAAGGATGCTTTTGGCAACACAGTGACCACCCTGGTGACCACCAAACCCCGAAAGTCCATCAGCATTTCGGTGGTTGGGGAGGTGGAGTCTATGGCATCTCCACTTGATCCAGCCAAGCATTATCAGTTTGAGAGGGTCCCACACGAACCGCCGGTGGAAGTCTTTCTACGTCCCACTGGTCTGACACAGGCCAACGCCGAGATGGTGGATTTTGCCCGCAGCCGAATCTCACCGACGAGTCATGAGCGTGAATTGCTAGCGCTGGCCGCTGATATCGAGGATCGATTGACCTATACACCCGGAGCGACGCATGTGGGCACCACGGCAATCGATGCCTGGGCACGCGGGGCTGGCGTTTGTCAGGACCACGCACATGTGATGCTGGCCCTGTGCCGGTCCGCCGGACTGCCTGCTCGGTATGTCAGTGGCTATTTGTCTGGTGAGGCCAGAGCCAGCGAGGCCACCCATGCCTGGGTCGATGTCTGGCTTGCTGGCCACTGGCTATCGGTGGACATTACTCACCGGTGCTTCACGGCCGATCGTTGGCTGCGACTCGCGGTTGGTCAGGATTACGAAGCCGTCTCTCCGGTTCGCGGGGTTCGGCAGGGCGGTGGTGCGGAGACCATGCGTGTGGCCGTCTCGGTCTGTCATTGACTCTAGGCGTTACACTCCTCAGCCATGACCTACTGTGTTGCTGCAAGACTCCAAGAGGGACTGGTCTTCCTGTCCGATTCCAGAACCAACGCTGGTATGGACCAGGTGTCGACCTTCCGGAAGATGAGTGTTTTCGAGCGCCCGGATGACCGGATGATCGTCCTGATGTCGGCCGGTAATCTGGCGATTACTCAGAGCGTGCGAGAAATTCTGAAAGAATCCGTTGAGTCGGAGTCGATTTGGTCGGCTACCAACATGTTTGAGGCCGCCACCGTAGTGGGTGCAGCCATTCGTCAGGTCTACGAGCGAGACCACGAGACATTGTCTGAGATGGGTATCGACTTTAATTGCAGCTTCATCCTGGGTGGGCAGATCCGCGGTGAGTCCTGTCGGCTCTTTCAGATCTATGCGGCCGGCAATTTCATCGAGGCCCATTCAGAAAACCCTTGTTTTCAGATCGGGGAATCCAAGTACGGCAAGCCGATCCTGGATCGGGTCATTCGCCCGGAGATTCCCCTGGACGAGGCGGTGAAGTGTGTCCTGATCTCTATGGATTCCACCCTCAAGTCCAATATCTCCGTGGGCATGCCACTTGATTTGCTGGTCTATCAGGCCGGTAGTCTGCAGGTGAGTCATTTTGTCTCGGTCACCGAGGAGGACCCTTACTTCAATATGCTGAGGGCCTCCTGGGGCGAGCGAATTCGGCAGGCCTTTCACGACCTGCCAGCACCCGACTGGTCCACCATGGAGAAGGAACGCTCCAAGCCCGTTTTTGAGAGGCACATCCGAACGGTGGATCAGTAGTCGGCTCGTTTAAACTGGGGGCATGACGACTAGCAACCACACCAGCGTCCTCACGCACGGCCTAGCCAGCGATCTCCGGGTGGTGGCCTTTGATGCCTACGGCACCCTGTTCAATGTCTATGCGGTCTCTCAGGCTGCAGAAACCTCTTTCCCCGGCCGGGGAGAATCGATCGCACAACTCTGGCGAGACAAGCAGTTGGAGTACAGCAGGCTTCGAGCCTTGGCCGGGCCTGATCACTACGCGTCCTTCTGGCAGATCACCATGGACGCGTTGGACTTCGTCGACCGCCGGCTTGGACTGTCTATGACCCCTGCACAACGAGAGACGCTGTTGGGTGCGTATGCCCACCTCACACCCTATCCAGAGGTGGTACAGGTCTTGTCGGCCCTGCGTGACAGTGGCCGGCGTCTGTGCATTTTGTCCAATGGCGATCCGCAGATGCTGCACAAGGCCATCTCAGCTGCCCAACTCGGTGATGCCTTTCAGGCTGTCCTGTCGGTTCATGAGCTCAAGACCTTCAAGGTCTCTCCGCAGGCCTACGGCTTGGTGGTGGAGGCGTTTCAGGTTCAGCCCCATCAGGTCTGCTTGGTGTCTTCGAACGCCTGGGATGTCTGTGGTGCCCGTTGGGCTGGCCTGCAGGCCTTCTGGGTCAACCGTCAGCAGATGCCCATGGAGGTGCTGGGCGTCTCGCCCTCGGGTGAAGGGCGAGACCTGCACGATTTGCTGGCATGGCTCAGCGCCTAGGGCTCTGAAGCGTTCCCTCTTTTTTAAAGCGCAGCGGAATGAGCCCGTTGCCGGTCGTCGCGCTGCCGGTGACGTCGTAGCGCAGCCCACCAGAGACGATGGCCAAGGCTGACTGCCTTAAGACTTCTGGAAGGGTTTTAAATTCGACTCGAGCAGTGAGCGGAAGGCTAATGGCCTGTTGCGCAGTGAGTCGGTATTTGGACTGAGCCGCCTTTGCAGTAGCCACCAACTGTCCGGACAGCTTGATGTCAGCGGTCAGGTCCTCTAGTGGAATGTCAACGATATTCGGGTTGAACACGCGGAGCGTTACCGTGAAATCAACCCCCTCGCGGTCAAACCCTCCGACCCGAACGTCTTGTAGCTCTACGGTCGGTTTTAGGCTGGCACCACCTGGGCCGGCACAGCCTGTGATGATCAAAAAGGCCCCCGATAGGAGCAGGGTGAGCAGTTTTTTCATGGTTTCAGTATGGCATGATCAAGGCCATGCTGATTCTATTGTCGCCAGCCAAGACACTCGATTTTGAGACGGCTCTGCCGCCAATCAACCTCTCTCAACCCGCTCTCGAGGACCAGGCCTTGCCTTTGATCAAGCGGGCCGGGGAGTTATCGCCCTCCAGCCTCGCTTCTTTGATGGGTATCAGCGACAAGCTGGCCCAGCTCAACGCGGAGCGCTTCAAGGCCTGGCAGCCCGGTGCTGGTCACCCGGTGGCCCGTCCGGCGATCCTGGCGTTTAATGGTGATGTCTACGAAGGGCTGGCAGCCACCAGCCTTGATGCACAAGACATCACCTGGGCTCAGGATCGGCTGCGAATGCTGTCAGGGCTGTATGGGGTATTGAGGCCCTTGGATGCCTTGCAGCCTTATCGACTCGAGATGGGGACTCGGCTGAGCAATCCTCGTGGCCAAGACCTCTACAGCTACTGGGGGCATCGGGTCACCCAGGCTCTGAATCAAGACCTTGCCAGGTTAGCGGCTCGGGGCGAGCCCACGCTGACGGTGAACCTCGCCTCAGAGGAGTATTTCAAGGTGGTTTGTCGGAACGACCGGCCAGTCAACGATCAAGACGTGCCAAGTGAAGGGCTTCAGGGTCAGTTGGTATCGCCGGTGTTCCAAGACGCCAAAGGCTCCGGCGACTTTAAGATTGTGAGCTTCTATGCCAAAAGGGCCAGGGGACTGATGGCCCGTTACATTGTTCAGAACCGTCTGACCAAGGTTGCGGACCTTGAGGGGTTTGACCTGGAGGGCTATCGGTTTGATCCCAGTGTCTCGACGGTGGAGCGTCCAGTCTTCCGTCGCCGTCAGGGCTAAGACCCTTAGTCGCTCGTCCCGGGCCAGAACAAGGGCTCTGGCTCCAGCCACACGCCAAACTGCCCCATGACTTTTTTCTGAATGGTCTGACAGACCATCCGGATGTCTTGGGCGGTGGCGCCACCGCGGTTGACCAACACCAGGGCGTGGCGTTGGCTTACACCGGCTTGATCCAGCCCCCAGCCCTTGAGGCCAGCCGCCTCGATGAGCCAGGCGGCAGACAGCTTGGACTGATCCCCGGCCTCGTAGCATGGCAGGCCCGGGTACTTGACGAGCAGACTCTGTGCAAAGGCTTTTGGCACTACGGGATTTTTGAAGAAGCTGCCAACGTTGGGTTCTTGCTCGGGGTCGGGTAGTTTTTCTCGACGCAAGGACATGACCGCATGGGCCACTTGGTAGGCATTGGGGGCATGGTCAATACCCAGTGATGCGAGTCGTGCCTCGATTCCCGCATACGCCAGTCGAAGTGGTGTTTTGTTGCCGCTCCAGAGCCGAAAGTCGACTGCGGTGATCAGGTAACGGGGCGCATCCCATGGGCCTTGAATATTGCTGTCCTTGAACAGGCTGTGACGGTAGCCAAACGAGCAGTCTGATCGGTCAAACACGACATGGTCGCGCTGGTGAAAGTCCCAGACGTGGACGGAGTCGATTAACTCCGCCACCTCGACCCCATAGGCTCCGATGTTCTGGACCGGCGCTGCGCCAACGGTTCCTGGAATGAGGGCCAGGTTCTCTAGTCCACCGTAGCCCTGTGCCAGGGTCCACATCACAAAGGCGTGCCAGCTCTCCCCAGCAGCGCATCGGATTCTGGGGCGTGCATCCGCCTGCTCGGGAAGTCGAACAATGCCCTTGAGCTCGTTGAGAATCACCGTCGCTTGCAGCGGGCTGCTGGCGGACCCTTGAATGACCAGATTGGTGCCGTGACCCAGGATGCAACGGGGGCTCTCGGTGAGTTGCTGCGACAGGCCATAGAGGCTGGCCGAGTTGCTCAGTCGAATACACCGGTTCGCGAAGGCCTCCAGCCCCAGGCTGTTGTGCCCCTTGAGGGAGAAGGGCTCAGTGGTTTGGGGTGTATCCAAGGCGCACGTAGATGGGGGCGAAGGGTGCAGCCTGGGTGATGTCGATCAGCCCCTCCTTGGCCAGTTCAAGCAGGGCCAAGAAGTGCACGACGATGACCGGTACACCGCCACCGCTGGCCACCGCCTCTGAGAACAGGTCTGCAAACTCGATGAATTGAGCGTTCTGAAGCTGACGCAGAATCTTGGACATGTGCTCGCGCACCGACAGGGCCTCACGGCTGACGTGGTGATGGGCCACCAATTTGGCCCGCTTGATCAGATCGCGCCAGGCCGCCTGAAGGTCGTCTGGGTTGACCTGAGGCAGTCGGGGTACCAGGCTCTGTTCAATGTAGACCTGGGCTGCAGCGACATCCCGGCCCAACTGCGGGATGGCGTCAATCTGTTGGGCCGCGAGTTTCATTTTCTCGTACTCGAGCAGCCGGCGAACCAACTCCGCACGCGGGTCCTCAGGCTCAGCCTCACCTTCTTTGGGGCGCACTGGCAGCAGCATGCGGGATTTGATCTCGATGAGCATGGCAGCCATCAGCAGATATTCAGCAGCCAACTCTAGGTTGTGGTTGCGAACCTCGTCGATGTATTTCAGGTATTGCTGGGTGACATCGGCCATCGGGATGTCGAGGATGTTGAAGTTCTGACGGCGAATCAGGTAAAGCAGCAGGTCGAGTGGCCCCTCAAAGGCCTCCAATATGACCTCAAGGGCATCTGGGGGAATGTAGAGGTCGCGTGGTAGATCGAGCAATGGCTCGCCATACAGGCGGGCGATGGCAGAGGCCTGGCTGTCCTCGGCCAACCCTTGATCTGGGTTGGTCAGCTGTTGATCCGGCAGCATGGACTCAGTTGGATTGGTAGACATAGGGCTTCTGGGGGACGCGGGCCCGGGCCTGGCGTGACTGCTCGTCTAAGCTTCGAGGCGTCTTGTCCCAAAGCAGTGCACGACCGGCCTGCTGGTCCGACTCTAGCTTGGGGTTGGCCGTCTTGAGAGACTGTAAAAACTGAGTGACCTCTGATTCATAGTGGGGTGCTGAGAGTCCCAAAAGGGCCATGTCGATCTCCTATTGACTGGTCTGCAGAGAACTGCGATTGGCTTCGATAAGCGCATCAATGGCGTCACGGTCAACCCGGGTGAGCAGGTGTCCAAACTCGCCCACTGATTGAACCGGAGGCCGATCCAGTTGAGTCCAGTCGAATGCCTTGGTCAGACCAAAGACCTCGGACTCGACCCTGGCCACCGTGACCGGGAGGATGGGCTTGAGATAAATGCTCAGGCGTGCAAAACAACGCAGTGTGGTGCTGAGAATCCGGTGAAGGGCCTGTTCAGTACCCTCTTGCTTGGCCAACTCCCAGGGCTTGTGCTGATCGACATAACCGTTGACGGCATCCATGAGAAGTCCGATTTCCCGAACGACCCGGGCGGTGTCTCGGGCCTCGTAGGCCTGAGCAATCGTGGGTGCGGCCTGACTTAATTGTGCCTCGAGTTCAGCATGCGGTGACTCGCCCTGGTCCCGTGCATCACCGAGCAGCTGGCTGTCGTAACGTTTGCGGACAAAGCCAGCACAGCGGCTGGCGATGTTGACGTACTTGCCCACCAGGTCGCTGTTGACCCTGGCAATGAAGTCGTTCAAGTTCAGGTCCAAGTCTTCCATGCTGCCATTGAGCTTGCCGGCAAAGTAATAACGGAGCCACTCGGGGTTAAGCCCTTGCTCCAGATAGCTCTGGGCCGTGATAAACGTGCCCCGGGATTTGCTCATCTTGGCGCCATCAACGGTTAGAAAACCGTGGGCATAGACCCGACTAGGGCTTCTGAACCCACCAAAGTGCAGCATGGCTGGCCAGAACAGTGTGTGGAAGTACAGGATGTCCTTGCCGATGAAGTGAATCTGCTCAATGGCAGAGTCAGGCCTGGTGTAGTCAGCAAAGTTACGACCATGGTCGGCGCACCACTTTTTGAGGCCCGCGTAGTAGCCAATCGGCGCATCGAGCCAGACATAGAAATACTTGCCTGGCGCGCCGGGAATTTCAAAGCCGAAGTAGGGCGCATCTCTGGAGATGTCCCAGTCACCCAGTCGGCTCTTACCGCTCTCGTCCTGGCCGAGCCACTCGCGAAGCTTGTTCGCAGCCTCGGGCTGCAGTCGCCCAGAGTCCAAAGCCCAGTCCTGCAGAAAGGCCTCGCAGCGGGGGTCGGATAACTTGAAGAAATGGTGCTCACTCTCGCGGGTCTCTGGCTTGGCACCGGACACGGCCGACATCGGATCGATGAGATCGGTGGGGGCATAAGTAGCCCCACAGGCCTCACAGGAGTCACCGTACTGATCTTTGGCACCGCATTTGGGGCAGGTGCCCTTAATAAAACGATCTGGCAGAAACATCGACTTGACCGGGTCGTACATCTGCTCGATGGTCTTGACCTCGATGAGCCCCTTGTCCTTCAGGGCCAGGTAGATGCCCTCGGCCAGTTCTCGGTTCTCGGGGCTGTGTGTGGTGTAGTACAGGTCAAAGGCCACGCCAAAGCCCGCGAAGTCCCGGGTGTGTTCCTGCCAGGTCTTGTCGATCAGGGTCTCGGGAGTGAGACCCTCGGCCTGGGCCCTGAGCATGATGGGGGTGCCATGGGTGTCATCCGCACAGATGTAGACGACCTCGTGGCCCATTAGGCGCTGGAACCGGGCAAAGACATCGGTCTGGATGTACTCCACCAGGTGGCCAAGGTGGATGGCGCCGTTGGCATAGGGCAGGGCGGAGGTGATAAACAGGCTGCGGCGGGGTGTGGACATAGCCGACCATTTTAGCTTGGGTCATAATGGCGCGCATGAGCATCAAAAGCGACCACTGGATTCGGCGAATGGCTGAGCAAAACCGCATGATCGAGCCATTCGAGGCCGGTCAGGTGCGCCAGGCCCATGGCCAGAAAATCGTCTCCTACGGCACCTCGAGCTACGGCTACGATGTTCGCTGTGCGGACGAATTCAAGATCTTCACCAACATCAACAGCACCATTGTCGACCCCAAGAATTTCGACTCGGGCTCTTTTGTCGATTTCAAGGGGCCGGTCTGCATCATTCCGCCAAACTCGTTTGCCCTGGCGCGCACGGTCGAGTACTTTCGGATCCCGCGCAGCACATTGGTGGTCTGCCTTGGCAAGTCCACCTATGCCCGGTGCGGCATCATCGTTAACGTGACGCCCTTGGAGCCCGAGTGGGAGGGTCACGTTACCCTGGAGTTCTCCAACACCACGCCGCTGCCCGCCAAAATCTATGCCGGTGAGGGCTGTGCGCAGATGCTGTTCTTTGAGAGTGATGAGGTCTGTGCCACGTCTTACGCTGACCGCGGTGGTAAGTACCAGGGTCAGACGGGCGTCACGCTGCCCAAGACCTGATCAGCCCAGCGGGTGCAGTCGGGTCAGCCGGCAAAAGCGATAGGCCAAGCCAGTTGGTGTCTGGCCATCTCCCAGTACAGTGCGTTGCCAGTCTGATTCCTGAAACTCGGGGAAAAAGGCGTCGCCCTTGACCTCGGCCAGGACTTCGGTCAACTCAATGCGGTCGGCCAGCGCCAGTGTCTGGGCATAGACATCGGCACCGCCCACCACCATCAGGCTTGACTCATTTCGCATCTCGGCCTGCCACAGCGCCTGCTCAACGCTGCTGACTGGTTCAACCTGGTCTCGATGATCGGGCAGGGCCTGCCAGTTGGCCTGCCGGGTCAGGACATAGTGGTGACGGTTGGGTAGGGGCTTGCCCAAGTGATCCAGGATGCTCTGGTAGGTCTTGCGGCCCATGAGGACGGGGTGTCCCGTGGTGATGGCCTTGAAGTGTTTTAGGTCCTCGGGGATGTGCCAAGGCAGTTGGTTGTTCTGTCCGATGCAGCCATTGCTGGCTACGGCCACCACCAGCACCAACTCCGTCTTCATACAGCTACGGGCGCTTTGATGGCCGGGTGGGATTGATAGCCGAGGATCTCAAAGTCATCGAATTGGTAGTCAAAGAGACTGGCTGGCCTACGCTTGATCTGCAGCCTGGGCAGGGGGAAGGGCTCACGGCTCAACTGTTCTCTGGCTTGATCGAAATGGTTGTTGTACAGATGACAGTCGCCGCCGGTCCAGATGAAGTCCCCGACCTCTAGGTCTGTCTGCTGGGCCACCATGTGCGTGAGCAAGGCATAGCTGGCAATGTTGAAAGGAACGCCAAGGAAAATATCGGCGCTTCGCTGATAGAGCTGACAGGAGAGCTTGCCGTCGGCCACATAGAACTGGAAGAAGGCGTGGCAAGGGGCCAAGGCCATCTCGGGGATTTGTCCAACGTTCCAGGCGCTGACAATCAGTCGACGAGAGTCTGGCGTGCGGCGAATGTCATCGACCAGGCCCTGCATCTGGTCTATCACACGATGCGGGTTGTCCATCGCCGGAGCCGGCCAGGCCCGCCACTGTTTGCCATAGACCGGACCCAATTCGCCGTGCTCGTCAGCCCATTCATCCCAGATCGACACGCCGGCAGCCTGCAGGCTCTTGACATTGGTCTCGCCACGCAGGAACCAGAGCAGCTCGTGAATGATGCTTTTGGTGTGGAGTTTTTTGGTGGTGACCATTGGAAAGCCATCGGCCAAGGCAAATCGCATTTGCCATCCGAAGACGGACCGAGTGCCGGTGCCAGTTCGATCGGTCTTGGGGGTGCCATGTTCCAGGACATGGCGCATCAGGTCGAGATAAGTCTTCATGGTTGCCGCAGTCTTTCGATCAGGGACTTTAACTGGGTTTTCTCCAGCGAGGGGCTGGTCAGAGCGGGGGTGTTTTGGATCAGAGCTGAACGCAGGTCATCCCGGAAGGCGACTGATTCGGCAAACCGGCGCATCAAGATGGCCAGGTCGGCTGGGCTTCCCACCTGGAAATAGCCTGGATAGTCCTCGCCGAGCAGCCCCAAGTGACCATCGATCCGACTGGCCAGAACCGGCAGGCGATGGGCGGCGGCCTCTGAAATCACCAGTGCTCCGCCCTCCATGCGAGAGGGCTGGATCAGGCAGTGGTGCTGTCCCATCAGGCCAACGGCCTGGTCGTGTGGCCGGGCCCCCATCAAGGTGATGGACCCCGAGGGCATCTGGTTGGCCGCAGCTACCAATGCTTCTGCTGCAGATGGGTCGCGCGCCCCACCGACATGGGTGAGGTAGGTGGGGCTGCCATCGGCCAGGCGTGCCGAGGGGAAAGCCTGGGCAAAGCCGGCCAGTCCTGTCAGGGGATCTTTCTCGGACCGGACGTGGCCACTGATCAGCCAGGTCAGCGCAGTCCCTGGAGTCTGAACGTAAGAGGGCGCCCAGCGGTCGGGTGCTTCCAGTGGGACGGCTTGGGCGATGACGCGACGCTTGCCGGCGGTTTGCGGCAGTATTCGGACGAGTTCTTCGGCAGCACGAGATTGCAGCGTGACGACTAACTGCGCTGCGTCAATGGTCTGTTGGCAGGCCTGGAAGTCCGGGGTATTGGGGTGCTGAAGGTCTGCGTAGAGATCGGTGCCGGTGAGGACCACCGCGAAAGGTGTGCCGGTCCGAGTCAGAGCCTCGGCCACCGACCTGGATCGTTTGGCATGCAGAACGATTGCAGTCTCACAGGCCGGCAGAGGCTGTAGGCCATCGTACTCGGCCAGCACCGTCACTTCATAGCCGACGCTCTGCAAGTGGTCGGCATAGCGCCGAGCCGTCTGCCAGTTTCCCGTCTGGGTCTTCTGACCAAACGGGCTGGCAATCAGAACGGTGGTCTTATTCGGCAAGACCAGAGGCGACGGTGGAGAAGCCAGCGTCTACGTAGGTGATCTCACCCGTGACGCCCGCGGCCAGGTCCGAGAGCAGGAAGGCGCAGACGTTTCCGACGTCGTCGATGGTGACGTTGCGCCGAAGTGGTGCATTTTGCTCCACCACAGACAGGATGTTGCCAAAGCCCTTGATGCCGCTGGCGGCCAGGGTTTTGATGGGGCCGGCTGACACGCCGTTGACCCGAATACCCTTGGGCCCCAGGCTGGAGGCCATGTAGCGGACGGCCGCCTCGAGGCTAGCCTTGGCCAGGCCCATGGTGTTGTAGGCGGGGACCATGCGGACAGAGCCCAGGTAGCTCAGCGTCACCAAGGCTGCCTGTCGTCCAGTCATCAGGGGCAGGGCCGCCTTGGCGAGGGCGGGAAAGCTGTAGGCCGAGATCTCATGAGCGGTGGTGAAGGCCTCTCGACTCATGCCCTCCAAAAAGTCACCGGCGATGGCCTCGCGGGGAGCGAAGGCAATGGCGTGGACCAAGCCGTCCAAGTGCGTCCAGTGCTGACCCAACTGGGTCATGGCAGCCTGAATCTGGCTGTCTTCGGCGACATCGAGGGGAATGCAGATCTGGCTGCCAAATTCAGCTGCCATGTCCTTGACGCGATCTTCGAAGCGCTCGTTCTGATAGGTGAACGCCAGGTTGGCACCTTGGACATGACAGGCCTTGGCAATGCCATAGGCGATGGAGCGGTTGGACAGCAGGCCGGTGATCAGAATATTTTTGCCTGACAGAAATGCCATGTGTGCCTCGTTTCTTGGTCTGGTTGGCGAATGATTCCGTGATTTTAAGCGCTAGACCGGGAATATCCCTGATCGCCATGAATCCGCGGATGGCGCGCCGCGCCAAGTCTGCAATTGATGGCTAAACTGCTCGCCATGACAGACAGCGTTTTCCTGCTTCCAGGACTCCGTCGAATGGGTGTGGGCCTGGCCATCTGGATCTTCGGGCTGTCCACTGCGGTGGCGCAGGACAGCTTTGGCCCCTGGAGCCGCTCCATGGCCTTGGGCGGTGAGCCCAAGTATGCCGCAGGCTTTAAACATTTTGATTACGTCTCGGGTCAGCCACAGCTGGGTGGAGAGCTACGTCTGGCGGCCATGGGGGGCTTCGACAAACTCAATCCCTTTACGCTGAAGGGCCTGTCCGCCAGGGGGCTCATGGAGCTCGTCTTTGAACCGCTGGCCATTGCCAGCCTGGATGAGCCGATGTCGATGTATGGCCTGCTGGCCAGCGAGATGCGCCTGGCCAGTGATGCCATGGCCATTGAGTTCCGGCTGGACGGCAAGGCCCGCTTCTCCAATGGCAAGCCGGTCACCGCCCAGGATGTGAAGTTCTCCTTTGATACCTTGCGTGGGCCATTGGCCAGTCCCATTTGGAAGAACTACTGGGCGGACGTCAAGGCGGTTGTGGTGGTGGACGAGAGGACCGTCCGGTTCGAGTTTCTTCGACGCAATCGGGAGTTGCACATGATTGTGGCCAGCCTGCCCGTCTTTTCCCGTGACTGGATTCCCGCTGACAAGACCTTTGACCAGGTAGTCCAAGAATTGCCCATCGGCTCTGGTCCTTACGTGGTCGAGAAGTTCGACCTGGGCAAGCGCATCACCTATTTGCGTCAGTCGGACTATTGGGCCGCTCAAAAGCCAAGCCGCGCAGGTCAGTTCAACTTCCAGCGGATCAGCTTCCAGTACTACAAAGATGTTTTTGCCCGTCTTGAGGCTTTGAAGGCTGGTGAGTTTGATTTTATCCACGAGAACACTGCGAAGAATTGGGCTCGCTCCTACAAAGGCCGGCCATTTGACAGTGGCAGCCTGATCAAAACCGAGATGCCCACCTCGAATGCGGCAGGACTTCAGGCGTTTTATTTCAACCTTCGCCGACCGGTTTTTCAGGATGTCAGGGTCCGGCGGGCCATCGAACTCGCCATGGATTTTGAGTGGATGAACCGCCAACTCTTTTATAACCAGTATCGCCGCTCAGATTCTTACTTCACCAATACTGAAATGGCTGCTGTGGGCGCTCCGAACCCCAGCGAGGTCAGTCTTCTCAAGGCTCTGTCAGCCAAGACAGGGCGCGCTTTGCCTCCTGAGCTGCTGGGTCCGGTGCCCACTCCGGCCAGCACGGCTGCGCCATCGTCGCTCAGAGACAACCTTCGCCAGGCGAGGGCGCTTCTGACCGAGGCGGGCTATCAACTGGTGGATGGCCGTCTGGTCAATGACAAGGGCCAACCCTTGCAGTTTGAGATTCTGATCAGCCAGAAGAGTTGGGAGCGCGTGATTGCTCCGTTTGCCCGCAACCTGGCCAAGCTGGGTATCGAGGCGCGCAGTCGGGTCACGGACAATTCGCTCTACAAGAAGCGACTGGATGATTATGACTACGACATGGTGGTTCATTGGTATCTCTCCAGCCAAAACCCTGGCAATGAATTGCTCTTTCGGTTTACCAGCCAGTCCGCCAAACAACCCGGCGCCGACAACTACATTGGCATCGCAGACCCTCTGGTGGATGCCGCCATTACATCGGTGATTTCAGCGCGTAACCGCTCAGACATGGTCCTAGCTGCCAAGGTGCTTGATCGTCTGCTCCGACATGGACACTATGCAATTGCCCACTGGCACAACAATGTCCATCGGGTCGCCTATCGGCAGGGCCTCCAGGGCCCCAAGAAGCCTCCGCTTTACTATCACTCTGAGGATTGGGTGATGGCCACCTGGTGGTGGTCTCAGAAAGGACCTCAATGATGGGAGCACTCCGCTCTTCTGCCATTTGGATTTATGTGCTCAAGCGTCTGCTCCTCATGGTGCCTACGCTGCTGGGCATTCTGCTGGTGACGTTCACGCTCATCCAGTTTGTACCCGGAGGACCGGTGGAGCAGATGGTGCAGATGCTCAAAGGGGATCATTCGGCGGGTGGCACGGCTGGCCTTGCGGTGCCGGGCAGTTCTGCCGCTGGCGATGTTGGCCAGGCCTCCAGCGGCCTCTACCGCGGCCGCGTTGGGGTGGATCCCCAGCGTCTGCAGGAGATCAAGGCCCTCTATGGGTTCGACAAACCCGTGACTGAGCGATTTGTTGACATGGTGGTCGGCTTTCTGCGTCTGGATTTGGGTACGAGTTTCTTTCACAACCGAAGCGTCTGGGAGTTGATCGTTGACAAGCTTCCGGTCTCGATTAGCCTGGGGATCTGGAGTTTTCTGATTACCTACGCGGTCTCCATTCCTCTCGGGATTGCGAAGGCCGTTCGCCATGGCAGTCGGTTCGATCTGATGACCAGTCTGGCTATTCTGATTGGCTACGCCATTCCGGGATTTGTTCTCGGTGTGGTGTTGCTGGTCTTTTTTGGCGGGGGTAGTTTTCTGCACCTGTTTCCGCTTCGAGGCCTGACCTCGGATGACTTCGCGTCCTTGTCGCTCATTGGAAAGGTGCTGGACTACTTCTGGCACCTGGCCTTGCCGCTGACCTGCCTGATTCTGGGAAGCTTCGCCGTGGTGACGATGCTGACCAAAAACACCATGCTCGAGGAGATTCGCCGTCAGTATGTGTTGACCGCACGGGCCAAAGGCCTTCCTGAGGACGTGGTCCTCTGGCGCCATGTTCTGCGCAATGCCCTTATCCCCATCGTGACCGGATTTCCGGCTGCCTTTGTGGGTGCGTTCTTTACTGGATCCTTGCTCATCGAGACCCTGTTTTCACTCGATGGCCTAGGGCTGTTGTCCTATGAGTCAGTCATGAAGCGCGACTACCCCGTGGTCATGGGAACCTTGTTCTTCTTCTCTCTGATTGGTCTGGTGGCCAAACTGGTCAACGATTTGTTGTACGTGGTGGTCGATCCGCGGGTTCAGTTTGGAGCGCAGAAGTCATGATCGATTCTCCCGCCCGTCTGGCCTGGCGTCGTTTCTGTGCCAATCGTCGTGGACTCTGGAGTCTGCGGATTTTCCTGCTGCTGTTCGCCTTGAGCTTGTCCGCTGAGTTGATCTCCAACGACCGCCCATTGGTGGTGTCCTATCAGGGCAGTCTGTATTGGCCGCTGGTCAAGGACTACTCCGAGAAAACCTTTGGCGGGGAATTTGAGTCGCCCGCAGATTACCTGGATCCCTATATTCAGCAGAGGCTAGAGGCCGATGGGAATTGGGCGCTTTACCCAGTAAACCGCTACAGTTTTCAGACCATCAACTACTTTGCACCGTCCCCCAATCCGGCTGCGCCCTCAGCTGAGAACTGGCTGGGGACCGATGACCGGGGCCGAGATGTCCTGGCTCGGTTGATTTACGGCCTCAGGGTATCGGTTTTATTTGGATTGGCCTTGACTGCCATTGGTCTGATATTGGGCATTTTCTTCGGTGCCATCCAGGGCTATTTTGCTGGCCGCATTGATCTATTTTTCCAGCGTCTGATCGAGGTCTGGGGCTCATTGCCTGAGCTCTACCTGCTGATCATCCTCGCCTCGATGTTCGAGCCGGGCCTGCTGGTCTTGCTGGTAATTCTCTCGGTCTTTGGATGGATGGGGCTGTCTGATTATGTCCGTGCCGAGTTTCTGCGAAACCGCAGCCTCGACTACGTGACCGCAGCGCGGGCCATGGGCCTGTCAGACTGGCGAATCATGACCCGCCACATCCTTCCCAACAGCCTGACACCGGTGATTGCCTTTCTGCCGTTCCGAATGTCGGCGGCGGTCTTGGCGCTGACCAGTCTCGATTTTCTGGGGCTCGGCGTTCCGACCTCGACCGCAAGCCTTGGGGAACTGTTGGCCCAGGGCAAAGACAACCTCGACGCCTGGTGGATTACGGTCTCCACCTTTGGGGTGCTGGTGGCCTTGCTGCTGCTGTTGATCTTTATTGGGGAGGCGCTGCGCGATGCACTCGACACTCGCCGATAACCAGTCTCTGCTGAGGCTGACGGACCTGACGGTTCGGTTTGGGCAAATGGACGAGGGACCGGCGGCCGTCGAGTCTCTTTCTCTGACCATCGAGCCGGGTGAGAGGCTGGCCTTGGTAGGGGAGTCTGGCTCGGGCAAGACCGTGACAGCCTTGGCTGTGTTGGGTCTGGTGCCCGACGCACAGGTGACGGGTCAGGTGCTCTGGCAGGGTGAAGACCTCTTGGACGCCTCGGCCATGCGACTTCAGTCCATGAGGGGTTCCGAGATCGCGATGGTCTTTCAAGAGCCGATGACGGCCTTGAACCCCCTACTCACAGTCGGTCAGCAGATTGCCGAGGTGTTGCAGACCCACGAGGGTTTGGCGCCGGTCCAGGCGATGCAGCGCGCTGGCGAGCTGATGGAACGGGTGGGCATTGATTCGGCTGAACACGCGGTCATGGCCTACCCGCACCAATTGTCGGGTGGCCAGCGTCAGCGGGTTTTGATTGCCATGGCACTGGCCTGTCGCCCAAAACTGTTGATTGCAGATGAACCCACCACTGCTCTGGATGTGACCCTGAAGCAGCAGGTCTTGGATCTCTTGCTCGACTTACAGCGCGAGACAGGCATGGCGATTCTGATGATTACCCATGACCTACCCATGGTTCGCCGATTTGCCCAGCGGGTTGCCGTCATGCAGACGGGGCGTCTGGTGGAGGTGAAAGAGACGGCGGCCTTGTTCTCAGCACCCGAGCAGGCCTATACCAAGCAGCTGATTGCGGCCGAACCGGTCCCTCTGGTGGGCCCGGCCCAAAAGGGTCCGATCATGGTTGAGGTTCGCCAACTCCAATGTTCGTACCCCATTGGAGGCAGTTGGTTCAGGCCACGTTATCGGTCGGTGGTCAATGGCGTGAGCTTCGTCGCGACCAAGGGTGAGACCCTTGGGATTGTAGGGGAGTCTGGATCTGGGAAGACCACGCTGGGACTTGCACTCTTGCGACTGTCCAGTGCGTTGGTCAAAGGCCAGATCCGACTCGATGACCACGACATCATTGGGCTTACCTCTAAAACGCTTCGGGGGTTGCGCCGAGATTTTCAGGTGGTCTTCCAGGACCCCTTTAGCGCCTTGTCCCCCCGTCGGACCATTGCTCAAATTCTGGAGGAGGGGCTGTTGCTGCATGCCCCTCAGCTTGATGCGTCTGAACGACAGCAGCGCTGTGAGCAGGCCCTGTCAGAGGTGGGCATGCCCACCGAGGCCTTGGGGCGATACCCCCATGCCTTCTCCGGCGGTCAGCGTCAGAGAATTGCCATCGCCCGGGCCTTGATTGTCGAGCCCAAGCTGCTGCTCCTGGACGAACCCACCAGTGCGCTGGATGTGTCTGTTCAGAAGCAAATTCTGGAGTTGTTGGTTGGTCTTCAGCAGGCCAAAGGTTTGACCTATGTCTTGATCTCGCACGATTTGGCGGTCATGCGCGCCATGGCCCATCGAGTGTTGGTCATGCGGCATGGCAACATAGTGGAGTTTGGTGCGACCGAGCATGTGCTGCAGAGGCCTCGACAGCCTTATACTCAGAATCTGCTCGACGCCGCCTTTCCAACTGAAAGACTTGGCCATCTGACGGCCTAGGAGGCAGCATGCTCATGGTGTTTTGGACGAGGGTCTTTCTGACCCTCGCAGGATTGTTTGGGGCAATGGCGGTAGCGGTCTCCGCGGCAGCGGCCCACATGCTGGTCGGCCTGCTCGAACCAGACCAATTGGACTGGGTGAAGACCGCCAGTTCTTATCAGATGATCCATGCGGTGGCCTTGTTTGGCTGCGCTGCCATGGTTAATTTCTCTCGATTTTGTGTCGGGGTCACCCTAGCGGGCATCTGCTTTGTCATGGGGACTGTGTTCTTCAGCGGAAGCCTGTATGCCATGGTCTACACCGGTCACAAGGCCTTCGCGGCCGTCACCCCTTTTGGAGGATTTGCCTTTATCGTGGGCTGGCTCAGTCTGCTCTGGGCGGGACTTCGTCATCAGCGGGAGGCTGGGCAATGAGGTCGCAGTCATGGTTGCTGCTGGTGGTTGCAGCGGGGCTGTCATGGGTGGCCGGTTGTTCCAAGGAGGCGCCCAAGCCATTGCCAGACCCCCTGGTAGAGGTCTACCGGATTGAAGACCGCAGATCAACCCTGCAGTCTGGGGGTTCCTCCGCTGTTGTCTCTCAGACGAATTCGCCAACCGTTGTGGCCCAGTCCAATGGGATGGTCGAGTCTGTCTTGGTCAAGTCAGGTGATCGCGTCGTCGCTGGCCAGGCACTCGTTCGGCTAGATCCGATTGATGCGCGATTGGCCGATTCAAGTGCCCGGGTTCAGATCGCTGCTGCTGCCGCCCAGTTGGCCAGTGCCGAAGCGGATTTCGCTCGGTATGAACGATTGCGTCAGCAGAACTTCATCTCGCAGGCTGAATTCGAGCGTCGACAGGCAGCTGTATTGGCTGCCCGGGCCGAGCACGAAGCCAAGCTCGATGGATTGGGTCTGATCACCAGTCGGGCTTTGGTGGGAGGGGTGGTTCAGCGTGTAGCCGTCAGCAAGGGCCAGCGCGTTGAGGCTGGTGCGGTCTTGGTGGTGCTGTCGGGGTCTGCTTCTCCGGTTGCTTCGCCACTGTCCGGTGCTGATCAGCGGATCCAAGTGCCGCTGTCAGCCGTGATCAATGGGGGGCAGGCCGTCATGCTGATTGAGCCCATCGAGGGCGGTCACCGGGTTCGTCAGCAGTTGGTGACGGTCGCAAGCAGTGACGAGCGTTGGGCCCAGGTGGCCAAGGGTCTTCAAAGCGGTGATGTGGTGGTGGCCATTGGTGCCCATTTGCTCACCGATGGTCAGAGAGTTCGGGTGCCGACCGGTGCCCCGAACGTCAAATGACACCATTCAACCTATCTCGCTGGGCGATCGAGCACCCAGTCCTGGTGCGCTATCTGATGGTGGCGCTGATGCTCTTGGGTGTGGCGAGTTATTTTCAGTTGGGCCAGGACGAGGATCCACCGTTTAACTTCCGAGTGATGGTGGTCCAGGCCAATTGGCCTGGCGCTACCGCGATGCAGATGGCTGCTCAAGTGGCCGATCGACTCGAGCGGATCGTTCAAGAGGTGCCCAATGTCCGCAAGACCGTGAGTTTCTCCAAGCCGGGGCACACCACGGTCATCGTCGAGATTGGGGACGATTTCGATCCCAAAGAGGTCTCCCAGCGGTTCTACACCATCCGAAAAAAAATGATGGACATGGCTGGCAGTCTGCCGCTTGGTGTCCAGGGTCCATTCTTCAACGATGATTTTGGTGACACCTTCGGCATCATCTATGCCGTGCAGGCGCCAGGACTCAGTCTGGCCCGACAGTCGGAGCTTGCCCGAGACCTGCGCTCCCGCATGCTGCGAGTCGGCAACGTGGGCAAGGTGGAGGTCTTCGGTCTGGAGCCGGAACGCATCTATCTGGAGTTGTCCCGAACCAAACTAGCCCGCTATGGCCTAACCACGGCCCAGATCTCGGATCAGATCAACGCCCAGAATCGGGTGGTGCAGGCAGGCAGCCTTCGCGCCGAGCCTTTCGAGATCCCGCTTCGGGTGACAGGCCAGTTTGAGTCAGAGGAGCAGATCGCCCAGACGCCCATTCGAGCCGGTAGCCAAATCCTTCGGCTCTCAGACCTGGGTGAGCTGCGTCGAGGCCCGCCTGACCCCAGTGGACAGCTCATGCGTGTCAACGGCCAGTCTGTGTTCGGTCTGGGTGTCTCCATGAAAAAGGGTGGCGATGTCATAGCCCTGGGCCGTGCCATGAACGAGCTGGTCGAGCAGATTCAACCGGACCTCCCATTGGGGGTGCAACTCACCCAGGTACAGGATCAGCCTGGGGTGGTCGCGAGCTCGATCGGAGAGTTTCTTAAAGTGCTCGCGGAGGCCTTGGCCATTGTGTTGGGCGTGAGTCTCTTGGCCCTCGGATTGCACCAGCGACCGCTTCGCATCGACCCGCGTCCCGGACTGATTGTGGCCATCAGCATTCCTTTGGTCATGGCGGTGACCTTTTTGATTATGAAGGCCTGGGGCATCGGGCTTCACAAGATCTCGCTGGGCTCTCTGATCATCGCCCTCGGACTGTTGGTGGATGACGCCATCATCGTGGTGGAAATGATGGTGCGCAAATTAGAAGAGGGCGCCGACCGACTCTCAGCAGCTACTGCGGCCTTCTCCCTGACGGCCATGCCCATGCTGACCGGTACCTTGATCACCGCGGTTGGCTTTCTGCCAATTGGCATCGCCAAGTCCACCGTGGGTGAGTACACCTTTGCCATCTTCGGCGTAACAGCGGCGGCCTTGCTGGTCTCGTGGTTGGTCTCGGTGTTCTTTGTGCCGGTCTTGGGCTTTTGGCTGCTGAAGAGCAAGCCAGTGGTGGCTGGAGAGGTCCATGCGGAGGCCTTTCAATCCGATTTTTACCAACGATTTCGATCGGTGGTGAGCTGGTGCGTGGACCATCCCTGGAGGGTCCTGGCAGCTACTGTCCTCTCGTTTGGACTGGGCCTGGTGGGAATGTCGAAGGTCCAGCAGCAGTTTTTCCCCGATTCGTCCCGTCCTGAGATGTTGGTCGATGTCTTTCTTCAAGAAGGCGCCAGCATCGAGGCAACCCAGAAGACGGTTCAGGCCCTGGAGCAAGTGATCCTAAAGGATCCTGGTCATGGCAGTCTGACCAGCTGGGTTGGGAGCGGTGCACCAAGATTCTTTCTGCCACTGGACATTATTTTTCCGCAGCCCAACGTGGCCCAGCTGATTGTGGTGCCCAAGCCTGGCGAGGATCGTCAGGCCATGCTGAGTCGCCTCCAACAGGCCCTGCCGGATGTGGCCCCTCAGGCCAGGCTGCGCATCAAACTCCTGCCCAACGGGCCGCCTGTGGCCTATCCAGTGCAGCTGCGTCTGGTGTCCGAGCAGCCGGGGCTGGTTCAGGCCTGGCTACCCAAGGTGACCGAGGTGATGCGGGCCCACCCGGATATTCGTGGCCTGAACAACAATTGGAATGAGTTAAGACCGGTGGTTCAGATTCAACTGGACCTTGGGCGCGCAAGGGATCTTGGGGTGTCGCCGCAGTCCATTGCCGAGGTCTTGGCCGCCCGATTCACCGGTGTGACTGTTGGTGAGTATCGAGAGAGCACGCGTCTGATTCCGATCGTATTGCGCTTGCCTGCCCAGGAGCGCGACGGTCTGGAGGACTTGAAGGGCTTGCTGGTGCCTTCGCAGTCAGGTCAGCAAGTGGCGCTGTCTCGGCTGGCCCGTCTGGAGATGGTCTGGGAGCCTGGCATCGTCTGGCGACAAAACCGTGAGTTCGCCCTGACCCTGCAGGCCTCGGTGGGTCCGGGTCGTCAGGGACCCACGGTCACCAAAGAGTTGATGAGTCAGCTGGCACCGACCATGGCCGCGTTCCCGGCTGGATTGAGGTTAGAGGTCGGCGGTGAGGTCGAGGAGAGTGGCCGGGGTCAGCAGTCCATCTTTGCCGGCATGCCCATCATGCTCTTCATCACCTTAACCCTGCTGGTACTGCAGTTGCAGAGTTCCTCGCGCAGTTTCATGGTCTTGGCCACCGCACCCCTGGGTCTGTCCGGTGCGGCTGCTGCATTGCTGGTGCTCAATCGGCCCTTCGGGTTTGTGGCCATGCTCGGCGTGATTGCGCTGATGGGCATGATCATGCGCAATTCGGTCATCCTGATTGATCAGATCGAGCGAGAGTGCCAGGCCAGGGATCTGCGGTCGGCGATTGTGGAGGCCACGGTCTCGCGTTTTCGTCCCATCCTGTTGACCGCTGCTGCGGCCGTGTTTGCCATGGTGCCACTGCAGTCCAGCGTCTTCTGGGGCCCCATGGCGGTGGCGATTATGGGGGGGCTGATTGTTGCAACCGCACTGACGCTTTTTTCGTTGCCGGCTTTGTACTCGGCGGTCTACCTCAGAGGCCAGTTAAGACGAGAGTCCGCTCGCTAGCCGAGCCACTTTAGAAGCCACGGGCCAATCAGGGGCAGGAACAGGGCGCCCGCCACGCCATGCAGGCCCATGCCCACACTCGAGAAGGCACCCGCGTCGGGGTGAACCGCAAAGGCTCGAGAGGTGCCGATCCCATGAGCGGCTACGCCGACCGCGAAGCCCCGGGCCGTCCAGTCTTTCATGCCCAGGGCATTGAGGAGGTGGGTGGCGGCAATGGCGCCGATGACCCCGGTCAGCACCGCATAGACTGCGGTCAGGGTCGGGGAGATACCCATGGATTCGGAAATGCCCATGGCAATCGGGGCGGTGACGGATTTCGCCAGCATGGGGGTCACCAGATCGGTGGGGATCTTCAACAGGCTGGCCAATCCAACGCTGGAGACCACCGAAACCAGACCGCCCATCAGCAGCGCCAGGCCCAGTTGGGCAAAGCGCCCTTTGAGTAGATGCCAACCCTGAGCGATGGGCACGGCCAGGGCTACCGTTGCTGTGCCCAGCAGAAAGTGAATGAACTGGGCCCCTTCAAAGTACTGGGGGTAGGGCATGTCGATGAGCAGCAGCACGCCGGCGGTCAAGAGAACCGCAATGGCCACTGGGTTGACCAAGGGCGACCGGCCAAACCTTTGGTGAGCCATGACGCCCAGTTGATAGGCCACCAGGGTCAGGATCAGGCTAAAGAGCGGGCTGCCGCTGAGGTAGACCCAGATTTCACTCAGGTCCATTGACTACTCCGCCGGTTCGTCTGCGGCCCGCCGCTTCAGGACAAGGGCGGTGCTGGCCATGGCCAGGATGACGCTGACCACCAAGACCGAGAAAATGGCGATCATGTTCCCCTTGAGCATGGGCAGAAAGCTGACCACCCCGACTGCCGCCGGAACGAAGAGAAGCCCAAGGTGGGCCGTCAAGCCACTTGCAACCATCTGCAGGTCCGGATCAGTCTTTTGGCGCCACAAAAGGCTTACCAGCAGCAAAACCAGGCCGATCACCGGGCCAGGCACCGGCGAGGAGAGTCCCCGAGCAAGAATCTCGCCTGCACCTTGGTAGAGCAGTAGAATCACCAGACCTTTGATCATCATGGGGGAAACTACCGAGGTTTGGGTCATGTCGCAAGTCCGGTCAGAGGCTTACACTCTTGCCACGTGGTAACTGGGCGTTATCCCCGGTTTCATCAATTCGTTCGAACACCTGTCAGGAGACAATGAATGGAGCATTCCAAAAAAGAAGTCGCCGCAGTTGAGGCAACCGCCAAAACCGCTGGTCGTCGTAAGTTCTTCAGCAAGGCCGCCACCGCAGCAGTTGCTGCTCCTGTAGCCGGCTTCCCCATGATTTCTGTGGCCCAGGCTCCCGTCGTCCTGAAGATGCAGGGCTCTTGGGGTGCCAACGAGATCTTTACGGACATGGCCAAGCAGTACGTCGATCGTGTGAATGAAATGGCCGGTGGCCGTCTGCGCATCGAGTACCTTCCTGCAGGCGCTGTTGTGAAGCCTTTCGAGATTATTGACGCCGTTAGCAAGGGTGTTCTGGATGCCGGTCACCATGTGTCAGCCTACTGGTACGGCAAAAACAAGAGCGCTGCTCTGTTTGGTACCAGCCCCGTAAGCGGTGCAACCCCCGAGATCGGCCTGACCTGGATTCACAAGGGTGGTGGCCAGCAGTTGTGGGACAAACTGACCGCTAAACTCGACTTGAACGTGGTCGGTTTCTTTACCTTCCCAATGCCCTGCCAGCCCCTGGGCTGGTTCAAAAAGACGCCTCCCAAGAAGGCTGCTGACCTGAAGGGCTTCAAGTACCGCACCGTGGGTCTGGCCGCCGACATGCTCCAGGAAATGGGCATGGCTGTTGCCCAGTTGCCCGGTGGCGAGATTGTTCCTGCCATGCAGCGCGGCGTGATCGACGCTTTCGAGTTCAACAACCCAACCGCCGACCTGCGCTTTGGTGCACAGGACGTCGCCAAGTACTACTCCATGGGTTCCTACCACCAGGCTCAAGAGTTCTTCGAGATTGTGTTCAACAAGACCAAGTACAACGCCCTGCCTGCTGATCTCAAGGCCATCCTGAAGTACGCGGCCGAGGCTGCCTCGCTGGCCAACACCGCTCTGGCCCACGACCAGTACTCCAAGGATCTGCAGGAGTTGATCACCAAGCACAAGGTCCAGGTCTCTCGCACTACCACCGATGTCTACAAGGGCCAGTTGGCCGCCTGGGATAAGGTGACTGCTAAGCTGGAGAAAGAGGTCGACATGTTCAAGGAGATCAACGACTCCGTGAAGGCCTGGTCGCGTCGGGTGGGCTTCTACCACTTCACCAACGAAGCGGATTACAAGCTGGCCTACGAGCACGTGCAGAAGATCAAGCTGCCACGCTAAGCGTTAGGCGGTCAGAAAAGAGCTGCTGGGCTAGAATCCGGCAGCTCTTTTTATTAGAAGAATTCATAATTTTTAGGAATATTCCTCATGATCAATTGGATTCGAGCAATTGACTCACTCAACAAATCAATCGGGCACAGCTTTGCCTGGTGTGTCTTGGTATTGACAGCCAGCACCTGCTTTGAGGTCTTCATGCGGTATGTGCTGGGTGCCCCCACGGCCTGGGCCTTTGACATGAGCTACATGCTCTATGGCGCACTCTTCATGATGTCGGGGGCCTACGCCCTGTCTCGTAATTCTCATGTCCGCGGCGACTTTATCTACCGCAGTTGGAAGCCGGTCAACCAGGCCAAAGTGGACCTGGTGCTGTACCTCATCTTCTTTTTCCCAGGCATCTTTGCCATGGTCTACACCGGATCCCAGTACTCGTTCCAATCAGCGAGCATTCTGGAGTCCAGCGTCAACAGCCCAGCCGGCGTGCCCGTCTGGCCTCTAAAGCTGGTGATTTTTGTTGCTGGCATTACCCTGGCCTTGGGCGGGATTGCCGAAATCATGCGCTGCCTGACGTGTATCAAGGAAGGCAAGTGGCCCGCCCGCGAGGGTGACGTCGAGGAACTCGAAGTTCTGCTTCAGCAGCAACACGGACACAAGGAGTAGTCATGTCAGATCCAATGATCGCCCTGTTGATGCTGGGCTTGTTTATTGTCGTTATTTTCCTGGGCTTTCCGATTGCCTTTACTCTGATGGCCAT
>JBEDMQ010000057.1:0-7540 GCA_041171045.1 Pseudomonadota bacterium
CCTCGCCCGCAATGGCCTTGGCGAGCAAGGTCTTACCGGTACCAGGAGAACCCACCATGAGCACGCCACGGGGAATGCGTCCGCCGAGCTTTTGGAACTTGGAGGGGTCGCGCAGGAATTCAACGAGTTCGGTGACGTCTTCCTTGGCCTCATCGCAGCCAGCGACATCTGCAAAGGTGACTTGGTTGGTGTTCTCGTCCAGCATGCGAGCCTTGCTCTTGCCAAATGAGAAGGCACCACCACGGCCACCGCCCTGCATCTGGCGCATGAAGAAAATCCAGACGCCAATGAGCAGTAGCATGGGGAACCAGGAGACGAAGATGCTCATGAGCAGCGAGGGCTGCTCTTCGGCCTTGGCCGAGACCGTCACGCCGTACTTCATGAGGTCAGAGACCATCCAGAGGTCTTGCGGCGCATTGACGACGATGGGGCGCTCATCGGTGGTGACCGCACGAACGGTACGACCATCAACGATGGCAGAGCGAATACGGCCCTGCTTGGCTTCTTCCATAAACTGGGTGTAGGAGACCTCTTGGCCGCGGGATGCCCCGCCCTCGAACTGGCGAAACACCGAAAACAGCACCAGGCCGATTACCATCCAGATGGCAACCTTGGAGAACACGTTGTTCAAAGACCCACTCCTTATAAGAAAAAACCAACCGAATCACTAGGATACCCCCGGATCCCTTTGGTTCCCAGTCATTAATCCCTATTTCGGCGATTGATGTTTTAAATCACGCCCCAACAGGAACAGCTCCGACGATTCGGCCCTGGAGGCCGCTGGTTTGCGGGGAGAGACCGTCTCGAACACCTTTTTAAACGACTCCACGAGCTGGCTATAGCCGCTGCCCTGGAATGTTTTGACCAACAACGCCCCGTGGGGCTTTAAATGTTGCTGTGCAAAATCAAGGGCCAGCTCACAGACATGCATGACGCGGGCGGTATCCGCCGAGGCCACTCCCGACATATTGGGGGCCATGTCCGACAAAACAAGGTCTAGCTTCTGCCCCTCCAGCAAGTCCGAGAGCTGTTTCTCAACCTCGGCCTCCCGAAAGTCGCCCTCGATAAAGCTGACATCGGCGATGGGGTCCATGGGCAGCAAATCCAGGGCCACGATCTTGCCGTGTATGCCCTGGGACCCTTTTTTGGCCAGACGCTCGCGAACCACCTGAGACCAGCTGCCGGGTGCTGCCCCCAGGTCGACCACCGCCATACCAGGACGGATGAGGCGGTCCTTTTCGTCGATCTCTAGAAGCTTGAAGGCAGCCCGAGACCGGTAGCCCTTCTGCTGAGCCTGCCGGACATAGGGGTCGGTGACATGTCGGTGCACCCAGGCCGCATTGAACTTGTTCTTCGCCATGGGCCCGCCGACAGACGGCTATCGGTACTCCACCTCGAGGATTTCGACCTCGCGCTGACCGCTGGGAGCCGTGACGACCACCACATCCCCCACGGATTTCCCAATCAGAGCGCGGGCGATGGGGCTGGAAATCGAAATCTTGTGGAGTTTCACATCGGCCTCATCATCGCCAACGATCTTGTAGGTCATCTTCTCGCCAGAATCCAGGTCTTCCATGGCCACCGTAACGCCGAAGACCACCCGACCATCCTGCTCCAGGGTGGTGGGATCGATGATCTGGGCTGTGGAGAGCTTGGCCTCGAGCTCGGCAATACGACCCTCGATAAAGCCCTGACGCTCCTTGGCCGCGTCGTATTCGGCGTTCTCAGACAGGTCACCCTGAGCCCGTGCCTCGGCGATGGCGTTGACCACGTTGGGACGCTCGACATGCTTGAGGTGGTGCAATTCGCTGCGAAGGGCTTCCGCACCTTCGATGGTCAATGGGGTCGAGCTCATACGGTTCCTTTGAGTTTCTTGTGCAGGCTCTGCAGGTCATACACCTCTAGACGGGACTCTGCCATGCTCTGCATGCCCTGAACAGCCGCCAGGGCACCCGCCACGGTGGTGTAGGTGGTGACACGCTGGGCCAAGGCTGTGGTGCGAATGGAACGTGAATCGGCCATGGCAGTGCGCTTTTCCTCAACCGTGTTGACGATAAAACTGACCTCGCCGTTTTTGATCATGTCGACCACGTGGGGGCGGCCCTCGGTCACCTTGTTCACCACCGTGACCGCAATCCCCTGCGCAGCGATCGCAGCCGCCGTGCCTCGGGTGGCGATGAGCTTGTAACCCATGGCCTGCAAGACACGAGCCACTGCGATGGCCGCAGGCTTGTCACCGTTTTTGACGCTGATGAAGGCAAGGCCGCCCTTGGCCGGATCGGGCAATGAAGTGCCAGCCGCAATCTGCGACTTCACAAAGGCCTCGACAAAGGTGGGCGCCACACCCATCACCTCACCGGTGGACTTCATCTCGGGGCCCAGCACCGTGTCAACACCAGGGAACTTCACGAAGGGGAAGACGGCCTCTTTCACCGAGTAGTAAGGCGGTACCACCTCCCCAGCCACACCCTGCTCATCAAAGGTCTTGCCCAGCATGGCCCGGGCAGCGATCTTGGCCAGGGGGCGGCCAGTGGCCTTGGAGACAAACGGCACCGTGCGCGAGGCACGTGGGTTCACTTCCAAGACAAAGACGGTTTCGCCCTGAATCGCAAACTGGACGTTCATCAGGCCCACCACGTTCAGGGCCCGGGACATGAGAACGGTCTGACGCTTGAGTTCCTCGATGAGTGCGGGCGACAGCGAGTGCGGCGGCAGTGAGCAGGCCGAGTCACCGGAGTGAACACCAGCCTGTTCAATGTGCTCCATGACACCGCCGATGATGACCTGTTTGCCATCGGATAGGCTGTCAACGTCGACTTCGATGGCATCGTTCAGGAAGCGATCCAGCAGCACGGGAGAGTCGTTAGAGACCTTGACGGCCTCACGCATGTAGCGCTCCAGGTCCTTCTGCTCATGGACGATCTCCATGGCGCGACCACCCAGCACATAGCTGGGGCGAACCACCAAGGGGTAACCAATTTCTTGGGCCAGACGAATGGCTTCTTCCTCGGTGCGGGCCGTCCGGTTGGGCGGCTGACGCAGTTCGAGCTTGTGAAGCAGTTTCTGAAAACGCTCGCGGTCCTCGGCAATGTCAATCGACTCAGGTGAGGTACCAACAATGGGCACGCCAGCAGCCTCCAAGGCCTTGGCCAGCTTGAGCGGCGTCTGCCCACCGTACTGCACGATCACGCCCACTGGTTTTTCTAGATCGACAATCTCGAGCACATCCTCCAGGGTCAGTGGCTCGAAGTACAGGCGATCGGAGGTGTCGTAGTCGGTGGAGACCGTCTCTGGATTGCAGTTGACCATGATGGTCTCAAAGCCATCGTCGCGCAGGGCCATGGCGGCATGGACACAGCAGTAATCAAACTCAATGCCTTGGCCGATTCGGTTGGGGCCACCACCCAGCACAATCACCTTCTTGCGATTGGTCGGACGAGCCTCGCAATCCTTTTCGTAGGTGGAGTAAAAGTAAGACGTGCTGGTGTCGAACTCAGCCGCGCAGGTGTCCACGCGCTTGTAGACCGGGCGAACGTTCAGGCTGTGACGCAGCTTGCGGACCTCACCCTCGGTGGTGTCCAACAGGTAAGCCAGACGTCGATCCGAAAAACCCTTGCGCTTGAGCTCAAACAGCAACTCGGCATCCAGATCCGCCAGGGTTTTCTTCTCAAGGGCCAGCTCAATGTCGATGATCTCTTTGATCTGAACCAGGAACCAGGGGTCAATCTTGGTCAGGCTGTGAACCTCGTCAACCGAGAAGCCCTGGGCGAAGGCATCACCCACGTACCAAATGCGCTCGGGACCCGGTTCACCGAGCTCTTCCTCGATGACCTCGCGGTCGGTGGTCTTCTGGTTCATCCCATCCACGCCCACCTCCAGGCCACGCAGGGCCTTCTGGAAGGACTCTTGGAAGGTGCGGCCCATGGCCATGACCTCGCCCACCGACTTCATCTGGGTGGTCAGGTGGCTGTCGGCCAGAGGGAATTTCTCAAAGGCAAAGCGGGGGACCTTGGTCACAACGTAATCGATCGAGGGCTCGAACGAGGCCGGCGTTGCACCACCAGTGATCTCGTTTTGGAGTTCATCCAGGGTGTAGCCCACGGCCAGCTTGGCCGCCACCTTGGCGATCGGAAAGCCGGTGGCCTTGGAGGCCAGTGCCGAAGACCGCGAGACGCGTGGATTCATCTCGATGACGATCATGCGGCCGTTGGCTGGGTTAATCGAGAACTGAACGTTGGAGCCGCCAGTGTCCACACCGATCTCACGCAGAATCGCGATCGAGGCGTTGCGCAGCAACTGGTATTCCTTGTCCGTCAGGGTCTGGGCCGGGGCCACGGTGATGGAGTCACCGGTGTGAATGCCCATGGGGTCTAAGTTCTCGATGGAGCAGACGATGATGCAGTTATCGGCCCGGTCGCGAACGACCTCCATCTCGAATTCTTTCCAGCCAATCAGAGACTCTTCGATGAGTAGCTCGTTGGTCGGCGAGGCCTCGATGCCGCGCTTGCAGATGGTCTCGAATTCTTCGGCGTTATAGGCAATGCCGCCGCCCGTACCACCCAGGGTAAAGCTGGGACGGATGACCATGGGAAAGCCTACGCCACCGGTGATCTCGGCAATGCGCTTCTGGACGGCCCAGGCCTCTTCCATGCTGTGGGCGATACCCGACTGGGCAGAGTCCAGACCAATCTTGGTCATGGCCTCTTTGAACTTGAGCCGGTCTTCGGCTTTTTCAATGGCCTCCTCGCGGGCCCCAATCAACTCAACCTTGTACTTGTCCAAGACCCCGTGACGGGCCAGATCCAGGGCACAGTTCAGTGCGGTCTGACCGCCCATGGTGGGCAGCAAGGCATCGGGACGCTCTTTTTCGATGATGCGCTCAACCATCTGCCAGGTGATGGGCTCGATGTAGGTGACATCGGCCGTCTCTGGGTCGGTCATGATCGTGGCGGGGTTGCTGTTGACCAGAATGACGCGGTAGCCCTCTTGCTTGAGGGCCTTACAGGCCTGGGCACCCGAGTAATCGAACTCACAAGCCTGTCCAATGACGATGGGACCCGCGCCGATGATCAGAATGCTTTTGATGTCGGTGCGCTTAGGCATGGGCGGCTCTCATGGATTCAAAAAACTGGTCAAACAGAGGCAGGATGTCGTGAGGACCCGGGCTGGCCTCGGGGTGACCCTGAAAACAGAAGGCCGGGGCATCGGTGTGGGCCAGGCCCTGGATGGAACCATCGAACAGCGAGACGTGCGTGACCCGCAGATGGGCCGGCAGGCTGTTGGCATCGACGGCAAACCCGTGATTCTGCGAGGTGATGAACACGCGCTTGGTCGTCAGGCACTGAACCGGGTGGTTGGCGCCGTGGTGGCCGAACTTCATCTTCATGGTCTTGGCGCCAGCGGCCAGGGCCATGATCTGGTGGCCGAGGCAGATGCCAAACAGAGGAATCTTTTTCTCAAGCGCAGTTCGGGCAGCGGCAATCGCGTAATCACAAGGCTCGGGATCGCCAGGGCCGTTGGACAGGAAGATGCCGTTGGGCTTCATGGCCAAGACCTCTGCAACCGGGGTCTTGGCTGGCACAACGGTAAGTTTGCAGCCGCGGTCTTTGAGCAGACGAAGAATGTTCTGCTTGACGCCGAAGTCATAGGCCACGACGTGCAGGTCGCCCGAGTCGGGCTTGGAGAAGCCTTCACCCAGCTGCCAGGAGCCTTCTTCAAAGGTATAGGTCTTGGGCGTGGTCACCACCTGGGCCAGGTCCATGCCGACCAGACCACCAAAGGCCTTGGCTTGGGCCAGGGCCTCCTCAGAGTCAGCCTGCTCGCCCGGCGAGGCGGCCAGAATGCAGCCCGATTGGGCGCCTTTGTCTCGTAGCAGACGGGTCAGACGGCGGGTGTCGATGCCGGCAATGGCCACGACCCCAGCAGACCGCAGTGCAGATGACAGGCTCTGCTCAGATCGGAAGTTGGAGAGCACCGCTGGCAGGTCTCGAATGACCAGGCCAGCAGCCTGAATGCCCGCAGCCGCCTCGTTGTCCTCGCCATTCCAACCCGTGTTCCCGATGTGCGGGTAGGTCAGGGTAACGATCTGACGGCAATAGCTGGGGTCTGTGAGAATTTCCTGGTAGCCGGTCAAGGCGGTATTGAAGACCACTTCGCCAACTGTTGATCCACTGGCGCCTATCGAGACACCATGAAAAACGGAACCATCGGCCAATACCAGAACAGCGGGGGGGAGCCCTGACGGGCTAGACATGGTGACGCCGGCCGAATCGGACCCTGCCGCGGCCAGCAGCTGATGCAGCTGCAATCTTTACTCCTTGGGAATTTTGTCAATTATACGCAAGGCCGACGGTCAACGCCTAATCCAGGCGTCGACGGTCTCGGATGGCCTGCGCAATCGTGCCCAGATCGACATATTCCAGCTCGCCACCGACCGGCACACCTCTGGCCAGCCGGGTGACCCGCCTGGGTGGCACCAGGCCGTGACTCTTGAGGAGTGTCTCAATGGCATGGGCAGTGGCCTCCCCTTCCGGGGTGAAATTGGTCGCCACCACGATCTCTTGAACCGCGGGGTCGGCAGCACGAGTTAGCAATCGTTCTAGATGAATATCCTTGGGGCCGATGCCATCGAGCGGCGAGAGACGACCCATGAGCACAAAGTAGTGCCCTTTGAAGCTCTGAGTCTGCTCCATCACCATCAAGTCTGCTGGTGTCTCAACCACGCAGAGTAGGCTGACGTCGCGACCATCGTCACGACAAAGTTCACAAGTCTCGGATTCTGAGAAGGTGTTGCAACTCTGGCAGTGCCCCAGGCGAGACACCGCCTCTAGCAGGCTGCGGCCCAATAACTCTGCGCCGGCCCGGTCGTGCTGTAGCAGGTGCAGCGCCATGCGCTGGGCTGTCTTGGGGCCTATGCCAGGCAGCCTGGCAAAGGCCTCGGTCAGCGCAGCCAGGCTGGCGGGGGTGGCCGCTGCTCCCAGGCTCCCGGTTCCGGTTGGGCCGGGCATGAATCCGCCTTAGAGCTTGAAGCCGGGTGGCAGTGGCATGCCAGCGGTGGCCGCAGACATGCGTTGGCTGCTCTCGGCCTCTACTTTGTTGACAGCCTCGTTGATCGCAGCGGTGATCAGGTCCTGAAGGGTCTCGCGATCGTCCGGATCGGCAGTCATGAGACTGGGGTCGATCGTGACCGAGCGCAGCTGATGTTTGCCAGTCATGACGACCTTGACCAGGCCAGAGCCCGACTGTCCCTCCACGGTTAACTCAGCCAGCGCATCCTGCGCCTTTTTGAGTTTGTCTTGCATCTGCTGGGCCTGACGCATCAGTCCAGCCAACTGTCCTTTCATCATGTCTTGGGCTCCTCAAGGTCTTCGGGTTCCGGACCAATCCAACGGATGGATCCAGGAACAATGGTGGCATCAAATTCTTTAATAATCGCCTGCACCAGTGGTGAGTTGACGATCGACTCCTCTGCCCGCTTTTGCAGGGCCTGGGCCTTGGCCGCGTCCTTGGCTGCTGCTGTCGGACCCTCGGGCTGGCCAAC
>JBEDMQ010000058.1:0-3059 GCA_041171045.1 Pseudomonadota bacterium
GACTGGGTGTCGGCGGAGGTCACCACAATGTTCTTACCCAGGACCTTGCCGCCAAAGTCCTTCACGGCCATCTTGGCGGCCGTCACGGCGCCAGGACCCTCGATGGCGGAGTAGATGCCCGACAGGTCGGTCAGCACGCCAATGCGAACCTCGTTGTCAGAGATAGCAGCCTGTGCGCTGCCGAACCCGGCTACCAGGCTGGCAGCCACCAATTTTGCAATCATCGTCTTCTTCATGCTGTCTCCTCGCCAAAAAGCGGTTGTTACTGCACCAAAGTCACTAAACGCCAAGAAGGCTCTTGAGCTCGTCTTGGCTGGCCTCAAGCTCATCCCTTGCGACCACCTTCACGACCTGCCCGTGCTCGATCACGTAGTTACGATCAGCGAGCTTGGAGGCAAACCGGAAATTCTGTTCCACCAACACAATCGTGAATCCCCTCTCACGCAGGGCGCCAACCACCTGCCCCAGCTTCTGCACGATCACAGGGGCCAGGCCCTCGGTGATCTCATCGAGCAGAAGCAGGCTTGCACCGGTGCGCAGAATGCGAGCGATGGCCAGCATCTGCTGCTCACCACCAGATAGACGGCCACCGGGGCTGTTGCGACGCTCGAGCAGGTTGGGAAACATCTCGTAGATTTCGTCTAGGCTCAGCGCCGTGCCCTCACCCACCTTCGGAGGCAGCAGCAGGTTCTGCTCACAGGTCAGGCTGGCAAAGACGCCACGCTCTTCGGGGCAATAGCCAATGCCCAGCTGCGCCACCTGATGGGTGGGCATGCCAACGACCTCCTGGCCATTGACCTTGATCGAACCCGTGCGATTGCCTGTCAAACCCATCACCGCGCGGAGAGTAGACGTGCGACCAGCACCGTTTCGTCCGAGCAGACAGACCACCTCGCCCTTGGCCACCGACAGGTCAATGCCATGGAGCACATGGGACTCACCGTACCAGGCGTTCAGGTTCGAGATTTCCAGGACTGGCTGTGACATGCGTTGGGAGTCTTCTTGTTTGAATTAATGACCAGCCAACTCCGCATCGGCCGAGCCCATATAGGCTTCCATGACCTGCGGGTTGTTTGAGACGGTGTCGTAATTGCCCTCGGCGATCAGCTCACCACGCTGCAGAACACTGATGGTGTCGGCAATGTTGGCCACCACCTTCATGTTGTGTTCCACCATGATCACGGTGCGACCTTCAGAGACTTTCTTAATAAGTTGGGTGACGCGGTCCACATCCTCGTGGCCCATGCCCTGGGTGGGTTCGTCCAGCAGCATGACCTCGGGATTCATGGCGACTGTGGTGGCAATCTCCAGGGCGCGCTTGCGGCCATAGGGCAGGTTCACGGCCAGTTCATCCGCGAATTCGCCCAGACCAACGCGCTCCAAGGCGTCCATGGCCCGGTCGTTCAAGATGTCCAGGGTCTTGTCACTCTTCCAGAAGTGGAAAGAGGTGCCCAGCCGACGCTGCAGACCGATGCGCACGTTCTCAAGAGCCGTCATGTGTGGGAACACCGCGGAGATCTGAAAGGACCGCACAACACCCTCGCGGGCAATCTGCGAAGGGCTATGGCCGGTAATGTCGTTGCCGTTGAACAGAATCTGTCCGCGGGTGGGCGCGTGGAACTTGGTGATCAGGTTGAAACAGGTACTTTTACCGGCGCCGTTGGGGCCGATGATGGCGTGGATCGTGTGGCGCTTGACCTTCAGGTTGACATCATTGACGGCCACAAAGCCCAGAAACTCCTTGGTCAGGCCCTTGGTCTCGATCACGAAGTCGGTCGCATGCGTCATGACTGCCTTTATAACCTGAGAAGCCATTGTGATCGACCGCAAGCCCCTCAGGAAAAACCCGCGACTTCAGAGCAGAGTCTGCGTGGGTTAGAAAGCAGCCATCTGATCGATGGTCAACCCTTAAAAGACCAGACCTGCAGATCGCGAATCAGGTCATCCATCACAGGATCTTGGCCCGCATTTTTTGCTGCAGCGCGGTGACCGGCGGAAGCCAATGCACCGCGGGCCAGTCGAATGGCGTTAGCCGCCATCAAAGCACTGTACTTCTGAGCGCCCGAGAGTTGTGGGGCTAGGTGAAGTTTTAAATGCGCTGCCGCCTCAGCGAGAAGTTGGTCCGCTGTGGAACGATCTGACGAGACCCCCGCCGAGCCGTCCGCGTTTGTCGTTGTATTTGTCGTTGTGATCGTTGCCTTGGCCATCCCAGCGATGTCCTGGCCCTTGTAATGAGATACCACTGGCTCGGCCAGGCTGGCCGACATACAACCGGTGATCACCAACTCAAGGGCCTCCACATCACCGGGCACCGCCCGTTCACCCTGCTGAGCCGCAATGATCGCCCAGCGCAGGTGGGCATAGCGTTGCCAAAAGGCGAGCTCGTTTTGAAGTCGAGTCTGCAGGCGCTGGGCCTCAGTAACATCCATCGTCGAGGACAGCCCGCTGACCAAGTCAGCCAATTCACCAAATCCTGCCACGGGCTTGGCGCCACCAAACCGCCAGCAGGGGGCTGTGAGCCAGCCGATGTCGGCCATCACATCGCCCCAGGAAGCGAACTCCCAATCCAGAACCGCTGTGAGCCGACCGGACTCTGGATCCATCATCAGATTGCCCAGACGAAAATCGTTGTGACAGACCGAGGCAGCCGAGTCTGTTAATTGAGCGGCTAATTCACGGCCCTCTTGCAGCACCTGCTCGGTGGCATAGGTCAGGTAGGAGGTCGGCTGCCTGACGCAGGCAAAGCTCTTTTCCACCAAGACCATGGCCGCTTCGATGGAATGGGCTAGTCGTGGTCCCAGGGTCTTGCCCAGCGTCTGGGCCGCCATCTCACTAGCTTTTGCACCATGCAAACGACCCAACTCCTCCCCCAGTTGCCGCGTAAGAGCTTGCGCCGTCTGCAGGGACGCCTCAGACCCAGCCCCCAACCACTGCACCAACTTTCGGCCATCGGCCTGGCCTGAACGGAATTCAAAGAAACTGACCAAGCCATCGTCGGTCTGCACCAAGGCAATCGGCTTGGGCACCGTGAGGCCAAGGGCATGGGCAAATTCAAAGAG
>JBEDMQ010000059.1:0-13078 GCA_041171045.1 Pseudomonadota bacterium
CCAGACCAGGTGGTGGCCTCGACCGAGATCCTGCACACGTTGTCATCCGAGTTCGACCTGGAGCCCTATGGACGAGACATCCCCAGCGAGGTCTCCGAGCGCTGGCGCTACGCCGATGGTCGTGGCGAAGTGGGCTTTATTTCCTCGGTCTCCAAACCATTCTGTGGCGAGTGTTCTCGGGCGCGAATATCGGCCGAAGGCGGCCTGTATACCTGCTTGTTCGCCAATACGGGGGTCGATCTTCGGGCCTTGGTCAGGGCTGAGCATGACGATGAGCAGCTGCTTCGCGCCCTGTCCCAGGTCTGGCAGCACCGCAACGACCGCTACTCCGAATTGCGCGAGGAACTCATGAAAAAGGGGCCCGCAGGCCCCAAGGTCGAGATGAGTTACATCGGGGGCTAACCCCCGAGCACTCTATCGATTGGCTTAGCGCCGCTTGCTGGACTTCAGAGGACCAGGCAAGGAGGCGTAGTAAGCCGACAAATCAGCGATGTCTTCTTTGGACAAGGCAGCAGCCATACCAGCCATGATGGCATTCTTGCGCTTGCCACCCTTGTAGTCCGCCAGGGCCCGCTCCAGGTAGTCGGCATGCTGACCAGCCAGGATGGGATAGGTCTCGTCCAGGCCTTTCACGCCATCAACACCGTGACAGGCTGCACAGGCGGCCGACTTTTCTTTGCCAGCCGTTACGTTGCCCGCCTGGGCTAAACCGGCAGTCATTAGCAAGGCAGCAGCAACTGCAGAGATAAAAGTGATCTTTGCCATGTGGGTTCCTTACTTGCTCTGTGCGTAGAACGCGGCCAGATCGGCCATGTCCTGCTCGGTCAGGGACCCGGAGATCGCCTGCATGCTGGGGTGAGAACGCTCACCAGATTTATAAGCCTGGAGGGCGGCTACAAAGTAAGCCTGGTTCTGGCCGGTAATTTTGGGCACACGGTAGAGCACTGGAAAGGCTGTCTTGTAGTTCTCAATGCCATGACAGCCAATGCACATGGAGTTCTTTTTGGCGCCGGCAGCAGCATCACCCTTGACGGCGGGCGCGGCCGGTGCAGCAGCAGGTGCCTGAGCCCCTGCGCTACCTGAGACCAGCATGGCAGCCAGGCCCACTGCAGCGGCCATGCCGCTCACGGCTGCCTTGAAATTCGTCTGTTTCGAAACGGACATGTCATCCCCCTAAATTCGGACAGACGAATATTAGCATTTGATTTTTGTCAAAGTTTTCCAAGGCCTTTGAGCAAGAACCCGTTGAGCCGCCGCACAAACTGAGCTGGATCCTCGGGCTGGCCACCCTCGGCCAAGAGGGCCTGGTCATGCAGCAGCCAGACCAGGTCACGCAGGGTGTCCGAGACCCCATCGGTCACCTGTTGGCCATCGGCGCCAACAATCTGGCCACCAGCCGCCTCCGCTTCGGCGACCAGCGCCTGAACGATGGGATGCTGGGCATTGAGCTCCAGAATCGGCTTGCGATCCGGTGCCTTCTGGCCGGCCGCCTTGAGGATGCGCTCCAGGTGTCCGCTCACGTCCTGCTCATCAGAGACCAGACAGCAGGCGGAGTCCGTCAGGCGCTGGCTGAGGCGAACGCTCTTGACCTTGTCGCCCAGAATCTTCTGAGCCTTTTCCAAAGCAGACTTGGATGTCTTCTCGGCCTCTTTTAGAGCCTTCTCGGCTGCCTTCTCCTCGGCCGAATTCACAGCATCTGACTTGACCTTGCTCAGGTCCAAGTCGCCCTTGGCCACAGACTGCAGGGCCTTGCCCTCAAACTCATTCAGGAAGGACAGCATCCATTCATCGATGCGGTCGGTCAGCAACAGCACCTCGATGCCCTTCTTGCGGAAGACCTCCAGGTGGGGGCTGGTTCGCGCCGCCGACAGGCTGTCGGCCGTGATGTAGAAGACCTTGTCTTGGCCCTCCTTCATGCGACCCAGATAGTCCTTCAGGCTGACATCGGGCTCATCACCTGTGCTGGCCGTGCTGACAAACCGGGCCAGTCCCGATAGCCGTTCTTTGTTGGCAAAGTCCTCGCCAAAGCCCTCTTTCAGGCACTGCCCAAACTCTTTCCAGAAGACCTTGTAGTCGTCTGGCTTGTTGGCAGCCATGTCCTCGAGCAGGCCAATGATGCGCTTGGTGCATCCCTCGCGAATGGCCTTCACATCGCGACTCTCTTGCAAGATTTCTCTGGAGACATTCAAGGGCAGATCCGAGCTGTCCACCACGCCACGCACAAAGCGCAGATAGTTTGGCAGCAGCTGCTCGGCATCTTCCATGATGAAGACACGCTTGATGTAGAGCTTCAGGCCATGACGCTGCTGACGGTCATACAGGTCAAAGGGGGCCTTGCCAGGAATGTAGAGCAGCTGGGTGTATTCAGTGCGTCCCTCCACCCGGTTATGGGTGTAGGCCAGAGGATCCTCTAGGCCATGGGCAAAGCTCTTGTAGAAGGCCTTGTATTGCTCATCGGTCAGCTCCGACTTGGGGCGGGTCCACAAGGCCGAGGCCTGGTTCACCACCTCCCACTCGTCCTTCTCCACGTATTCGTTCTTCTTGTCATCCCAGTCGCGCTTGCGCATCTCAATCGGAATGCCAATGTGGTCTGAGTAGCGCTTGAGAATCTCTTTGATGGTCCAGTGTGACAGCAGGTCGTCATGGCTCTTGGCCTCTTCTCCCTCGCCCCCTGGCTCGCGCAGGTGAAGGATGATGTCCGTGCCACGCTCGGCGCGCTCGACGCTCTCTAGGCTGAACTCACCAGTGCCATCGCTCTCCCAACGCACGGCGTCACCGGCTGGCAATCCAGCCCGACGGGTGATCACGGTGACATGGTCGGCCACGATAAACGACGAATAAAAGCCCACACCGAACTGGCCAATCAGGGATGAGTCCTTTGCTGAATCGCCCGAGAGTTTGGAGAAGAACTCCTTGGTGCCAGATCGGGCAATGGTGCCCAGGTTATTGATCACTTCCTCTCGGCTCATGCCAATGCCGTTGTCGGAGATGGTGATGGTCCGAGCCTTGGCATCAAAGCCCACCCGGATTCGCATCTCAGCATCGCCCTCGAAGAGCTGGTCATCAGCCAGGGCCTCCACTCGCAGCTTGTCACAGGCGTCCGAGGCATTGGAGACCAGCTCCCGCAGAAAGATGTCTCGGTTGCTGTACAGCGAATGAATCATCAGATGAAGCAGTTGTTTGACTTCGGTCTGAAAGGCCATTTTTTCTTTGGACATACCCACTCTCCACTTGCCAAAAATAAGGTTGAGACACTCAGAAGACCTCGGCCGAGCACCTTTGGCCAGGCCAGATCCCTAGAACTTGAAAAACAAATGGGGGCGATGCGCCCCCATTTCAACCCCCTGCAGCCGCCCTTTTTAGGCGGGTCGCAGTTGCTTGGCCTTGAGCTTGGCCTCCAGCGCCTTTCCCTTACGAGCACGCTTGCCGACATGCACCAGCAGGTCCTTGCGGGTCATGGCCAGCTCGGTCCACTTGCCGGCCCTGCCCTCGCCGGCGATCACCAGACCAGACTCAGACACCGGACTGACATCCAGCAGCCCGTCCTTGGGCCCTTCCAGGGTCACCAGGCTGACGCCGCGGCCGCCAGTGGCCAAGACCTTGATCTCGTCTAGGCCGAATACCAAGAGTCGCCCGGTGGTGGTCAGGACGGCCAATGCCCCACTGCCAGGCTGCAGGGACCGCAGAACAACCGGCTGGTCACCCGCATCTAGGGTCATGAATTGCTTGCCAGCCCGGTTACGGGCCTGCAGACCCGCCAGCTTGGAGACAAAGCCCTGCCCTGCCTGGGTGGCCAGGACCACGTCGGTCTCCGCAGGACCCGCCAAGAAATGAACCAGTCTGCTGCCCGGCTCCAGCTCCACCATGGTGGTCATGGGGGCGCCATCGCCGCGGGCGCCTGGCAGTCCAGCCACTGAAACGCTGTAAGAGCGCCCGGTGTTGGACAGGGCTACCAGCTGATCGGTGGTTCGGCATTCATAGGTGGCGTACAAGGCATCACCCGTTTTGAAATTAAAGCCAGCAGGATCGTGGCCATGGCCCTGACGCGATCGCACCCAGCCATTGACCGAGACCACCACCGTCACCGGCTCGTCGACCACCGGCATGTCCACCGTGGCACGGCTGGCCTGTTCGATCAGGGTTCGGCGATCGTCACCATAGGCCTTGGCGTCTTCGGCGATCTCTTTGCCAACGGCCTTGCGCAGGGCCTTTTCGTTTTCCAGCAGATGCCGAAGCTTGTCCGCCTTTTCTCGCAGTTCCGCGAGCTCTTTTTCGATCTTGATGGCTTCTAGTCTGGCCAGCTGGCGCAGACGAATCTCGAGGATGTCCTCGGCCTGCACCTCGGTCAGTCCGAATCGCTGCATGAGTGCCGGTTTCGGGTCATCACTCTCGCGAATGACCGCAATGACCTTGTCAATGTGCAGCAGGGCAATGGAGCGGCCTTCTAGGATGTGAATCCGACGCTCGGCCTGCTCCAGGCGATGGCTGCTGCGACGGCGCACGGTCTGAACCCTAAAGTCCACCCACTGCGACAAGACCTCGGCCAGCGACAGCGAGCGTGGGCGGCCCTGATAGTCCACAGCCACCAGGTTGATGGCGACTGAACTCTCTAGGCTGGTGTGGGCCAGCAAGACCTTGACGAACTCCTCTCGGTCCACCTTGGAGGTCTTGGGCTCAAAGACCAGCCGCACGGCTGCATCCTTGCCAGACTCATCGCGAACCGAATCCAAGACACCCAGCACCAGTGATTTGAGTTGTTGCTGCTCGGCCGTGAGGGACTTCTTACCAGCCTTGACCTTGGGATTGGTGAGTTCCTCAATTTCTTCCAGGACCTTTTGAGACGACACCCCGTGCGGCAACTCCTGCACCACCAATTGCCACTGGCCTCTGGCCAGATCTTCATAGACCCAACGGGCTCGCGTCTTGATCGAGCCCCGACCGGTCTCGTAGGCCTGGGCAATCTCCTGGGCGGAGGAAATAATCTGACCACCACCGGGAAAGTCAGGACCGGGCATGTGGGCCAAGATGGCTGGCACATCAAGATCCGGCCTCTCCAATACAGCCATCGCGGCCACCGCCACCTCTTTCAGGTTGTGCGGCGGGATCTCGGTGGCCATGCCCACGGCAATGCCAGAGGCGCCGTTGAGCAGACAGACTGGCAGACGAGCAGGCAGGCGAAGTGGTTCTTGGAAGGAGCCATCGTAATTGGGACCGAAATCGACTGTGCCCTCGTCAATCTCCGAGAGCAGCAACTCCGAGAACTTGGTCAGACGCGCCTCGGTGTAGCGCATGGCTGCAGCCCCATCTCCATCTCGCGAGCCGAAGTTGCCCTGGCCATCGATCAGCGGGTAGCGAACCGTAAAGCCCTGTGCCAGACGGACCAATGCGTCGTAGGCTGACTGATCCCCGTGTGGGTGAAATTTGCCCAGCACGTCACCCACCACACGAGCTGATTTCACCGGCTTGGCCGCTGCGTGCAAGGACATGCGATCCATCGCAAACAGAATGCGTCGCTGGACTGGCTTCATGCCATCGCACAGATCAGGCAAGGCCCGTCCCTTGACGACCGACACCGCATAGTCCAGGTAGGCCCTCTCGGCAAAATCGGCCAGAGAGAGCGGATCCCCGTCGGCATCGACCCCCAGGTGGGCCGAGGGTGGCGGCGGTGATACCGGCGCGTCTAGCGAGTCAAACAAGTCGGCGGTTGGATCCGCCTGATCACCGGGTTGATTCTGTCTGGGCATTTAAACGTCTACCTCCACCTCATGGCCTTTTTCCTCCAGCCAAGCCCGACGGGCCGAGGCTTCTCCGCGGCCCATCAACAAGTTAAACCGAGAGACCGTGTCCTCGTTCGTGTGAAAACCCAGGTTCACCGGCATCAGTCGACGCGTATCTGGATTCAGTGTGGTCTCCCACAACTGCTCGGCACTCATCTCACCCAGGCCTTTGAAGCGAGAGATGGACCAGGCCTTATCGCTTAACCCTTCCTGGCGCAGCTTGTCGAGAACATGGGTCAATTCGCCCTCGTCCAGTGCGTAGATCTTGCGCGCGGGCTTTTTGGCCCGAGCCTCGACATCGACCCGGAACAGGGGTGGCCGGGCCACGAAGACGTGCCCGGCTGATAGGAGTTGGGGAAAGTGTTTGAAGAACAGCGTCAACAACAGCACCTGGATGTGGGCACCATCCACATCGGCATCGGACAGAATGCAGACCTTGCCGTAACGCAGGCCAGACAAATCCACGGTGTCGTTCGGACCATGCGGATCCACACCCAGGGCAACCGCAATGTCATGAACCTCTGCATTGGCAAACAGACGATCCCGCTCGGCCTCCCAGGTATTCAAGACCTTGCCGCGCAGGGGCAGGATCGCCTGAAACTCTTTGTCACGTCCCATCTTGGCAGAGCCACCGGCTGAGTCACCCTCCACCAGAAAGAGTTCGTTGCGTGACAGGTCAGTGGACTCGCAGTCCGTGAGCTTGCCAGGCAGAACCGCGACGCCCGAGCCTTTTTTCTTCTCGACCTTCTGAGCGGACCGCTGACGCGTCTGCGCCGCCCGAATGGCAAGCTCGGCGATTTTCTTACCGGCTTCCACATCGCCATGCAGCCAAATCTCAAAGGGACCCTTGACCTGCGAAGAGACCAGACGCAGGGCATCCCGACTGGTGAGCTTTTCTTTGGTCTGTCCTTGGAACTGAGGATCCAAGACCTTGGCCGAGAGCACAAAACTGGCACGGGCAAAAACATCTTCCGGCAGCAGCTTGACGCCTTTGGGCAACAAACTGTGCTGCTCAACAAAGCCTTTGACGGCGGCAAAGAGCCCCTCGCGAAGGCCGGCCTCGTGCGTACCACCAGCCGAGGTGGGAATCAGGTTTACAAACGACTCACGAACAACGCCGCCCTCTGCAGTAAAGGCCACCACCCACTGAGCACCCTCTCCTTCAGCAAAGGTGTCATCCTGTGACCCCACATAGCCTTCGGCCGCCCAGGCCGGCACCACCAAGGGTGCATCGGCCAGCGACTCCATCAAATAGGCCGACAGGCCACCGTCATAACGCCAACGCTGAACCTGGCCAGTCTTCTCGATGGTGAGTTCGGTGGTAACACCCGGTAACAAGACTGCTCGGGCCTTGAGACTCTTGGCCAGCTCGCCCAAAGGGATGGTCTTGTCATCAAAATACTTGGCGTTGGGCCAGACCTGGACCTTGGTGCCGTGCTCACCTTTGGCGGGGGAGAGTTTTTTGAGCGGCGCTACAACGGCCCCTTCTTCGAACCCGATCTGCCATTGGGCGTCATCTCGCCAGACCGTGACCTGAAGCCGATTGGCGAGGGCGTTGGTCACCGATACACCGACGCCATGCAGGCCACCGGAGAAGGCATAGGCGCCGCCGCTTCCCTTGTCGAACTTTCCGCCGGCGTGGAGGCGGGTATAGACGATCTCCACCACGGGGACTTTTTCCTCCGGGTGCAGGCCCACGGGAATACCCCGACCGTCATCGGCCACGCTGACGCTGCCATCCAGGTGCGCCACCACGGCAATGGTCTTGGCATGGCCCGCCAGAGCCTCGTCCGCCGCGTTGTCGATCACCTCTTGGATGATGTGAAGCGGGTTCTCGGTCCGGGTGTACATGCCCGGCCGCTGTTTAACTGGCTCGAGTCCTTTTAGGACCCGAATCGAGGATTCGTTATAGCTACTCTTGGCCACAAAAATATTTTTAAAAAAAGTTATCCCCAGTGGGTGTGGAAAACCTGGGGAAATGTTTCAGAAAGATCACCAGTCATGGGCGTCAGGCTGGTTTGGTCATTTTTTGACCACCACACCCCACTCAACTTGACACCCTTTTTTTTGCTGTTCTCGATGCCCTCTTTTAACTACGAAATGAGGCGATCCGAAATCAAAACACCATCCGCATCGGCCAGGCACCACTCGCCTGGACGAACCATCACACCAGCCATGTCGAGCACCACATCACGGTGCCCCTGGCCCGTGCGCAGACAGCGCCGGGGATGCGTGGCAATGGCCCAAATGCCCACCTGACAGTCAATCATCTCGGCCACGTCTCGAACGCAGCCGTGGACCAAGACGCCCGCCCAACCATTGCGCTCGGCCAACTGAGCCAGGTTGCCGCCAACCAGGGCACAACGGTCACTGCCACCGCCATCGACCACCAGAATGCGTCCCTGACCGGGGGTCTCCAGCATCTCACGGACCATGGCGTTGTCCTCGAAGACCTTCATGGTCACGATGGGGCCGGACATCACCTCGGCCCCGCCGTAGTTTTGGAAGACTGGGGGCAGCACCCTCAGGCTGCCAGAGAGAAGACGGTCCTCAGAGGCGTCACAGACGTCGGTCGTTGCTGGTGGCTTAGCGGACTGTCGGGCTGATCCCGCTGATCCCCTATGGCCCTGGCCACCTTGGCCGGCCTGAGGCCCTCTGGATCGTCCGTCCGGTTGATGTTTCATGGTTTGTCCCACTCCCCTGCTCGCAATTGACCCAAAGTATGCCTGACCCAGCAACCCGACCCGGGAGCCACCCCAAGCGCTACCAACTCGCTGGGGCTTTGCGTTGGATCAACAAGTCTTTGTTCGAGCGTCGGTTTTTCGAGAAAAGGAGGCCACAATGAGGCCCCATATGAGCTCACTCTTCGAATCCCTCTCCACCGGGCAGGTCGCCGTCCTGCTGGGCATCCTGGTTGGCCTAATGTTTGGTGCCTTGGCCCAGCAAAGCCGCTTCTGTCTGCGGTCAGCCTGTATTGAGTTCTGGCGCAACAAGCCATCGGCCAAGTTCGCCATCTGGCTCTTCACCTTTTCCACGGCCCTGCTGCTCACCCAATGGATGATCCAGACCGGTCACTTGAACACGGGCAGCATTCGCCAACTCGCATCCACCGGCTCGATGAGCGGGGCCATCGTTGGAGGAACCTTGTTTGGCATCGGCATGATTCTGGCCAGGGGTTGTGCCAGTCGTCTGTTGGTGCTGTCTGGCACGGGTAACCAGCGTGCCCTGATTGCGGGCCTGATTGTGACCGTGGTCTCACAGGCCTCCTTGCGGGGCGTGCTCTCTCCGCTTCGCGAGGACATCTCAACATGGTGGTTGGTGGATGCCAGTCAACGCAATCTCGCTCTATTCCTGCCCTCATGGGCGCCTATGACCCTGGCCGTTGTCCTGTTCCTCACGGCGGTCTGGCTGGCCATTCGCGCCACTCAGAAGGAAACCCGCTGGCATCAAGTCGCAGCCATTGGCGTGGGGGCCTCGGTGGCGCTGGGCTGGGGCCTGACGGCCTGGCATGCCAGCTGGTCTTTCGATGTCGTGCCCATCAAGAGCGTGAGCTTTACAGGGCCCTCAGCCGACACCCTGATGGGACTGATCAACGAGCCGGCCCTGCCGCTCTCATTTGACATTGGCATTGTCGTGGGCGTCTTTGCAGGTGCTTTCTTTGCCTCAGTCTTGGCGGGTGAATTCAAACTACAGGTCTTCACCAGCGAGACGGGTCTGTCACGTTACATCGTTGGTGCAGTGCTGATGGGCTTTGGTGGCATGCTGGCGGGTGGCTGCGCGGTTGGGGCCGGCGTCACGGGCGGCGCCGTGATGGCGCTCACGGCCTGGGTGGCCCTGCTTTTTATGTGGCTCGCGGCTGGGCTGACTGATGCCCTGGTCGACAAGAAAAAGGAATTGGCGACCGGGCACTAAGGCCAGCCCAAAGATCAGGCGCAGCGCTAGGCGATCGCCAGACTGCCAGGGCCAACCAAGGCCAGTACCACGCCCGTCGTCAGTTGTGAGCGCAAGCGCAGCCAATCCTGCGGCAGCCCCAGGCTCCGGTAGTGCATGCTGTCAAACACAAAGACAGCGCCATAGGCCAGAGCCAGACCCAAGAGCCGATAACCTCCTGGCAAGAAAAACAGACCACAGCCCACCAGCGCGGGCAAGACGCCAAAGATCAGAAGCTTCTTGCGAAGATCTGCTGCCAGATCTGGTGTGGCCATCGCCAGGCCCCAATGAATGGCGCCTAAGAAAGCCAGAACGGCCATCGCGTAGACCGATAATCCGACAAAGGCGAGGTTGCGCAGGTTGGCATCCTGAGAGAACAGGACCGCAATGCTCAGACCGTAGAAGGGAATCAGTCCCCCAAAGCCCAGAATTCTCATCAAAGGCATTTGTCCGTGCAGGTCATTGCTTGCCGCCATGGTCTGGATTCCCTTACTGTTATCGGAGCCCGAATATGCCATGACCGCACGACCTATGTCATCGCCCGACCAACAACCCACAACACTTGAACTCAGGAGCCTGCCAGGCCCCTTCAAGGCGCTAGTCTTGGGTGCCTCTGGCACCATCGGGTCGGCCTTTGTTGAGGTCCTAAGTGAGATGCCCAATTGCACTCAGGTGGTGGGTCTGCACCGATCCTCATTGCCAGCCATCGACCTGGAACAGGAGGACACCCTTCGGCACGCCGCCCATTGGCTGGCCGACCAAGGGCCCTTTGCGCTCATTCTGGATGCCACCGGCGCATTGACCATTGATGGCGTGGGCCCCGAGAAAAGTCTCTCGCAGTGCAAGCCGCAGGTCTTGGCCAAGAGTTTTGCCATCAATGCGATTGGTCGAGCGCTGGTGCTCAAGCACTTCTCACCACTGCTGCCCAAACACGGCCGATCTCTGTTTGGGGTCTTGTCCGCTCGGGTGGGCAGCATCGAGGACAACCGACTGGGGGGCTGGTATGGCTACCGGGCAAGCAAAGCGGCTGGCAACATGATTCTGCAAAACGCAGCCATTGAGATTCACCGCACCAAGCCCGAGGTGGTGTTCGCCGCTCTGCAACCGGGCACTGTGGACTCTCCTCTGTCGGCTCAATTCAGCAAAGGCCATCCGCTCACCAGGCCATGCGATGCAGCAGTTGGCCTGCTCATGGCCCTAGACCGACTTCACGCCAAGGGCAGTGCCTGGTTTGTCGACTTTCGAGGTGACGAAATCCCCTGGTAAAACCCAAGGCACCCCCCAACCCTAGGGTATTCCAGAGGCTATAGCCGGCATAAGTACAAACAATTGGTCACAGAATCTTCATGTAAATAATCTATGGTCAGGACTCAGCGTCCACCCATCCTCGATAAGGAGACTTACATGAACGATATGACCCAATGTCCCGTCATGCATGGTGGCAACACCTCCGGCACGACGACCAACATGGAGTGGTGGCCCACCACCCTGAACCTGGACATCCTCCACCAGCACGACACCAAGACCAACCCACTCAAGGGCTTCAACTACCGTGAGGAAGTCAAGAAGCTCGACGTTGCAGCTGTCAAAAAGGACCTCACTGCACTGATGACCGACAGCCAGCCCTGGTGGCCCGCTGACTGGGGTCACTACGGTGGCCTGATGATTCGTCTGGCCTGGCACGCAGCCGGCACCTACCGTATCGCCGACGGCCGTGGCGGCGCAGGCACGGGTGCCCAGCGATTTGCCCCCCTGAACTCCTGGCCTGACAACGGCAACCTTGACAAAGGCCGCCGTCTGCTGTGGCCCATCAAGAGGAAGTACGGCAACAAGCTGTCTTGGGCTGACCTGTTTATTCTCGCCGGCAACGTGGCCTACGAGTCCATGGGTCTGAAGACCTACGGCTTTAGCTTTGGTCGCGAAGACATCTGGCACCCCGAGAAGGACATCTACTGGGGCTCCGAAAAAGAGTGGCTGGCTGCTGACCGCTACGAGGGCGAGGGCGCTGACCGCGCAACGCTCGAGAACCCGCTGGCTGCCGTGCAGATGGGCCTGATCTACGTCAACCCCGAAGGCGTTGGCGGCAAGCCTGATCCCCTGCGTACCGCTCACGACATGCGTGTGACCTTTGCCCGCATGGCCATGAACGACGAGGAGACCGCAGCCCTGACGGCCGGTGGACACACCGTCGGCAAGGCCCACGGCAACGGCAGCGCCGCTGACCTGGGCCCCAACCCCGAGGGCGAAGATCTGGAAGCCCAAGGCTTTGGCTGGCTCAACAAAAAAGGCCGTGGCATTGGTCGCAACACCGTGACCAGCGGCATCGAAGGCGCCTGGACCACCCACCCCACCAAGTGGGACAACGGCTACTTCCACCTGTTGCTCAACTACGAGTGGCAGCTCACCAAGAGCCCGGCCGGTGCCAACCAGTGGGAGCCCATCAACATCAAGCCGGAAGACATGCCGGTCGACGTGGAGGACCCCTCGATCAAGGTCAAGCCCATGATGACCGATGCCGACATGGCCCTGAAAATGGACCCGGAGTACCGCAAGATCTCCGAGAAGTTCTACAAAGATCCTGCCTACTTCTCTGAAGTCTTTGCCCGCGCCTGGTTCAAGCTGACCCACCGCGACATGGGACCGAAGACCCGCTACATCGGACCTGAGGTACCAAAGGAGGACCTGATCTGGCAAGACCCCATCCCGGCCGGCAACGCCAAGTACGACGTGGCTGCCGTCAAGGCCAAGATCGCTGCCAGTGGTCTAAGCATTGCCGAGATGGTCTCCACCGCCTGGGACAGCGCCCGCACCTTCCGCGGCTCTGACTTCCGTGGCGGCGCCAACGGTGCCCGCATCCGCCTGGCTCCTCAGAAGGACTGGGAAGGCAACGAGCCAGCCCGCCTGTCCAAGGTACTGGCCAAGCTTGAGGCCATTGCCAAAGAGACCGGCGCCAGCGTGGCAGACGTCATTGTGCTGGCTGGTAACGTTGGCATCGAGCAGGCTGCCAAGGCAGGTGGTTACAACATCACCGTGCCCTTTGCCCCTGGCCGTGGTGATGCTACCCAAGCGCAGACCGATGTCGAGTCCTTCGCCGTCCTGGAGCCCTTGGCTGATGGCTTCCGCAACTGGCAGAAGAAGCACTACGTGGTCAAGCCCGAGGAAATGCTGCTCGACCGAGCACAGCTCATGGGCCTGTCGGCCTCCGAGATGACTGTGCTCGTCGGCGGCATGCGAGTCTTGGGCACCAACCACGGCGGCAGCAAGCACGGTGTCTTTACCGACCGCGCTGGCGTGCTGAGCAACGACTTCTTTGTCAACCTGACCGACATGTCCTACAGCTGGAAGCCCACCGGCCGCAACAGCTACGACAT
>JBEDMQ010000060.1:0-10066 GCA_041171045.1 Pseudomonadota bacterium
TGTTCTTGGTCCGACGCTGAAGGATCTGAATGCAGCGGCGAATCTCATCGTCGCGGCCGATCACGGGGTCGAGCTTGCCCGCCAAGGCCCGCTCGGTCAGGTCGATGGTGTATTTCTTGAGCGACTCGCGCTGCCCCTCGGCATCAGCAGAGTCCACGCCCGATCCTCCACGAACCGCGTCAATGGCGAGCTCCAGGTTCTTGCGAGACAGGCCGTGATCGCGCAGCAGCTTGGCGGCGTCGGACTTGTCATCGGCCAGGGCCAGTAGAAAGAGTTCGCTGGCAATGAACTGGTCACCCCGCTTGCTGGCCTCACGGTCGGTCAGGTTGAGCAGTCGCTGCAGTTCGCTGCCGATGTGAATGTCGCCAGAGGCCTGCTGGACCTTGGGCAGACGCTCAAGACCCGTGCGGGCGGCCTGGGTCAGCTTTTGAACGTTGACGCCGGCCCGCGAGAGCAGCGAGCGGCTGGGGCCATCAGCCTGCTCCAGCAGCGCCAGCAGCAGGTGCAGGGGTTCAATGGCAGGGTTGTCCTGGCCGAGTGCCAGACTCTGGGCATCGGCCAGAGCCTGCTGGAATCCTGTGGTGAGCTTGTCTAAACGCATCTGAGTGTCCTTTGATCAGGGTGTGGCGATCAACGCCACGGGTTACTCAGATAAATGGGGTTGGATGTGCCGATTTCAAGGCCGGCTAGGCCTTCTGCCACCGGCTGGCGGCCTGCTGGTCGCTCTCGCGAGCGTCTACCCAACGGCTCTGCTGGCCCGGCAGGGCCTCTTTCTTCCAAAAAGGCGCCAGGGTCTTGAGGTAATCCATGACAAAGGCACAGGCCTGCAAGGCCGCCTCACGGTGTGCGCTGGTGACGCCCACAAAGACAATCTGGTCTGCGGGTTTGAGTGGCCCAACCCGATGGATGACTTTGACGCCATACAAAGGCCAGCGTTCGCAGGCCTGGTCGATGATCTCTTCGATGCTCTTCTCGGTCATGCCGGGGTAGTGCTCAAGGGTCAGCATGGCCACCGCATCGCCCTGGTTCAGGTCGCGAACAGTCCCCACAAAACTCGCCACAGCGCCTACCCGAGTGTCCGGCTCGCCATCGGGCCTTGTGCGAAGAGCCCGCAGCTCCACGCCAACATCAAAGTCCCGCTCGTAGACCTCCACGCGAGGGGTCTGTTGGGCTGAGGCAGGCTGCTGGATCACTGGGTGTCTTGGTGAATCTGGACTGAACTAGCCACCGGTGACCGGTGGAAAGAAGGCCACCTCGTCGCCGTCACCAATGGCGTGATCCTCACCCACCAAGGTCTGGTTAATGGCGGCCTTGATGCGGGCTGATTCTTGAAGGCTGGCCCATGCACCGCCCCGCTGGACGAGTTCGGCCCGCAGGGCTGAGATCGACTGGGCGGACGTCTGAAGGGACTCCCGGTCTACACCAGTCTGTTCACGCAGCAGGGCAAAGAGGCGAAGGTTAATCGTAGGCATAGGCAGGCAGAGGGGCTAGCCGAGTAGTCCTGGATACCCAAAGTAGCGCACATGGTCGCCTTTTTGAATTGGGGTTTTGGCGGGGATCTCCACCAACCCGCGCGAGCCACTCACCGATGACAGCAACTGCGAGTTCTGCTTGGGATGAATGGCCACACGGCCTTCGTCGTCGATCCAGGCCCGCAGGAACTCCTGCCGGGCATCGGGCTTGGGCCAGTCGAAACCCGCCTCCAGCCAGACGGACTCGGGCATGGGATCGGCTACGCCACTGGCCTTCAGAACAAAGGGACGCACCAGCATGACAAAGGTCACCCAGGCCGAGACCGGATTGCCCGGCATGCCCATGAAGCTGGCCTGACCAATTCGACCGTAGGCAAAGGGCTTGCCTGGCTTCATGGCGACCTTCCACAGGTCCAACTCACCCTGATCCATGACGGCTGCCTTGATGTGGTCCTCCTCACCAACCGACACCCCGCCACAGGTCAGGATGATGTCGTGGTCTTGGGCTGCTGAAGCCAGGGCGTCGCGAGTCACCTGAAACTTGTCGGGCAGGCAGCCCAGGTCACTGACCTGGCATCCCAGGCCCGCCACCAAACCCATAACCATGGGTCGGTTGCTGTCATAGATCTGGCCTGAACCCAGACGCTGCCCCGGCTGTCGCAGCTCGTTGCCGCTGGAGAAGACCGCCACGCGAAGCGGTTTGTAGACGGTGACTTGGGCATGACCCACCGAGGCCACCAGACCCAAGTCGGCGGCCGAGAGCCGAATGCCCGGTGAGAGCACCAGTTGGCCAGTGGCCAAGTCGCCTGCCCTGGGCCGAATGTTGTCGCCCGCAACTGGCAGGATCGAGAAGACCACACCGCCATCGGGTTGCAAGGCGGCCTGCTCCTGCATGACGACGGCATCGGCCCCTTGGGGAACGGGGGCACCCGTAAAGATGCGCGCCACGCTGCCCGGCGCCAGTGACTGGCTGGGGTCGCCAGCCGCGATGCGGGCCGAGACCGGCAATGGGCCATAGGCCTCTCCCGCGGCCAGGGCCTGCAGATCGGATCGGCGAACGGCATAGCCATCCATCTGGCTGTTGTCGAACGAGGGAACATCGAAGCCAGAGACCACTGGCTCGGCCAGCACACGCCCCAGGGCCTGATCGATGGGGATCTGCTCGGTCGCCGGTGCGGGAGGCACTTTTTCGATTAAAGCCCACAGCGCGTCATCTAGGCTTTTCATCCGCTGTCCTTTTTAGAGCAAGGCCTGGTCGGCGATGCGCGCCTTGAGGGCCTCGACGTCTTGGGTAATGGCCACCACCCGTTGGGGCAGAGACTCCAGGTTCTCCAGGCCGGCTCGGCGCGGGGCCGGGGTTCCCAGGGCGTCCTCGATGGTCTGACCAAACTTGGCTGGCAGGGCGGTCTCGAGCACCAGCATGGGCTCGCCCGCTCGAAGGTACTGGCGCCCGACGTTGATGCCATCGGCCGTGTGGGGGTCGATGACCCGGTGATACTTTGAATAGATGTCGGAGATGGCGGCCAGGCGTTGCGCATGGCTGCTCTGGCCCGCCACCAATCCCGACGCTGCGATTCGATCTCGGACCGGCTGGTTGTCGGCCAGGGTGAACTGCCCGGTGGAGGCGAGCTGACGCCAGAGGTCTGCCAGGGCACTGGCATCGCCATTGAGCATCTCAAAGACATAGCGCTCGAAATTAGACGCCTTGCTGATGTCCATGCTGGGGCTGCTGGTGACATAGGTCTCGGTCGACCCGCGAGGCCGATAGACCAGGCTTTCGAAGAACTCGGCCAGTACGTTGTTTTCGTTGGTGGCGACCACCAGACGCGAGAGGGGCAGGCCCATGCGCTTGGCCACATAGCCCGAGAGCACGTTGCCAAAGTTACCCGAAGGTACGCTCACTGCCACGGGATCCCCAAGCTGCAGACCGTATTGACGAACGGCCTGGAAGTAAGCTGCAAAGTAGTAGACCACCTGGGCCGTGATGCGGGCCCAGTTGATGGAGTTGACGGTGCCAATCCGGTATTTGGCTTTGAAGGCGAGGTCGGCTGAGACCGCCTTGACCATGTCTTGGCAGTCATCAAAGCTACCGGGCACTGACCAGTTGTGGATGTTGGGGTCCTGCAGCGAGTACATCTGGGCACGCTGAAAATCACTCATGCGTCCCTGAGGCGAGAGCATGAAGACGTTGACCGCCTTCTTGCCACGCATGGCGTACTCGGCCGCACTGCCCGTGTCACCGCTGGTCGCCCCCAGAATGTTCAGGGTCTGACCACGGCTGGTTAAGACATGCTCAAAGAGTTGACCCAGCATCTGCATGGCCATGTCTTTAAAGGCCAGCGTCGGGCCGTTGGACAACTCCAGCAGCGCTATTGGTGCACCCTGCTCCACGCCCAGCGGCGTGAGCGGTGCAATGGCCTTGGAATGGAAGGTCTGCTCGGTGTAGGCCGCGGCCGCCAGGCGCTCGATCACCTCGAATGGCAGGTCATCGGCGAACCGATGCATGACTCTTGCAGCCAGTTGGGCGTAGCTCAGGCCTGACCAGTCGGCCAAGGTCTGGGGGCTGACCTGCGGGATGCTCTGCGGCATGGCCAGGCCGCCGTCAGGTGCGAGGCCCTCGAGCAGGATGTCGGTGAAACTGCCCAGCTGAGTATCGCTTCGGGTGGAGCGGTACTGCAGACTCATGCAAAGGTCTCCACCCGCAGAACCGTGGCTGGGGACAGCACGGTGGCGAGCTGCTCAATCTGAGAGATGGCCAGTCGCATCTGTCGCTCCTGACAGACATGGGTCAGCAGGATGACATCGGTCTGGTCCTCACCCTCGGCCGGCTCACGCTGGATGAAGGCGTCAATCGAGATGCCGCTGTCAGCCAGGATACGAGTGATGTCGGCGAGCACGCCTGGCTGGTCGGCCACCCTGAGTCGCAGGTAGTAGCCTGACTCGATCTCGGCGATGGGCAGCACGGCCAAGTCATTCAACTGGTCCGCCTGGAAGGCCAGGTGCGGCACACGATCTGCCATGGGACTGTCCAGGCCACGGGCCAGGTCCACCAAGTCGGCCACCACGGCGCTGGCTGTAGGTTCGCTGCCGGCGCCCTTGCCGTAGTAGAGGGTATGGCCCACCGCGTCCCCCTTGACGAGGACGGCGTTCATGGCGCCCTCGACATTGGCGATCAGGCGTTTTTCGGGGATCAGGGTTGGATGAACACGCAGCTCCACACCATTGCTGCGGCGCTTGGTGATGCCCAGCAGCTTGATGCGATAGCCCAGTTGTTCGGCGTAGCGAATGTCCTGCGACTGCAGTTTGGTGATTCCCTCGATGTGGGCCTGGTCAAACTTAACGGGCATGCCAAAGGCAATGGCCGACAGCAGCGTGATCTTGTGGGCGGCGTCCACACCCTCGATGTCAAAGGTCGGATCGGCCTCGGCATAGCCCAGCCTCTGCGCCTCCGCCAGAACGTCCGCAAAGGACAGACCTTTGTCGCGCATCTCGGAGAGGATGAAGTTGGTCGTGCCGTTGATGATGCCGGCCACCCATTCGATGCGGTTGGCCGTCAAGCCCTCACGCAGGGCTTTGATAATGGGAATACCCCCCGCCACAGCAGCCTCAAAGCCGATGCTCACGCCCTTGTCCTGCGCCTGGCCAAAGAGCTCGTTGCCATGAACGGCGAGCAGGGCCTTGTTGGCGGTGACCACATGCTTGCCGTTGGCAATGGCCGTCTGCACCAGGGTCTTGGCAAAGCCGTAGCCGCCGATCAACTCAACCACCACATCCACATTGGCGTCGGCCGCCATGACCATGGCATCACTGAAGACCTTGGGCTCAGGATGTCCGCTGGCTGCTACTGCCTTGGCCATGGATCGGGCCTTGTCTTGGTCCAAATCAGCCAAGGCCGTGATCATCACATCTCGCCCTGCCCTGCGACGAATCTCATTGGCGTTGCGGGTGAGCACGGCATGGGTGCCACCACCCACCGTGCCCAGACCTGCCAGGCCAACCCGCAGTGCAGGCTTGGATGCTTGGGATGCGCTCATGCCTCTGACCCTTCTTCGTGGGGCACTTTGATGAGCCCATCTTTCTTGAACATGTCTTTGATGCCACGGACAGCCTGGCGAATGCGGTGCTCGTTTTCGATCAGGGCAAAGCGGACGTGGGTGTCGCCATATTCACCAAAGCCAATACCGGGTGAGACCGCGACCTTGGCCTCGATGAGTAGCTTCTTGGCAAATTCCAAAGACCCAAGGTGCAGGTAGGCATCGGGAATCTTGGCCCAGATGTACATGGAGGCCTTGGGAATGTCGACCGGCCAGCCTGCTTCGATCAGACCCTTGGCCAGCACATCGCGTCGACGCTGATAGCTCTGACGAACCTCCTCAACACAATCCTGGGGACCCTCAAGGGCAATGACCGAGGCCACCTGAATGGGCGTGAAGGTGCCGTAGTCGTGGTAGCTCTTGATGCGCGCCAGGGCACTGACCAACTCTTTGTTGCCGACCATGAAGCCAATCCGCCAGCCGGCCATGTTGTAGGACTTGGACAGGGTAAAGAACTCCACGGCCACATCCCGGGCGCCTGGCACTTGCATGATGGAGGGCGCCTTGTAGCCATCGAAGGTGATGTCGGCATAGGCCAGGTCATGCACCACCAGAATGTCGTGTTCTTTGGCCAGGGCGACCACTCGCTCAAAGAACTCCAGCTCAACACAACGGGCCGTGGGGTTGCTGGGAAAGCCCAGGATCATCATTTTGGGCTTAGGAATGGACTCGCGAATGGCGCGCTCCAATTCCTCAAAAAAGTCGACATCGCCGGTCATGCGCACACTGCGAATGTCTGCGCCGGCGATGATCGCGCCATAAATGTGAATGGGATAGGACGGGTTGGGCACCAGAACGGTATCGCCCTTGTCCAGGGTGGCCAGCATCAGGTGGGCCAGGCCCTCCTTGGAGCCGATGGTGACAATGGCCTCGGACTCCGGGTCCAGGCTCACTCCATAGTGACTCTGGTACCAGTTGGTGATGGCCTTGCGCAGGCGCGGGATGCCTTTGGAGACCGAGTAGCCGTGGGTGTGCTCCTTCTGGGAGACCTCGACCAGCTTTTCGACGATGTGTGGCGGCGTGGGTCCATCGGGGTTGCCCATGCTCATGTCGATGATGTCCTCACCACGGCGCCGGGCGGCCATTTTCAGCTCACCGGTGATGTTAAACACGTAAGGTGGCAGGCGTTCGATGCGTGGAAAGGGCTTCATGGCTTGGGAGGTCTTCTTCGAAAAAGTCAGAAAATTGGGTAAAACCAGTACTTTAGCCGATAGCAGGCCTGTCAAAAAAGTCACAAAAGTCTGCTAGTCTCATTTCCAATGGTGACCAAATTGCAGGCCGACGCCCCTCCCAGCAGCGCTGGTGGTGCCCCCGTCACCCTCGTCACGGGCTACGACGCCCAGAGCATTCATCTCAATGGTCAACCTTGGCGCCAGTCGGTCCTGTTGCTCCCCGGCCAGCCTCCCCTGCCCGCCCCATGTGCCAGGTTCCAGGATTTGGATACCAAGACCCTGCGCGGCATTCGTCAGGCGGCCCCCCAGGTTCTGATCATTGGGTCTGGCAAGCGAGGTCAGCTGCTCGCGCCCCAACTGGCAGCCGCGCTGATGTCTCGCCCCGATGAGGACGATCTGTTGGCACTCGCCACTCCCGGCGCCAACGCACCCCCCGTTGGCGTGGAGTCCATGGACACCCATGCCGCCTGCCGCACCTACAACCTGCTGGTCACCGAGGGCCGTCAAGTGGCGGCCCTGTTTTTTCTAGGAGATGCCCTTGAGCTTGATTCGCCTGCCGTCGCTTGAGATCCAGACCACACTGGGTCCCATCAACCTGTCGGCCTACGTGGGCCACCAGCTGGTCGTCTACTTCTACCCCAAAGACGACACCCCAGGCTGCACCATCGAGGGCCAGGATTTTTCGGCTGCTCATGCAGACTTTCTGGCAGCCGGTACCCAGGTGATTGGCGTCTCACGGGACAGCCTGGCCTCTCATGAGAAATTCATTGCCAAGTATGGCCTGACGATGGCCCTGGTGGCCGACACAGACGAGTCCCTGTGCAAGGCCTTTGATGTGATCAAGACCAAGAACATGTACGGCAAGCAGGTGCTGGGCATCGAGCGCTCCACCTTTTTGTTTGATGCCAAGGGGTCGCTGGCCAAGGCCTGGCGAGGCGTCAAAGTCCCAGGCCATGTCGAAGAAGTCCTGGGCGCTGCCCGCGCACTCCATCAATAAGCCCACCATTACAGAGGATCCAACGTCCCATGCCCCTGCCCAAGGCCCCGACCAAGCCCGCCACCAGCCTCAAACGAGATGAGGCCGTTCTGGCCAAAGCCGCCCGGCCCAAGAAGGCTGCCAAGCCTGTCGAGGAAGACACCGAGACCCCCGCGCCACCATCGGCCAAGGTCGTTGCCCTGCAGCCCGGTAACCCTCGCCCCTCGTCAGCCAAGGCCGTCAGCGCCGGTGGCAAGGCCGAGTTACCCGTGCCCACCCAAGGGGCTGCCAAGCACAAGAAAAAGGGCCCTGCTGGCCCCAAGAAGATGTTCGTGCTCGATACCAACGTGCTGATGCACGACCCCATGAGCCTGTTCCGGTTCGAGGAGCATGACGTCTATCTGCCCATGACCACGCTCGAGGAGCTCGATGGTCATAAAAAAGGCATGAGCGAAGTGGCCCGCAACGTGCGGACCGTCTCGCGCAACCTGGATGCCCTGATTGAGGCCCAGGCCGGTGGAGAGCAGCACCTCGACCGTGGCATTGCACTCGATGGCATTGGGCACAGCGACGCCACCGGTCGCTTGTATTTTCAGACCGAGCAGCTGGAGATGCCCAGCATCACCGGTCTGGCCACCTTCAAGGCAGACAACCTGATACTGGGGGTGGTCAAGGCCCTCAAGGTCAAGCAGCCCAATCGTGAGATTGTGCTGGTCTCCAAGGACATCAACATTCGGATCAAGGCCCATGCCATGGGCCTGCCGGCCGAGGACTATTTCAACGACCAGGTCATCGACGATGCCGACCTGCTCTACACCGGCAGCCTGCAACTGCCCCCTGATTTCTGGGAGACCCACGGCAAGAACATGGAGTCTTGGCAGCAGGGTGGCACCACCTTCTACCGAGTCACCGGGCCCATGTGTACCGGTTTTCATGTCAATCAGTTCTTGTGGGACGAGAGTGCCAACCCCCTGCACGCCACCGTTACCGAGGTAGCCGGCCGAACGGCTGTTCTGCAGGTGCTGCGCGACTACAGCCACACCAAGAACGCCGTCTGGGGCATTACCGCACGAAACCGCGAGCAGGCCTTTGCCCTGTCCTTGCTGATGAACCCCGAGATTGACTTTGTCACCCTGCTGGGTCAGGCCGGTACCGGTAAGACCCTGTTGGCCCTGGCGGCCGGACTGGCGCAGACCCTAGAGACCAAGATCTACAGCGAGATTATTGTGACCAGGGCCACGGTGTCGATTGGCGAAGACATCGGCTTTCTGCCGGGCACCGAAGAAGAAAAAATGCAGCCCTGGATGGGGGCCCTGGAGGACAACCTAGAGGTCCTGAACAAGGGCAGCGGTGTTGGTGGGGAATGGGGTCGGTCGGCCGCTACCGATCTGATCAAATCCCGAATCAAGGTGAAGTCGATGAACTTCATGCGCGGCCGCACCTTCATCAACAAATTCCTGATCATTGATGAGGCCCAGAACCTGACACCAAAGCAGATGAAGGCCCTCATCACCCGAGCGGGTCCTGGCACCAAGGTGGTCTGCATGGGCAACATCGCCCAGATTGATACGCCTTACCTCACCGAAGGCTCCTCGGGCCTGACCTACACGGTGGATCGGTTCAAGGGCTGGGCCCACGGTGGGCATGTGACCCTGCAGCGAGGCGAGCGCAGCCGACTGGCCGACTTCGCATCCGATATTTTGTAAGGGCTAGTGGCCTAGAGGCCGCTCAGAATCGCCTGACGCTGTTTGGCGTACTCGGCTTCGGAGATGAGTCTTTTGGCGCGTAAGTCATCTAGTCGGGCCAGACGCTCTTGAACCGGTAGCGCCCGGCTGGCTCGGATGTCCGCCGTGGCAGCCTGCTCCTCGGCTCGCTTGACCGAGGCCGCCTGGCGGGCTGGCAGCACCGTCCTGCGATCGGGATCGGTCGCATCAACAATGACTACACCCTCACAGTCGTGCTTGAGGCGATTGACCACGGATTGCTTCTTGCGGGTGGCATCGGTCTCGATCACGCCCATGATGGGCGCTGCGATCACACCGACCACCACGCCAGCAGCCACTCCCGCTCCACCCCGCGCCAGGTCACGGTCCTCAAAGTTCTTGGCCATCTTGCGAGCCTGCTCACACTCTGCCGTGTTGTAGAGCGGTGAGCGCGTATCGAGGGTTGAGGCGTATTCCTGTGGGTTGATGCTGCTGCAGGCGCTGAGTGCAACAACCAGTCCCATTGATAGCAGTCGGGGAAGGGACGAGTTGATCGACGTCAGCATGTCGTTATTTTAGTCGGACTACACAAAAGGCTAAATCACGGCCAGAGGCTGCTTGCTTCGGGGCGGCGGAAAGATTCGGTCCA
>JBEDMQ010000061.1:0-2670 GCA_041171045.1 Pseudomonadota bacterium
AACTCACAGGTACTGGCCTTAGAGGGGCCGAACTCGGTATTGAAGACCGGAATGCCACGGGCCTCGCAGGCCGCCGAATCCAGCAGGTTGTTGCGGGTGCCGGTGTAGATCACGAATTTCAGGTGTGGGGCTGCATCCAACTCTTTGGCGCCAAAGGGTGTGCGATCACGCATGAGGACCACACCGGTGGCCGTGGCCAGACCCTGGGTCAGGGCTTGACCGCGCAGGGGCTGACTGTTGAGCAGCAGGTTGGCCCGATTGGCTAGCGCCATGATGGCAGGCGTATTGGCGAAGGCGTTCTCGAAATCGTCGAGAAAAAGAATGTTGGGTTTGGTCGAGGTCATGTTGAAGGTGGTTAAATCGTTGTTATGCAGATGGTCTTGATCGCGGTTGGCACCAAGCAACCCCAGTGGGTGAATGAAGCATACGCGGACTACGCGGACCGCATGCCCCCGGAATATCCCTTGATACTCAAAGAGGTGAAAGCCGAGCCCCGCACGCTGGGCAAGTCGGTCGAGGCCATGATGGCCGCTGAGGCCGATCGCATTCGGGCCGCCATGCCTGCGCATGCAAGACTGGTGGTGCTCGATGAGACGGGGTCCCGTCTGACCAGCACCGCCTTGTCGGAGCGACTGGTCAGGTGGTCGGAGCAGAGCGATCCGGTGGCCATTGTGATCGGCGGACCAGATGGGCTGCACGAGTCGATTAAGTCGGCGGCCAAGGAAAAGATTCGGCTGTCGGACATGACGCTGCCACATGGGATGGTGAGGGTTCTGATGGCCGAGCAGCTTTACAGGGCCCATTCCATCCTCAAAGGGCATCCGTACCACCGGGCGTGACCCTTTATAGCCCTTGAACTGACCAATGGGCGGGGTCTCCTCTCGCGCTGTCGCGAAGTTCGTCAACCTCCGCCCATTGCTCAGCCTCCCTCAACATAAACATGCCCGGTGGGCCCTGGGCGACGTTGGCGATGGCCGATGAACTTTGAGCTTTGCCCCGCAAAGCGAGAGTGAAGAGGTCACGCCAACGAGCCCAGCGGGCCTGCCGGGCATTTGCGCGCAGCAACATGCATTTAGGCGGATATAAGAAGAGAATGGGCCTATCAGCTGTAAGGCCATTTCAGAACCAAGGGGAGAAGAGAGCGTGGGTCGTCTGAAAAATGGGTTGAAGTCCGCCGCAGGCCTGTTGGCCGCAACCATCATCGCCACCAACGTGCTGGCCGCCGATGACCTGCCCCCCATGAAGGTTCAGAAAGTCGGCAAAGACATCTACATCATCCAAGGCCAGGCCGGAGCGGCCAGCTCCGCCAACGCAGGCTTTATCTCCAATGCAGGTGCCGTGGCCACTGGCGCGGGCCTGGTGGTCTTTGACACCCTGGGCACGCCACCGCTTGGCGCCAAGATGCGCAAGCTAATTGAGGAGGCCAGTGGCGAGAAGGTCAAAGTCGTGGTGGTCTCGCATTACCACGCCGATCACTTCTACGGCATCCAGGCCTTTGCAGATCCCGGCGTTGAGATCATTGCCCACCCCAAGGCCGAACAGGTCTTCAACGATGCAAACACGGCGAATCGTTTGGCCCAGCGCAAGCAAGACCTCTTCCCCTGGGTGAGCGACGAGACCAGACTCACGCTGGCTGGTCGCAAGGCAAAGGTTGGCCCAGGTCAGAACGAGACCTTTCAGGTGGGTCGCTACCACTTCACCCTGATCGACGGCCTGGGCGCACATGCGCCCGATGACCTGATGATGAGGGTCGATGAATTGAGTGCGGTGTTTGCGGGCGATTTGTTTTTTACTGGTCGGGTGCCCTTTGTCGGTTCGGCCAATCCACGCACCTGGCTGGCGGCCCTGGACCGCATGGCGGAAAAGCCCCCCAAGATTGCCATCCCCGGTCACGGTGCCGTCTCTTACAAACCTCAGAAAGATCTGGACCTGACCCGTCGTTACCTGGCGCACCTGTCAAAGTCGATGGCCAATGCGGTCGCCAACATGCAGAGCTTTGAAGAGGCCTACGCGACGATTGACTGGTCAGCCTTTAAAGACCTGCCTGCTTTTGGCCCAGCCAATCGGCTCAATGCCTACGGGGCCTACCTGCATGCCGAGCAAGAGGCACTCAAAAAATAAAAATAAGACATCAACAGGAGAGGACGCCATGACCGAGATCCGCGCAGGATTGCCCCTATCAAGCCCCATGACCTGGTTGTCACGTGGCTGGAATGACATGCTGTGCACCGGCATGCGTGGCACGTATTACGGTGCGTTTTTCGCCATCATGGGCTATGCCATCTCGATTGTTTACGACAACCTCTGGCAGGCGACCATGGGGGTCACGGCGGGATTCTTTTTGATGGGCCCCTTCATCTGTACCGGCATCTATGAGCTTTCACGTCAGCGCGACAACGGCCAGCCCTACAGCCTGATCGCGAGTTGGACGGCCTGGTTTCGTAACTGGAAGTCCATCGCCTTTTTTGCGGCCATGCTGACCTTCTTCATGATCGTCTGGGCCCGGGTCTCCGTGGTGCTATTTGCCCTGTTCGCCAGTCACGACTACCCCACCCTTCAGAGCATGCTCGCCCAGATCATCTCGGTCAAAAACTTTGAGTTTCTGTTTGTCTGGATGGGCGTAGGCTTTGTCTTTGCCAGTCTGGTCTTTGCGATCTCGGTGGTCTCGGT
>JBEDMQ010000062.1:0-5079 GCA_041171045.1 Pseudomonadota bacterium
CTTGAAACTGAGTGAGCAGATCGTTCATGGGTCCTGTGCCTGTTCGCTGTCTTTAGGCCGCAGCCTGTTGGGTGACCACTGCGACTTGAGCCTGACCCCATCGCTGATTCAGAGCGGCGGCTTGAGCATGACCGATCAGAATGCTGACCACACCATTGGCCTGACGGGCATCGGCAGCGGCCTCGAGCAAGAGCTCCTGGCGACCCTGTCGAATTCGAACCATCATGCCGGGTGCCCCACCAATGGTGGCCAGATCCTCTGTAGAGAAGACGGCCTTTGGCGTGGCGGACTGGCGAGTCTGTTGAAGCGAGGCCGCCCTGCGGACAATGGTGTCGGTGAGGTACAGACCCGTTGAGCCCATTCGCTCAAAGAGACCGGCTGCGGCGCTGGCCGAAGCTGCCTGCGCTGAAGATTCGCTGGCAGCCTGCCCAGCGGAGGCGCCCATGCTAAAGCGCACCGAGAGTCCTGGTAGACGCTCACCAGCCATGGCACCGGGCAGCAGACTGTCGCGGACCTCTTCGCTGGACTCGTACTCGAAGTCAGGCAGGTTGAGCAGGTTACCCAGCACGCGCAGCACCTTCCAGCCAGGACGCGCCTGACCACGGGGCGAGACCGCCGCCTGGAAGGACTGAAGACGTCCACCCAGGTTCACGAAACTGCCCGATGTCTCGGTGTAGGGGGTGATGGGCAGCATGACATTGGCCACATCGGAGACAGCAGACTTGTAAGCAGTGAGCGCCACAACGCCCATGCCCTTCTGGGCCCCTTTGAGGGCCGAGACGGCGCGGGGGCCGTCGGCGCAGTCCAGAGCTGGCTCCAGATGGATCAAAAGGAAGGCGGCTGAGGGGTCGTCAAACATCTCGTGGGCATTGGCACCACCCGACTTGGGATGGGCCTGGGCCAGGTAAGCTCCCACCGCATTGCCGCCGGCTGGCATGACGCCGAAGCGCACGCCCAGTAGATCGGCCAGCGCCTGAGCGCGCGCTGCAAGTTCAGAGGCCAGGGGATGGGCCAGCAGGTCGGCGCCAATCAGAATGGCCGCCTTGAGAGGACCCGTTGGCGCAGACCGCAGTGAAGCTACCACCGAGACGGTCTGTGCATCCTTGGCATCGGCAGTCGGCTGGGCCACAAAGCCAGCCGGCAAGGCACCGGCCCCGGCTGCGGCAGCCGCCAGCAGCAGACTGTCGAGTGCAGCCAGCCACTGACCTGGTGCCCTGACCAGGCTGGTGTGCACGGGCATGAGCAGGTCTTGGGCCGTTGCATGGAGTTGGTGAACCTGAGCACCCTTCTTGGTGGCTTGGCGTAGACGCTGAGCAATGAGGGGCTGCTCGGACCGCAGGCTGCTGCCCACGACCAGCACACGCTCCAGGCTGCTGAGGTCCTCGACCGGCATGCCCAGGCTGGGCACGCCTGTAACATGGCTGTCGAAGGCTGGCTCTGAGAGCGAAGGACGCGCATCGATGGCATCACTCGCCAGACCGCGGGTGATGCGAGCCGCCAAGCCCAGTTCTTCTAGGGTGGCCATGGGCGCCGCCAGGGTTCGAACCTTGTTGGCACCGCGGCCAGCAGCCAGGCGAAGCAAGTCGGCCGCCTTGGCCAAGGCACTCTGCCAACTGACTTCCACCCACTGCCCCTGGTCGTTGCGAATCATGGGCACCGTGAGACGGTCGTCGCTGTTAAGTCCCTCGTAGGCAAAGCGGTCGCGATCCGAAATCCAGCACTCGTTCACCTGGTCGTTCTCGAAGGGCACGATGCGCTTGACCACGCCGGACTTGGACTGAACCACCAGGTTGGCACCCAGGCTGTCGTGCGGGCTAACCGCATGACGACGCGAGAGCTCCCAGGTGCGGGCGCTGTATCGGAAGGGCTTGCTGGTGAGCGCACCGACCGGACAGATGTCAATCATGTTGCCGGAGAGTTCGCTCTCAATGGCATTGCCCACAAAGGACATGATCTCGGAATGTTCGCCTCGGCCATGCATGCCGAGTTCCATAACGCCTGCGATCTCCTGACCGAATCGAACACATCGGGTGCAGTGAATACACCGGGACATCTCTTCGGCCGAGATGAGCGGACCCATAGACTTGTGAAAGACCACCCGTTTTTCTTCCACGTAACGGGAGGCAGATGGGCCATAGCCAACAGCGAGGTCTTGGAGCTGACACTCACCGCCCTGATCGCAGATGGGGCAATCCAAGGGATGGTTGATGAGCAGGAACTCCATGACACTTTTTTGGGCCTGCCTGGCCTTGTCTGTCTGCGTGTAGACCTTCATGCCCGCGGATACCGGGGTCGCACAGGCCGGCAGGGGCTTGGGTGCCTTTTCGACTTCAACCAGGCACATGCGGCAGTTGGCCGCGATCGAAAGCTTCTTGTGATAGCAGAAGTGCGGCACGTAAATGCCCAACTGGTTGGCCGCATCCATGACCATGCTGCCAGCCGGCACCTCTACCTTTTGACCATCGATCTCAAGTTCAATCATGTTCGCGTCGCTGCCTAGATGTAATCGGGCACCGCACAGGTCTTGTGGGTGACGTGGTGTTCGAATTCGTGACGGTAGTGCTTGAGAAAGGCCCGAACCGGCATGGCGGCCGCGTCGCCAAGGGCGCAAATGGTGCGACCCTGGATGTTGTCGGCCACCCGGTTGAGTTGGTCGAGGTCGGCCATGGTGCCCTGCCCCTCTTCGATACGCTTGACCAGGCGCCAGAGCCAGCCGGTTCCCTCACGGCAGGGCGTGCACTGGCCGCATGACTCTTCGTAATAGAAATAAGACAGGCGCAACAGGCTGCGAACCATGCAGCGGCTGTCATCCATGACGATCACCGCGCCGGAGCCGAGCATGGAGCCGGCCTTGCTGATGCTGTCGTAGTCCATGTCACAGGCCATCATGATGTCGGCGGGCAGCACTGGCATGGAGGAGCCACCGGGAATCACGGCCTTGAGCTTGCGGCCATTGCGTACACCGCCGGCGAGTTCCAATAGCTTGGCAAAAGGCGTGCCCAAGGGGATCTCGTAGTTACCAGGCAGGTTGACATCGCCCGAGACCGAAAAGATCTTGGTGCCGCCATTGTTGGGCTTGCCAACAGCAAGGTAGGCCTCACCACCGTTGCGAATAATCCAGGGCACCGCCGCAAAGGTCTCGGTGTTGTTAATGGTGGTGGGCTTGCCATACAGGCCATAGCTGGCTGGGAAAGGTGGCTTGAAGCGTGGCTGGCCCTTCTTGCCCTCGATGGACTCGAGCAGGGCCGTCTCTTCGCCACAGATGTAGGCGCCATAGCCGTGGTGGGCATGGAGTTGAAACTTGACGCCCTTGCCCATGATGTTGTCGCCCAGGTAGCCAGCCGCCCTGGCTTCTTCCAGGGCCTGCTCGAACCGCTCATAGGTGGAGAAGATCTCGCCATGGATGTAGTTGTAGCCGACGGTGATGCCCATGGCATAGGCAGCAATGGCCATGCCCTCGATGACGATGTGTGGGTTGTAGCGAAGAATGTCCCGGTCTTTAAAAGTGCCTGGCTCGCCCTCATCGGAGTTACAGATCAGGTACTTTTGGATGGGCAGCTTGGCGGGCATGAAGCTCCACTTGAGACCTGTCGGAAAGCCGGCCCCGCCACGACCACGCAGCACACCAGCCTTGACCTGGGCAATCACCTCTTCTGGGGTCATGCCAGGGCCACCGTCGACACCGAGAATCTTCTTGAGGGCCTGATAGCCACCCCGGGCCTCGTAGTCTTTTAGATGCCAGGCATCTGGCGCCAGGTCAGCCAGGATCTGAGGCGATAGGTGACGACCATGGAAACAGGTGTCGATCACAGAGATGTCAGCAGCACCCATTAGGCGGCTCCTTTCTGACTGGCCTGCGCGCGCAGCTCGTTGAGCAGCGCATCGATCTTGTCGTTGGACATCCAGCTGCACATGCGGTGGTTGTTGACCAGCATCACCGGCGAATCGCCGCAGGCCCCCATACACTCGCCCTCTTTGAGCGTGAACAGGCCATCGGCGGTGGTCTGACCAAATCCGATGCCCAGCTGGGCCTTGATGTACTCGGCTGCCTGGTTGCCGTTGCGCAGGGCGCAAGGCAGATTGGTACAGACCGTGATCTTGAAGCGACCATGTGGGCCGTTGTTGTACATGGTGTAGAAACTGGCGACCTCATGGACAGCAATGGGTGGCATGCCCAGGTAGTGGGCAATGTCGGCCTCGATCTCTGGGGTGATAAAGCCACGCTCCGTCTGGGCGATTCGCAGGGCACTCATGACAGCCGACTGTTTCTGGTCGGCTGGGTATTTGGCCAACTCACGATCGATAAGCGCATAGGCATTGTCAGACAACTGACGCACAGGCTGCTCACTGAGGGCCAGCTGAGTGGGCTTGACGGTGCTCATCGGTCAATCTCTCCAAAGACGATGTCCTGGGTGCCAATGATGGTGACCACGTCGGCCAGCATGTGGCCGCGGGACATTTCATCGAGGGCCTGCAGGTGGGCAAAGCCCGGGGCCCGAATCTTGACGCGGTATGGCATGTTGGCGCCATCGCTGATCAGGTAGATGCCGAACTCACCCTTGGGGTGCTCGACCGCGGCATAGCACTCGCCCTCGGGCACATGAAAGCCCTCGGTAAAGAGTTTGAAGTGGTGGATGAGCTCTTCCATGTTGGACTTCATCTCGACCCGGGCCGGTGGCGAGACCTTGTGGTTATCGGTCATCACTGGTCCAGGGTTCTCGCGCAGCCACTTCACGCACTGGGCGATGATGCGATTGCTTTCGCGCATTTCGGCCATGCGAACCAGGTAGCGGTCGTAGCTGTCACCCTCGGTGCCCACCGGAATATCAAAGTCGAGCTGGTCGTAGACCTCGTAGGGCTGGTGCTTTCGCAGGTCAAAGGCAATACCAGAGCCACGCAGCATGGGCCCGGTAAATCCCAAGGCCTGAGCTCGCTCGGGACTGACCACCCCAATGCCAACCAGACGCTGCTTCCAGATGCGGTTGTCGGTGAGCAGAGTCTCGTATTCGTCGACACACTTGGGGAAGCGCCGCGTGAAGTCTTCGATGAAGTCAAGCAGCGAGCCCGTGCGGTTTTCAT
>JBEDMQ010000063.1:0-13018 GCA_041171045.1 Pseudomonadota bacterium
GGCACCATGTGCGCGCGCTCGACCCCCCCTCTGCAGGCCCGCAGAGCATGAGACAGGGTAAAGCTGGCCTCCTCGTTCAACAGTTCCTTGGCCAGGACGTGCTCGGCCTGCTCCTCCGAGATTTCGATGAGGGGGTTACCCTCGGCGTCCTTCGCTCTGGGTACGCCTTGGTCAGAGACCAGGTAGATCAACTTGTCGGCATCCAGAGCGACCGCCAGTGAGGCGGCGACGTCTTCGAGGGCGAGATTAAAAGCATCGCCTGTTGGTGAAAAACCCAGTGGGGGCACCAGTACGATGGAACCACCTGACAAGGCCTGGGCGATGGACTCGACCTCAATTTTTCGCACCAACCCAGTGTGCTCGAAGTCAACACCATCCACGATGCCAACTGGGCGCGCGGTGACAAAGTTGCCGCTGATGATTCGAATGCGAGAATTGCCCATGGGGGTGTTGGGCAGCCCAGCCGAGAAGGCTGCCTCGATGTCCAGGCGCAGCTCTCCGGCCGCCTCCTTGGCGCATTCGAGGGCGGGCTGGTCGGTGATTCGCATACCGTGGCTATATCGGTCTTCGATTCTGCGCAGTCGCAGCTGCTCCTCTACCTGAGGGCGTGAGCCGTAGGCCAGGACGATGCGCATGCCCATGGCCTGCAGAAGGGCGACATCGTGAACCAGGGATTCGAGACGTCCTTCGGTCACGAGTTCGCCTGGGAAGGCGATCACAAAAGTTTTGTTCCGAAAGGCGTGAATGTAGGGGGCTACTGTTCTGAGCCAGCTGACAAAGTCGTGTCCCACTCCATTGAGAGACGGGTGAGGTTCGCCGCCAGAGGCGGTCGTAACGGCTGGGGTGTTGGCGGCAGAGACAGACATCACCCCATTATAATTTTCAAGTGACCCATCGCGAGCCCTTCAGTCCAGAAACCCTCGAAAATCAGGCCCGCTTGTTGGGAATAAGCTTCGATCCGGCCCTGCCTATCGCGCAACAGTGGCAGACCATCGCCCAGGCCCTGGCGCGGCATCCGGTGATTGTGGTCTGTGGGGAGACGGGTTCCGGTAAGACCACTCAACTGCCCAAAATCGCCCTGGCCTGTGGTCGAGGCCAGTCTGGACGGCTGATTGGGCACACTCAGCCCAGGCGACTGGCTGCCACCTCGGTGGCTCGCCGAATCGCACAAGAGCTCAACAGCCCCTTGGCGCCAGCCGCTGGCGCTCGGGTGGGTTACAAGATCCGCTTCCAGGATCGGACCGACTCCGGTATGCAGATCAAACTGATGACGGACGGTGTGCTGTTGGCTGAGACACAGTCTGACCCAGACCTGCGACGCTATGACACGATCATCATCGACGAGGCGCATGAGCGCAGCCTCAACATCGATTTCCTGCTGGGCTACCTGCGTGAGTTGCTGGTTCGACGAACGGACCTGCGGCTGATCATTACCTCGGCGACCCTGGACAGCGACAAGTTCTCCAAACACTTCGACCTGGGTCAGGGACCAGCACCGGTTGTCTCAGTCTCGGGCCGACTGTTTCCGGTGGAGATGCGCTGGCGCCCACCGGCCAATGATCAGCAGGAACCGGTGGACCAGGTGATCGAGGGTATCGAGGAGGCCTTACATGACCGCCCAGTGGGTGGGGGTCCATCGGATGTACTGGTGTTTCTGCCAGGTGAGCGAGAAATTCGGGCTGTGGCCGAAGCGCTGGTTGATCGGCAACGAGGCTGGCCGGCCAGTCAGCAGGTCGACATCTTGCCCCTGTTTGGCCGGTTGGCCCAGGCTGACCAGGAAAAACTCTTTCAGTCTGCCAAACGAAGGCGGGTGGTCTTGGCCACCAACATCGCCGAAACCTCATTGACCGTGCCCGGCATTGGTATGGTCGTCGACACGGGCCTGGCCCGCGTCAAGAGATACCGAACCAAAGGAAAGGTGGAGCAGCTTCAGGTCGAGCCCATCAGTCAGTCACAGGCCGCGCAGCGCAGCGGCCGGGCGGGGCGTCTGGGACCTGGTATTTGCATTCGACTCTATGCAGAGGACGAGTTTCTGCAGCGACCAGTCCATGCCGATCCTGAAATTCGTCGGTCGTCTTTGGCCTCGGTCTTGTTGCGCATGAAATCACTTGGGCTGGCGGACCCAACGGTCTTTCCCTTTGTAGACCCGCCTGCCAGACGAGCCATCGCAGACGGCCTGGCTCTGCTGCAGGAGTTGCAGGCCGTCGATCGACAGGGCGACCTGACACCGATTGGAAGGCTGCTCGCAGACCTGCCAATGGATCCCAGGCTGGGACGCATGCTGGTCGCAGCCCGATACCATCTCTGCCTGACAGAGGTCTTGGTCGTGGTGGCGGCCTTGTCGATTCAGGATCCACGCGACCGGCCGGCTGATCAGCAGCAGGCAGCGGACCAGTCCCATCGACGGCATGCCGATGAGCTGGGTGACTTCATGACCTGGGTCCGGCTCTGGCGTTTTATCGGGGAGCTTTACTCAGGTCGTCAGAGCAATCGGCAGTTTGATCAGCAGCTTCGTAAACATTTTCTGTCCCCGGTCCGAGTTCGTGAGTGGCGCGACCTGCATCGGCAGTTACATGACTGGATGATTCGACAGGAGTGGCGGCTCAATGAGAAGCCAGCCACTGCCGAGCAGGTACACCGATCACTGCTGACCGGCCTGCTCTCCAATCTGGGGTGTCGAATCGATGGACCGGCTGCAACCATAGGCCAGGCCAGTCGCCAGCGGCAGGGCCCCCTCTGGCAGGGGACCCATGAGATCAAGTTTTCGGTCTGGCCAGGCTCAGTGCTCTTCAAAAAGCCGCCACGCTGGCTGATGGCTGCAGAGCAGGTCGAGACCACACGTCTTTTTGCCCGGACCATTGCGGCGGTTGATCCATTGTGGATCGAGCAGGCAGCGGGCCACCTGATCAAGGTCTCAGTTGGCGAGCCACATTGGGAGAAAAAACAGGGCCGGGTGGTTGGTCTGGCCAGGGGGGTTCTCTATGGCCTTCCAATTTACAGCCAGCGTCGGGTGGTCTGGGCTCAGCAGAGTGATCAGGCGCGTCGAGAGGCTCGAGTGATCTTCATCCGCGAGGGACTGGTGGGGCAGGACATGGACTGCCGTCTGCCGTTTTTTGAGCACAACGCCAGGCTGCTTCGAGAGATTGAACGCTTAGAGCATAAGGCCAGGCGACAGGACCTTCTGGTTGACGAGGGTTTGCTAGAGGCCTTCTATGATGCTCACCTGCCAGATGACGTGGTGGACCTCGAGAGCCTCACCAGCTGGTGGCGCCAGGCGAGCAAGGTCCAGCCTCGATTGCTCTACCTCGACAAAAAAGATCTCATGCGTCACGATGCCGCCGGCATCACCACTGATCAATTCCCCAAACTATTGGAAGTCTCTGGGCTGCGACTGGCTTTGGATTACAAGTTTGAGCCTGGTGCGGCGGATGATGGACTGACGGTGCATGTGCCCATCGCCGTGGTGAACCAGTTAGAGGCCAACTTTTTGGACTGGCTTGTGCCGGGTATGCGACGGGAAAAAGTCTTGGCCTTGCTCAAGACGCTGCCTGGTCGTCACCGGCGACACCTGGTTCCGGTGGAGGCTTATGCCAGTGGATTTTGTGAACGGTGGCGTGAACGGGCGGGTCAAAGCAGTCTGGTGCGTGCGCTGTGTGAAGACATTGCCCAGGAGACTGGTGTGCGCCTGATGCCGGATGACTTTAAGCGGGATCAGCTGCCCGCTCATTGGCAGGCCTGGATTCGAGTGGTCGATGAACATGGCCGGCTGCTGGGCCAAGGGCGGGATCTGGCAGTGCTCAAGCAAGCCCATGGGGCCAAGGCTACTGCCACCCTGGCCGCTGCCCTGCAAACGGCAGTCGGGCTGCAGGCATCTGCTGACGTCGATTCGACCCATCCGCTGGCCCAGACCGACTGGACATTTGGGGAACTGCCGACTCAACGCCTGATTGAACATTCGGGGCAGTCGGTGATGACCTATCCCTGCCTGAAGGATGTTGGAGAGGGGGTGGTGCTGACCCAGTTGGATGACCCCGAGCAGGCCACCACCGTGCATGCCATGGGCTTGATTCGTCTATTTGGCCTGCAGATCAAGGAACAATTAAAGGCCCTGGAAAAGGACTTGTCTCGGCAGCCTGCCCTGAGTCTGGCCTGGTCGGCCGCAGGCTGGTCTGGCCAGCCCCTGGCCGCTGTTGTGGGCCTTGCGATGCGCCGGGCTTTTCTGGGCGATGATCTGCCTCGCTCCGAACAGGCCTTTGTAAAAGCACTTGCGCAGGGACGTTCTCGTTTTCTGTTGCAGGCCCAAGAGGCAACCCGATGGCTGACCGAGTTGGCCTCGCAGGCCCATCAGGTTCAAAAGCGGCTGGCCAGTCTTCGGTCTATGAAAGCCGTGGTGAGTGACATTGAGGCGCAATTGACCAGACTGTTTGAGAAAGATTTCGTGCACGCCGTACCCCCAGAGCGGCAGCGCCACTACAGCCGATACCTGCAGGCTATTCTGATGCGGCTTGAAAAAATTCGAGTGGATGTGAATCGAGATGCTCATCAGATGGCTGAGATCCATGGGCTGGAGCAGCCTTTCTGGCGATGGGCGAGGCAGCACAGTGGGCCATGGTCCGAGGCGATGGTGGATTTTCGCTGGCAGTTAGAGGAGCTTCGGGTGGCCTTGTTTGCCCAGAGCCTTCGAACACCTGGCCCCGTCTCGGTTAAGAGACTTCAGAAAACCTGGCAGGCGCTGCAGGTTAGCCTTCGCTAGACTTTCCAGACCTTTACAAGAGGGAGTGCTTTTGTGACCGCATCGGATCAGCAGACTCATGACATCGGCCTCATCATCATTGGAGATGAGATTCTCTCGGGCAAGCGAGAGGATCGGCACTTTGCCCAGGCCAAGGCCGTCTTGGCCAAGCGAGGATTGGCATTGTCCTGGGTCAGTTACCTCGGCGACAGTCCGGATCGATGTGTGGCTGCTTTAGAAAAGAGTTTTGCCAGCAGCGACCTGGTCTTCAGTTTTGGAGGAATCGGTTCGACGCCAGACGACCACACTCGCCAGTCCGCCGCCAAAGCCCTGAGACTTCCCCTGGTTCTTCATGAGCAGGCCCGTGAGCTGATTACCCTTCGATGCCAAGAGTCGGGTCAGCCGCTGACCGCTGAGCGGCTGCGCATGGGAGAGTTTCCCCAAGGGGCCTCCATCGTCCCCAATCCCTACAATCGAATTCCTGGTTTTAGTGTTGGGCACCATTATTTTCTTCCTGGCTTTCCAGTCATGGCCTGGCCCATGATGGAGTGGGTACTCGACACCCACTATTCGCACTGCTTCAGACAGGTCGCTGAATTTGATCGTTCGATGATCGTCCATGGTCTGTTTGAGGCAACCGTGACCCAGTTGTTGGAGCAGATCACCAGGGACTATCCACGCCTCAAAATCTACAGTCTGCCATCTGCACCTGTGCAGACCCAGACCGAGACGGTTCGTCGTCACCTCGAACTGGGCGTGAAATTGACTGGACTCGCCAAGGACGAGGACCTCCAAGGCTGCTTGGAGCAGTTGACTGCTGCCTATGGCGCCCTCCGCGAGGGGGTGATTGGTTTGGGGGGTGAGATCTCCAAAGAGACCGCCCTCGAACGTTAGGCGCTCGGCCGCTGTGATCAAGGCCTTCAGCACGGACCTGTTTGTTCTGCCCCTGCCCGAGGGGCATCGCTTTCCGATGGAGAAGTACCGTCAACTTCGTCAGACGGTGTCGGTCTGGCCAGACCTGGAGGTGCTTGAGCCACCAGCGGCCTCAGACGAGGCCTTAAGCCTGGTGCACCAGTCGCAGTACGTTGCAGACCTCTGCAACGGCCGACTCTCCGATGCCGCCATGCGTGAGATTGGTTTTCCATGGTCACCAGCGATGGTGGAGCGCTCGCGTCGGTCGACTGGCGCCACTATGGCTGCGGCCCGCGCTGCTCTCATGGGAGACCGGTTGGGCTTTAACCTTGCTGGGGGCACGCACCATGCCTATTCAGATCGGGGGCAGGGGTTTTGTTGCTTTAACGATGCGGCTGTGACGGCCCGATGGGTCCAGCAACAGGGCTGGGCAAGGCGGGTTTTGATTCTTGATCTCGATGTGCACCAGGGAAATGGCACTGCTGCCATTTTTCAAGATGACCCTAGCGTTTTCACCATTTCAGTTCATGGGGAGTCCAATTTCCCATTTCAAAAAGAGTCCTCCGACCTGGATATCGGCCTTGTCTCTGGCGCGGGGGATGAGATGTATTTGAAGGCGTTGGATGAGGCCTTGGCAGTGGCTCAGCGGGCCGGTCCGTTTGAGCTGCTCATTTATCTCGCCGGTGCGGATCCCCTGGCCAGCGATCGGCTGGGTCAACTGAGTGTCAGCCTCTCTGGTCTGGGTCTGCGCGATCAACGGGTTTTTGAGTGGGCCAAGGATCAGGGTTTTGCCGTAGCGGTTGCCATGGCTGGGGGCTACAGCCGCCCAATCGAACAGACCGTCATGGCCCATGTTCAGACCATTCGGGCCGGACTCAAGGTTTTTTCTGCAGACTAGTTTCTAAATTGCGGATTAATCAGCACATTTTCTTGCAAATTCATTTTGAATCGGTATCATGGCGGCAAAAGATTCAGGGGTGCGGCTCAAGAATGGCCGTGCGGTCTTAACCACTGCAGCGAGAAAACCGTTTTGATTCAGATGACAAAAGCCGCCCAAGCCCGTTTGACCATCAAATTCCTGGCAGTCTGTTTAATCCTAACGCTTGGTTTCTCCGGTCTCACCAGAGAATCTGTCGCGGCCGCGGCCTCTGAGTCCGCCGGCCCCAGCAAGTCCAGCAGCAAGGCATCGGCCAACAAGGCCCCTGCATCGACTGCCGTCAACAAAAAATCTCAGCAGGCCAAGTCCGATCAAAAGTCCCGCAAGGCTTCTTCCGCAAAGGCATCGGCCCAGGCTTCGAAGGCGAGCAAATCCGCCAAGCCCCGTCAGTCTCTGGTCAAACGCGACCCCAACAATCGGATGTCGGCGGGGACCCGATATGGCCTTCGTTCAGCGTTGACCGATGTCACCCTGAACTCCAGTGCTGTCTTGGTTGTTGATCAGATATCGGGTGAGGTCCTGCTCGAAAAGAACCCCAACTCGGTGTTGCCGATTGCCTCCATCACCAAGCTCATGACCGCCTTGGTCGTTGCTGAGGCAGAGTTACCCATGGATGAGCAGATTCTCATCACCCAGGAAGATGCAGATTTGGAGAAGTATTCCAAGTCACGCCTAAAGGTGGGCACGCAGCTCACCCGTGCGCAGGTCATGCACCTGGCCCTGATGTCCTCAGAAAATCGTGCGGCCCATGCGCTGGGGCGGACTTACCCGGGGGGTATGCCCGCCTTCGTCGAAGCGATGAATATCAAGGCTGTTCAGTTGGGCATGAAGGATTCTAGATTCGTTGAACCAACCGGTCTGAACGCGGGCAACGTCTCGAGTCCGCGTGACTTGGTTCGTCTCGTTGAAGAGGCCCATCAGGTCTCCGAGATCCGAGAGTTTTCGACGGCCAAGAACCTGATCGTCAGAGTGGGTGGGCAGTCACAGCAGTACATGAATTCCAATGCCTTGGCTCGAGGCGACCGCTGGGAGCTGGGCCTCTCCAAGACGGGCTTCATCAAGGAGGCTGGTCGATGCCTGGTGATGCAGGCGGAGGTTGAGGATCGGCCTGTCATCATGGTGATGCTCGATGCCCAGGGTAAAACCCAGCGCCTGCGGGATGCCGAGAGGATTCGCCGTTGGCTGATTCAGCAGGCCGAGAACCCCAAATCCAACCGGGCCGGTGATCGGGCTGCGCCTCAGGCTCGCGTGTTAGCGCCTACCATTTCTTCCGCTTCGTAGCCCAGCGCCGCCGAAATTTCTTTGGCTGTGCTCTCCAGGGCTGACAGCCAGCCATCATTGGCTCGGTCAGCGGGGGCGGAGATTGACAAGCCAGCCACCAGACGGCCAGCATCGTCTCTGATCGCTGCTGCGATACACCGTACCCCCAGTTCCAGTTCTTCATTGTCTCGGGCAAAGCCTTTGGTCCGCACCTCATCGAGCTCTCGCTCCAGACGGCCCAATTCGGTGATGCTGTTTTTGGTCTGACCAGCCAAGCCGGTCCTCATGCCATAGGAGCGGACAGACTTCTTGTCATCAGCAGCCAGAAAAAGCTTGCCGGTGGAGGTCAGGTGCAGGGGTGCGCGGCCACCAATGGCACGAACCACCTGCATGCCGGAGCGTTCACTCACCGCCCGTTCAATGTAGACAATCTCATCGCCCTGTCGGACCGACAGGTTGATGGTCTCCCCAGTGAGTCGGTGCAGGTCTCGCATGGGCACGGCGGCCGCGTCTCGAACGTTGAGCCTGGCCTTGACCAAGTTACCCAGCTCCAGCAGCCGCATGCCCAGTTGATAAAGCCCAGGCTCGGTCCGGTCCACCATGCGAGCCAGCACAAGATCATTCAGAATTCGGTGTGCGGTCGAGGCATGCAGCCCGGTAGTCTGGGACAGGGACTTCAGGCTGACCGGCTCCGACTGCTGGGCCAGTGCGTCCAGCAGGGCATTCATGCGTTCAATGACCTGAATAGCCGGCTTGGGGCTGGTGATGGGCGGTGCAAGGGTCAGTTTGGCGGCGTTTGGCTGCATGTTTTTTTGGAATTCAATTTCGCCAGTTGAAATGGCAGAATGTAAGTTTACAAAGGGATGACAAGAATGTCTGCAGTCAGCGCCTTAAAACCTGGTAGCCGGGTCGCCCTGTTCGTGACCTGTTTGGTGGATCTGATGCGACCCGAGATCGGGTTTGCGGCGATGACCTTGCTGGAGCACGCCGGCTGCGAAGTGGTCGTGCCGCCAGATCAGACCTGCTGTGGTCAGCCGGCCTACAACAGCGGCGACCGTCAGGCAGCCCACCGCCTGGCTGAGAGGGTCTTGGATCAGCTTGAAGGCTATGACTATGTGGTCGTCCCATCCGGCTCCTGCGGCGGCATGATCAAGGTGCATTACCCAGACCTCTTCTCAGACGATCCCAACCTCAAGCAACGAATGGGGCGTCTGGTACCTCGGGTGTATGAACTTACTGACTTTTTGCACTCAGTGGCTGGCCTGCAGCAGGTGCCAGGTCTGGCGCAAGGCTGTGTCACTTATCACGACAGCTGCAGCGGCCTGCGGGAGTTGGGGGTCTGTGAGCAGCCGCGAGCCCTTTTGAAATCCATCCCTGGCATTGAGATCACAGAGATGAAGCAGGCTCGAGCCTGCTGTGGGTTTGGCGGTACCTTCTCTCTGAAATATGGCGATGTCTCCTCTGCCATCGTGGACGAGAAGATTTCCAACATTCAGGCCACAGGCGCCCAGGCCGTCGTTCTGGGTGATCTGGGCTGCATGCTCAACATCGAGGGCCGGCTGAGGCGACTGGGTGACGACAAGACGCAGGTCTTGCACGTCGCCGAGGTCTTGGCTGGTCACTTAGACCAAGGATCCTCGAAGGAGCCGCGCTGATGCAAGTCCAGTCCATGCATTTTCAGGCCAGGGCCGGTGAGAAGCTGGCCGATGTCCGACTGCAGAAAAATCTGCGCCGTCTGGCCGAAAAGTTCGTGACCGCCCGCGCGGCGACCATCACTGAGATTGATTTTGAGGCGACTCGCGACGCAGCTGTTGAGCGTCGCAACCGTGCGATTGAGAACCTTGACCTGTGGCTGGAAATCTTTGAGCAGCAGGCCACGGCTCGCGGAGCCAAGGTGCTCTACGCGGAGTCTGCTGCTCAGGCGTCGGAATTGGTTGTTCAGATTGCCAAGGAGCACCAGGTCAAGACGGTGACCAAGTCCAAGTCGATGGTCTCCGAAGAAATGGCCTTGAACGCGGCCCTGCGTGAGGCCGGTGTAGAGCCTGTCGAGACCGATCTGGGCGAATACATTCTCCAGATCAACGACAACGAACCCCCCAGTCACATCATTGCGCCGGTGATACACAAGGACAAAGAAGAGATCTCAGAGCTCTTTTCCAAGGTTCATCAAAAACCCAAGCTCACCGACATTCCGCAGCTCACCCGCGAGGCCAGGGAGCAGCTCAGGCCAAAGTTTCTTCGGTCAGACATGGGCGTCACTGGTGGTAACTTCGTGATTGCCGAGACTGGCTCGGTCGCCTTGGTCACCAATGAGGGCAACGAGGGCATGTGCACCATCATGCCCAAGGTGCATGTGGTGGTGACGGGCATTGAGAAGGTGCTGCCAACGCTAGAGGACTTCGCCACCATTGCCAGACTGCTCACGCGATCAGCGACCGGGCAGTCCATCTCCAATTACATCAGTCTTCTGACAGGCACTCGTGCCTCCGGTGAAACCGATGGCCCTGACCATTTGTATTTTGTGCTGGTCGATGGTGGTCGATCGAGTCTTCTGGGTGGTGCCTTTCAAGAGATGCTCCGGTGTATTCGATGCGGAGCCTGTATGAACCATTGCCCGGTCTACCAAAAGATTGGAGGCCATGCCTATGGCTGGGTCTACCCTGGGCCCATGGGCTCCGTGCTGACACCAGCCTATGCGGGTATTGAGAAATCGCTGGACTTGCCGCAGGCAGCTACGTTATGCGGTGAGTGCCATGTGGTGTGCCCCGTCAAGATTCCCCTGCCTGATCTGTTGCGCAAGCTCAGAGAGAAGCAGTTTGAGCGGCACCTGCGTCCCTGGACGGAGCGGGCCCTGTTGGGGGTCTGGGCCTTTGCGGCGGCCAGACCGGCCCTCTATCGCACCGTTTACGGCATGGCGAGCGTGATCTTAAGGCTGATGGGAGGGCGTCGCCACTTGATTCGCCAGTTGCCTTTGGTGAAGAGCTGGAGCGCCTACCGTGACATGCCAAGTCCACGCGGCAAGACGTTCTCCCAGCAGTACGCCTCTTATCTAGCCAGGCGCTCGGCTAACGCCGTGACCAAGGCTGGTCCTCGGTAAATCAGGCCTGTGTACACCTGAACCAGGTCTGCACCGGCTTCCCGCATGGCCAGGCCATCGGGGGCCGACAGGATGCCGCCGACGCCAATAATTGGAAAGTGCGGCCCCAGCTCTTGTCGGAGCTGCCGCACGGTCTGAAGGCTCCGCAGGTGGACTGGCTGGCCCGATAGGCCACCCGTCTCGGAGGCATGTCGCAGACCCCGAACCAGGCTTCGGTCTAGCGTGGTGTTGGTGGCAATCAGGCCATCGATTTGTTTGCTTCGGACCACCTCGATCAACTGCCCCAGGGCGGTCTCGTCCATATCGGGGGCGATCTTGAGAAAGAGTGGCACTGCCTTGGCATGTTGTTGAGCCAACCGAGCCTGTGCCTGTTTGAGCCGATCCAACAGGGCCTCCAAGGCCTGTTCATTCTGTAGGTCGCGCAGGTTCTTGGTATTGGGCGAGGAGATGTTGACGGTGACGTAGTCGGCCCAAGGATAGACGGCGGTAAGACCCTTGAGGTAGTCATCCGCGGCCTGCTCGATGGGAGTCTTGGCATTCTTACCAATGTTGAGTCCCAAGACGCCTCGCCGATCCCGGACCCACTCGGACCGTGCAACGTTGGTGATGAAGGCCGATAGCCCCTGGTTGTTGAAGCCGAAGCGATTGATCAGGGCCTTGGCTTCTGGCAGTCGAAAAAGACGCGGTTTGGGATTGCCGGGCTGCGCCTCTGGTGTGACGGTCCCCACTTCGATAAACCCAAAGCCAAATCGAGATAGGCCATCGATGTGGGCGGCGTTTTTGTCGAGACCCGCGGCCAGGCCGACCCGGTTTGGGAATCGCAGACCTGCCAACTCCACTGGACTTGACGTTGGGATGGGGCGCGCCGCTGGCAAGATTCCACCGAGCCAACGGTGGGCAAAGTCGAGTCCTGAGAGGCTCAGTTCATGAGCAGTCTCCGGATCCAAGGAAAACAGAAACCGTCTGGCCAATGGGTAGGCCTTAAAGGCAAGTGCAGTCTTAGGCATTCGGATGAATATCGGTGAGTGGTCTGAGTGCACGCCAGGACCCCTCAATCAAGACCTCTGCTGGTTGGAAATTGGCCTTGTAGGCCATCTTGGGGCTGGCTTCGATCCAGTAGCCTAGGTAGACATGTGGCAGTCCCATTTGTTGGCATTGGGCGATCTGCCAGAGAATCCCGTAAGTTCCAAGAGAGGATTGCTCGAGACCGGGGTCGTAGAAGGTGTAAACCGCCGACAGTCCCTCGGGCAGTACATCGATGATCGAGACCATCACCAGGTGTTGCTGGGCATCGTAAAACGCAACCAATTGGGTATCGACTCGACTTTGTAATAGAAATTGGGCGTACTGGTCTTTGCTGTCTTGATCCATGCCGCCACCGGCGTGACGGCTGGCCTGGTAGCGCAGGTAGAGGTCGTAGTGTTCAGGCTGAAAGGCCAGCGGCTCTATGCGGGCGGTCAGACGCCCGGAGAGTCGACGGTAGATTTTCTTTTGGGTTCTGGAAGGACGGAAGGCGGCGACCTCGAGCCGAATCGGGCGACAGGCTCGGCAGTGGTCACAATAAGGCCGATAGGCAAAGTGACCACTGCGTCGAAAACCGAGTTGGACCAGATCCCCATAGACCGGTCCTGTGATCAAGTAATTGGGCGTAGCAACCTGAGACCTGGCCCGCCGTCCCGGTAGATAGCTGCATGGATAGGGTGCAGTGACATAGAACTGCAGCCGGCTCATGGGCAGGTCGTTGAGGTCAGCCATGCGATGTCCTGCGATGGGTGAGGGCCGACCAGTCATAAGTGGTGGTTGGCCAGGCCACTGGATCGGCTGCTACGGTCTGCTGCAAGTGATGCTCAAACTCAGCCCGGGTCACGGGCGCAGCACCAAGGCTTGCCAAGTGCTCGGTCTCCTGCTGGCAGTCGATGAGCGCCACCCCGGCCTGTTGACAGGCATGAACCAGGGCGGCGAGGCAGACTTTTGAGCCGTTGCTGACTCGGGTAAACATACTCTCTCCAAAGACCATGGCCCCGAGATTAACAAAGTAAAGCCCCGCCAACAGCCTTTGCCCCTCATACAGGCCCACGCA
>JBEDMQ010000064.1:0-3277 GCA_041171045.1 Pseudomonadota bacterium
GTGGCCACCGAGACATTCAAGCTCTCGACGCCACCCTTCATGGGAAGCCGGTAAAGCGCATCACAGTGAGACTTCACCAGCCGACGGATCCCGTCACCTTCCGCACCCATGACCAGAACCAGAGATCCCCTCAGGTCAGCCTTGTAGAGGGACTGCTCGGCATCCCCATCGAGTCCATAGACCTGATAACCAGCATCTTGAACATCCTCTATGGCGCGGCTCAGGTTAGTGACTTGAATATAGGGCACGCGATCTGCACCGCCTGCGGCCACACGCATCACCACATCATTAAGCGGTGCACTGTGGTCTTTTGGAGCGACTACGGCGGCCACACCAGCGGCGTCCGCTGTGCGCATGATGGCGCCAAGGTTGTGTGGATCGGTCACGCCATCCAAAAACAACAAGAAACGACTGCTGGCCGGCTGGTCCTGCAGTTGCTCTAAAAGAGTCGAGAGGTCGTCGACCATCTGTCGGGCCGCAGCAACCCCCACCACCCCTTGGTGACGCTGGCCCAAGGAGAGCCCATCGAGCCTGGCCATATCGGCAGTCTTGACCGTGATGCCAGCCTTCTGTAACTCATCTACCAAGGCCTTGATGCGTTGGTCTTTCCGGGAGGGCTCAACCCAGACCTCGCTGATCGTATCGGCTGCTATCCGGAGGCGCGCCCGCACTGCATGAAAGCCGCAGAGTTTTACGGTCTGGCTAGACGCCTGGCCATGAGTCTGGCCCTCTGGCTGACCGCGAGAGGGCGACGACGCTGACCGTGGACCCCTGGCCATCTAGCGAGACTTTCGGCCACGTCGACCACGAGCCGCCTTGGGCGCTTTTACGCTGGCTGCCTTGGCAGCTGGCGCAGCACCATGAGTCCCCCTGGCTGACTTACTCGCCTTGGCCCCCTTGGCCGCCTTGCCAGCCTGCCCCGACTTGCCAATGGCCCGACCGCGGCCCCTGGCACCGCCTGGACCACCAGCGCCGCGCTCCAACGTCCCCGAAGCCAAGAAGTCATCATCAGCGTCCACCCCACCCTGCAGAGCGTACTGCTCATCAAACTCTTCTCGTGAGGGCAGCCCCGTCTTCTTCACCGCTCGCATCATCGATGGGATCAAACGAAACTCTATACGACGCGCATCCAGGTCCACTCGAGACACCTGCACGTTTACTGGGTCATAAAGGCGGAAGCGGCGACCCGTTCGCTCACCGCGCAGCTCGTGGACGATGTCGTTGTGCTGGAAGTATTCGGCTCCCAACTCCGACACATGAATCAGGCCCTCCACATACAAGGCATCGAGCGTGACAAACAATCCAAACGGCGCAACACCGGTGACGGTACCGGCCATCTGCTCACCCACTCGGTCTTTCATGAACTGGCATTTGAGCCAGGCCTCGACATCTCGAGAGGCATCGTCAGCTCGCCGCTCAGCAGCCGAGCAATGCTCACCAATCACACGCCAACGAGACAGACTCTCATGGGTGTTGGCCGCCTTCTTTCGACGACCCGATGGATCGGTCTGCAGTTCTCCGTATATCGGCGTGTAAATCTTTTCCGCCAGAATGTTCTTGATCACCCGGTGGACCAACAGGTCCGGGTAGCGACGAATCGGCGAAGTGAAGTGGGTGTAGGCCGGATAGGCCAAGCCAAAGTGACCAACGTTGTCGGGGCTGTAAATGGCCTGCTGCATGGACCGCAGCAATAGCGTCTGCAGCAACTTGTAGTCGGGCCGCTGCTTCATCTCCCGCGACAGGCGCGCGTAATCAGCAGGCGATGGGTCCTCGCCTCCGGCCAGCCGCAGGCCCTGCAGTTTCAGAAACTCGCGCAACGCCGAGAGCTTCTCGGGCGTCGGTCCCTCATGCACACGGAATAGGCCCTGACGCTTGGAGCGAATGATCAGATCCGCAGCACTGGTATTGGCCGCCAGCATGCACTCCTCAATCAACCGGTGGGCATCGTTGCGCATGCGGGGCAGGATCTTGTCGATGCGGCCCTGGGCATCGGTACGCATGATGGTCTCGACCGTCTCAATCTCGAAGGCCCCGCGCTGCTCGCGAGCAGCCAGGAGAGCTCGGAAGACTGCTTCTAAGTGACTGAGTACCTGGAACTTGGGACCCAGCACCCGGGCCTCAGGCCCCGTGGGGTCGGACAGAGCGGTCCAGGCCTGCTCGTAGGTGAGTCGCGCCGATGACTCAATCACCGCCTCGTAGAACTGATAGGCCTTCACCAGCCCATCGGGGCCCACCACCATGTCGCAGACCATCGCCAGACGCTCGACGTTTGGATTGAGCGAACACAGGCCGTTGGAGAGTTTCTCCGGCAACATGGGAAGGACCTGACGCGGGAAATAGACCGAGGTCGCTCGAGCGAAGGCATCGCGGTCCAGCCCGTCACCATCCTGTACGTAATGGCTCACGTCAGCAATGGCCACCAACAGGCGCCAGCCCTTCTTGCCGCCCGGCCCAAAGGGCTCGGCATAGACCGCATCGTCAAAGTCGCGAGCATCCTCACCATCGATGGTCATGAGGTCCACGTCTCGCAGGTCGATCCGGTCTTTAACGTCAGCGGTGCGTACCTGGTCCGGCAGTTTGCTCGCGCACTTCAGGGCTTCATCTGAAAACTGATGGGGCACATCGAATTTACGCACCGCGATCTCAACTTCGATACCCGGATCCTCGATGCTGCCGAGCACTTCCACTACCCGACCCACGGGGGGCGTGTAGCGCGTCGGCGGGTCGAGGATCTCGACCATCACCACCTGACCGGGTTTGGCGCCCATGGTGTCCCCAGCGGAGACGATGATGTCGTGCTTGATGCGCTGGTCTTCTGGAACCACCAAGACAATCCCACGCTCATGCACCAGCCGTCCCACCAGCTTGTCGATGGTGTGCTCCAACACTTCGACGATCATGGCCTCCGGTCGGCCACGTCGATCAGAACCAATGATGCGGGCCGTCACCCGGTCGCCGTGCATGGCCTTAAGCATCTCGCGCGGCGAGACAAAGACATCGTCGCCTCCGGTGTCAGGCGCGATGAATCCAAAGCCGTCTCGGTGTCCGATGAGACGACCAGAGAACTGGGGGCCGCCGGCCTCAGTCTCCTCTGTAAGACGTGCAGAGGACCTCGCGGATGACTTGGTCTCCGCTGACTGGGTGGGTCGATTGCGACGTGACTTTGACAATTTTCAGAATCCCATTAAAGTAGCGGGTCCGTAAGCCCAGATGGCGGAATTGGTAGACGCACTAGGTTCAGGTCCTAGCGGTGGCAACACTGTGGAGGTTCGAGTCC
>JBEDMQ010000065.1:0-2516 GCA_041171045.1 Pseudomonadota bacterium
CCCATCAATACTTCATGAAAGAAGTCTTGCCGGTGCTCACCCCCATCGGCCTGGACCCCTCTCACCCCTTCCCCAGAACGCTCAACAAGAGCCTGAACTTCATTGTCGAGCTCAAGGGCAAGGATGCCTTCGGCCGCCGTGGCACGGTGGCCGTGGTGCAGGCGCCCCGGATTCTGCCCAGGCTTATTCCCGTGCCCCCAGAGGTCTCTGGCTATCCCCACGGCTTCATGATGCTGACCTCGGTGGTTCAGGACAACGTCCAGGAACTCTTTCCAGGCATGACGGTGTTGGGCGTTCATCAGTTTCGGGTCACCCGCAACAGCGACCTGTTTGTGGATGACGAAGAGATCACCGACCTGCGCGAGACGCTTCGTGGTGAACTCTCACAGCGACAGTTTGGCGATGCGGTTCGCATCGAGGTCTCCGAGGCCACGCCTGATCACCTGCTCGACCTGCTCAAGCGCGAGTACCGTCTGGAGACCATGGACTGCTACCGGGTCAATGGACCGGTCAACCTGGTTCGCCTGATGAGCCTGCCCGATTTGGTCAATCGGCCCGACCTTAAATTTCCCGCCTTCATGGCGAGCTACCCCAGCCGGCTGTCGCGCGAGAACCCGTTTGTGGAGATCGCCAAGGGCGATGTCCTGATGCACCACCCCTACGAGAGCTTCAACGCCGTCATAGACTTTCTGCAGGCAGCCGCTCGAGACCCAGCGGTGGTGGCCATCAACATGACCGTCTACCGAACTGGCCAGACCTCGGAGCTCATGGACTCGCTGATTCTGGCGGCCAAGTCTGGCAAGGCGGTCACCGTCGTCGTGGAGCTGATGGCCCGCTTTGATGAAGAGACCAACATCAACTGGGCCTCTAAGCTGGAGCAGGTCGGGGCTCACGTGGTCTTTGGGGTGGTGGGCAACAAGACCCATGCCAAGGCCTGCCTGGTGGTTCGACGCGAGAAGACGGGACTGCGCCGCTATGCCCACCTGGGGACCGGCAACTACCACCCGGGCAAGGCCCGCCTATACGAGGACTTTGGCCTGTTCACCGCAGACCCACAGATCTGCGCAGATGTGCACGAGATCTTTCATCAGCTCACCGGTCTGGGCCAAAACAAGCCCACACGCAAGGTCTGGCACTCGCCCTTTACCCTGCATGCCAATGTCATGAAGGCCATCTCCCAAGAGATGAGATTGGCCAAGCAGGGCAAGCGGGCCCACATCATGGCCAAGATGAACTCACTTGTAGAGCTCGAAGTCATCGAGAAGCTCTACGCCGCGAGTCAGGCCGGGGTCAAAGTGGACCTGATCATCCGTGGCATCTGCATGCTGCGGCCTGGCATACCGGGACTCTCTGACAACATCCAGGTGCGATCCACCATCGGGCGCTTTCTGGAACACAGTCGGATCTTTTATTTCCGCCACGACGGCGATGAACAGGTCTACCTGTCGAGTGCCGACTGGATGGATCGCAACTTCTTCCGCCGTGTCGAGCTGGCTGTCCCCGTGCTCAACCCCACTCTGAAAAAGCGGGTCATTCGTGAGGGGCTGCGCATGCACCTGACCGACACCGACAGCAGCTGGGTCATGCAGCCCAACGGCAGCTATCGCCTGCGCCGCACGGGCCAGGGTCGATCAGTTCAACACGAATTGCTGGACCAACTAGCGGGCTCTGGGGCCTAGGACCAAGACCGGAATCAGGCCCACCAGGGCAATGGCAATCGAGGGCCAGGCCGCATCGGCCAGCCGCTCGTCTGCGGCAAAGTGGTGGGCTGCCACCGCCAGGGTCTCGACATTAAAGGGACGAAGCACCAGGGTGATCGGCAGCTCTTTGACCACGTCCACAAAGACGAGCAATCCGCCCACCAGCACGCCTCGACGCAGGATGGGCAGGTGGACCAGCTGTAAGACCCGAAGGGGCGACAGACCCAGGCTTCTGGCAGACCAATCCAGGCTGGGCGTGATGCGAGCCATCGAGGTCTCGACGCTGGAAAAGCCCACCGTGAAAAAGCGAGTCAGGTAGCCGCCGACCACCAACAGACTGGTGACCGTCAGGGTGATGCGCCAATCGAACCAGGCCATCATCGACTGCGTGAAGAGTGCGGACCAGGCCAACAGACCCACGGCCACCACGAGTCCGGGAACGGCATAGCCAGAGCAGGCCAGCCGAGTCGCCTTGGCCAGCCAAGACTCGGCGTTTGATCGCAAGACATAGGCCTGCAACACCGCGATGGGCAGAATCAGCAAGACCGCATAGCTGGCGTAGAGCGCGGTCTGTCCAGCCTGGGCCAGCAGGGTGCCAGCACGCAGCATCACATCTGCCGTTAGCGCTGCATGAAGCAGCAGACCCATGGGAATCACAAACCCAACGACCCCGGCCAGGCTGCAGACCACGGGCACCCAGAACCGGGCAAGGCCCCGAAGGGGCTCGCGGTTGATGACGGGCCGAGACCGCCCTGCATAGCTGGCCCCACCCCTGGCCGCCCGCTCCCAGGCGAGCAAGGCAAAGGCCATGGCCAG
>JBEDMQ010000066.1:0-26375 GCA_041171045.1 Pseudomonadota bacterium
TCAACGTTGAGGTAGGGATCCATCTTGATGATGGTGACCTTGAGGCCCCTGGATTCCAGGATGGCCCCCATCGACGCGGCGGCGATGCCCTTGCCCAAGGAGGACACAACACCACCGGTAACAAAGACAAACTTGGGCATAACAGACATCCGCGAGTGGAAAGGTTAATTCTACGCGATGACCAGGCAGCCCGTCTTGGCCATGACCTCCTCTTTGGTCACCCCAGGCGCCAACTCCACCAGGCGCAGGCCATGGCGCGCCACTTCCAGAACACACAGGTCGGTGATGATCAGATCGACCACGCCGACGCCTGTGAGTGGCAGCGTGCATTCCTTCAGAATCTTCAAGTCTTCGGTGCCGTCTTTTTTCTTGGCCGTGTGCTCCATCAGAATAATCACGCGGTCCACACCGGCCACCAAGTCCATGGCCCCACCCATGCCCTTGACCATCTTGCCCGGGATCATCCAGTTGGCCAGATCGCCTTTTTCGCTGACCTGCATGGCGCCCAGAATGGCCAGGTTGATGTGGCCACCACGGATCATGGCAAAGGAGTCGGCACTGGAGAAAATCGCTGAACCCGGCAGCGTGGTCACCGTCTGCTTGCTGGCGTTGATCAGGTCGGCATCGACCTCGGCCTCCAGCGGATAGGGGCCAATGCCCAGCAGGCCGTTTTCGGACTGCAGCCAGACCTCCATGCCATCGGGCACGTTGTTGGCGACCAGGCCTGGAATACCAATCCCCAGGTTCACATAAAAACCATCCCGTAGCTCTTTGGCAGCACGTTGTGCCATCTCATCGCGGGTCCATGCCATCTCTACTCTCCAATCAATTCGTTGTCAGTCGCAGCCAGGGTGAATCAGGCGCTGCGGGTTGTACGCTGCTCGATGTATTTGGCGGGCGTGGGGTTGTGGACCATGCGTTTTACAAAGATGCCCGGCGTGTGAATCTGATCGGGATGCAGACTGCCGGTCTCCACAATCTCCTCGACCTCGACGATGGTCATGTGACTGGCCATGGCGACATTGGGATTGAAGTTGCGCGAGGTGTAGCGGTAGACCAGATTGCCGGCCTTGTCAGCCTTCCAGGCCTTGACCAGGGCAATATCGGCAAACAGGCTGCGCTCCATCACGTACTGCTGGCCGTCAAACTCGCGAATCTCTTTGCCATCGGCGACCACCGTGCCCACACCGGTCTTGGTGAAAAAGGCTGGGATGCCCGCACCACCAGCCCGCAGTTTCTCGGCCAGCGTGCCCTGGGGCGTGAAATCCAGCTGAAGCTCACCGGCCAGAAACTGGCGCTCGAACTCTTTGTTCTCGCCCACATAGGACGAAATCATTTTCTTAACCTGCCGACTCTCCAGCAAGAGACCCAGCCCCTTGCCATCCACGCCCGCGTTGTTGCTAATGGCCGTCAGGTTCTGGGCGCCCAACTCCCGAACCGCCAGAATCAGGGCCTCTGGAATACCGCACAGGCCAAAGCCGCCAACGGCCAGGGTCATGTTGTCTTTTAAAACGTCTTCGAGTGCCGCATGGGCGCTGGGATAAAGCTTGTTCATGTTGACTCCACAGGGTTTACAACCGGTCAGACCAGTAAAATGAGGGTCTAACGACTTTTACCTGTCGCCTAGTTTATCTGCCCCAGCCAAAAAGGATGCGCATGGAACGCGAGTCAATGGAGTTTGATGTCCTGGTTGTTGGCGCCGGCCCTGCCGGGCTGTCAGCTGCCATCCGCCTGAAGCAATTGGCCAACCAGGTCGGCCGTGAACTCTCCGTCTGCGTGCTCGAAAAAGGTGCAGAGGTTGGCGGCCATATCCTGTCGGGCGCAGTCATGGACCCCATTGCCCTGTCCGAGCTCTTCCCAGACTGGCAGACCATGGGCGCCCCCCTTCACACGCCGGTGACCGAAGACCGCTTCCTGTTTCTAACACCGACCGGCGCCTACAAGACACCCCAATTCCTGCTGCCGGGTTGCTTCAAGAACCATGGCAACTACGTGGTGAGCCTGTCGGACGTCGTGAAGTGGCTGGGCCAGCAGGCCGAGAGCCTGGGCATCGACGTCTACCCGGGCTTTGCCGCAGCCGAGGTCCTCTACAACGACGACCAGCAGGTCATTGGCGTGGCCACTGGTGACATGGGCATTGGCAAAGACGGCCAGCCCACTGACCAGTACGCCCGGGGCATGGCCTTGTATGCCCAGTACACCCTGTTTGCTGAAGGCTCGCGTGGTCATCTGGGCAAACAGCTCATCAGTCGCTTCCAGCTAGATGCCAAGGCCGATCCTCAGAGTTACGGCATTGGCCTCAAAGAACTCTGGGAAGTCCCGGCCGCGCAGTCTCAGCCAGGCCTGGTCATTCACACTGCTGGCTGGCCCTTAGACCGCAACACCTATGGCGGCTCGTTTCTCTACCACCTGAAGGACAACCAGGTGGCGGTGGGCTTTGTGGTGGGCCTGAACTACAAAAACCCCTGGCTCTCGCCCTTTGAGGAATTCCAGCGCTACAAGACCCACCCGGCCATTGCCGAACAGCTCTCCGGCGGCAAGCGCCTGGGCTACGGTGCTCGGGCCATCACGGCTGGTGGCTTGAACAGCCTGCCCAAGCTGGTCTTCCCAGGTGGCGCCCTCATCGGCTGCGACGCGGGCTTTCTGAATGCCTCGCGCATCAAGGGCAGCCATGCCGCCATCAAGACAGGCCTGCTGGCGGCCGAGGCCTGTTTCCAGGCCCTGGCCCAGGACAAGCGACCGGCCCTCTTGGATCAATACCCCAAGGCCTTTGAATCCTCCTGGCTTTACCAAGAGCTCTACAAGGCCCGTAACTTCAAACCAGCCATGGGCAAGGGATTGTTCTGGGGCAGCCTGCTGGTGGGCATCGACCAGACCCTGTTTGGAGGCAAGGCGCCCTTTACCCTGCGCAACACCAAACCCGACCACGCCTATCTCGAGCCCGCCAGCCAGCACCAGCCCATCGACTATCCCAAGCCCGATGGCGTGCTGAGTTTTGATCGACTCTCGTCCGTGTTTTTGTCGGCGACCAACCACGAGGAAAACCAGCCGGCCCACCTCACCCTCAAAGACGACAAGGTCCCGGTCTCGCTCAACCTGGCCCAGTACGCGGGACCCGAGGCCCGCTACTGCCCGGCCGGTGTCTATGAATACCTAGATGCCGCTGGCAATGCCATCACCTCACCAGCAGAAGGGGCCAGCCTGCGCATCAATGCCCAGAACTGCGTGCACTGCAAGACCTGTGACATCAAAGACCCCAGCCAGAACATTGTCTGGGTGACCCCAGAGGGGTCTGGTGGCCCCAACTACGCTGGGATGTAAATCTGCTGCAGCACGGCCCGCAAGGGCTCGGGCAGGCTGACGGGTCGCTGGGTCTGGCGGTCTACGTAGACATGAATGAAATGCCCAGCGGCTGAGACCTGCTGGTCTTCATTTTTAAAAAGACCCACCTCGTAGCGCACGCTGGAGTTGCCGAGCTTGGTCACGCGTAGGCCCGCATGAATCAGGTCTGGGAAGGCGATCGAGGAAAAGTAACTGCAGCCGGTCTGCACCACCAGACCCACCACGGGACTCTTCTGAATGTCGAGCACACCCTGCTCGATCAGGTACTGGTTCACCACCGTGTCAAAGTAGCTGTAGTAGTTGACGTTGTTCACATGGCCATAGACATCGTTGTCCATCCAACGGGTTGGAATGGCCATGAAATGCACAAAGTCTTGGCGTGTGAGGGTCTTGAGGTCTTGGCTCATGGCTAATCAATCAATTGGGGTTCAGCGCGGACAATGGCCAGCACAGTGCGAACCAGCAGCCAGAAAATCAGAACGGTTGAAAAGGCGACCAGGCCAACCGCCAGGGCCTTCATCCAGATGCTGGGGACAAAGCTCTGGTAGACCAATGTGGCCGTGGTGAAGGCAGCCACCGGAAACGAAAAGGCCCACCACGACAGGTAAAACGGCAACCGGGCAAACCGACGCAACTGGCTCAGCAGAAAGAGTGCGAAGAAGATGGCCGAGCCGTAAAGCAGATGGCCCACGACATCCAGGCTGCGGCCATCGGCGTACTGGCCCGAGAGCAAGACCCAAGACAGAAAGCCCACGGCTGGTGGCGCCAGGAAAATACACAGGGTGGGAATCAAGCGCTCAGGCAGGGGGGGCTGAACAAACAACAGCCGAGCCATCACCAGGGTCAGCAACAGCCCCCAGAACAAAATGCCCACCGCAAAGAACCACCAAGACAGCTCTACGAATCCCAGCCGAACACCAGCCAAGGGAATCACCACATTGGCCACTGCGGGAATAAACCAGACTGGACTGGCATGCACCGGGGCCAGGGTCTCGCGATGAACCCAGGCATTGAGCACCATGATCATGGCCAGGACCTGAAGGACCGCCCCCACCACCCACAGGGGCAGTGCCAGTGGGCTAAACAGGTGAAAGCTGACCGTGGCCAACAGGGCAAACGAGACCGAGACTGCCGCAAAAAAAGATGACTTCACCGGGTGCTGCCATTCCTCATGAACCGCCTTGGGGTTGCGACTCCACTTGCCGGCATACAAGACCGCCAGGCCGACAAACACTGCAAAGGCCAGCAGGCCGGTCAGGCCAGAGATCAAGGGCGCCCAGTCCGGTAGCCAGCCCAAAGAGGCCGTACGAGCCCAGACCAGAGACAGGCCTGACAGGCCCATGACGATGGCAAAGGACGAGACTGGCAGGCTTACAAAGAAATGCGAGGCCGTGATCGGCGCATGGCCGGCAGATGGGCTAGCAGCTTGGTGATGGGGGGATTGAACAGACATGGCTTGAACTTTCTGGAACACAAGAGTACTGTATAAATATTCAGTAATAAATCGGTGCCAACATGAAACTGCTGACCCCAAGACAACAAGAGATTCTCAATCTTATCCGCAGTCACATCCAGGATACGGGCTTCCCCCCCACCCGCCTTGAGATTTGTCAGGCCCTGGGCTTTAAGTCCCCCAACGCAGCTGAAGAACACCTCAAGGCCCTGGTCAAAAAAGGCGCCATTCGCATGACCGCTGGCGCCTCACGGGGCATTCAACTCATCGAACCCGATGCCGGCACACCCAAGTCTGCCAAGTCCGCAGCCGGCCAAAGACTGCTCAACACCATGGCCAGGCTCGGCGAAAGTCTGCAGACCATCAGCCTGCCCTTGGTGGGTCGGGTGGCGGCAGGCTCGCCCATCCTGGCCCAGCAGCACATCGAAGAGCACTTCCAGGTCGACCCGGCCCTCTTCAAAACCCAGCCCGATTACCTGCTCAAAGTCCGTGGCCTCAGCATGCGCGATGCCGGACTGCTCGATGGCGACCTGTTGGCCGTCAAAAAACTCGCCAACCCATCCGAGGTCCGCAATGGTCAGGTGGTGGTCGCACGTCTCGAAGACGAGGTCACCGTCAAGCGCTTCGAGCGTCAAGGCCACACCGTCTTGCTCCACCCCGAAAACCCAGACTACCCAGTCATTCGGATCGACACGCGGCAAGAACCCTTGACCATCGAGGGCCTGGCCGTCGGCATGATCCGCCAGTCCTAATGCAAACCAGGCAAACCAGGCAAGCCACGCCATCCAGTCCCATGCAGCACATGCACATTCATCCCGATCTGCGTCAAGCCACAGACCTGCAGGCCAAAGCCCAGCAGTCATCGGTCTGCAGTGGACATCCTGCCCTCAACGCCCAGTTGCCGGGTGGCGGTTGGCCCACCGGCTGTCTCACCGAGCTACTGGTTCGCGGGCTGGGTGCTGGCGAGCTGCGTCTGCTGGCACCAGCTCTGCGTCGCCTGGCACAGGCTGGCAAAAAAATCCTCATGCTCGCCCCACCCCAAATGCCCTATGCCCCAGCCTTGGCGGCCTTGGGCCTGCCCACAGAGCAGTTCATTGTGATTCGTGCCACCCAGTCAGCAGACCGACTCTGGGCCATCGAACAAAGCCTCAAGGCCCAAGGCTTTGGTGCCCTGCTGGCCTGGGCCCCACAGCAGACCACCGCCCAACAGATTCGTCGCTTTCAACTGGCGGCTCGGCTGGCCACCGGACCTGTCTTTTTGTTTCGTCCCTTGTCCGAGCAGCACCAGGCCTCAGCGGCCCCTCTTCGGCTCGCACTGCTGCCACGAGCCTATCCGGGTCTCGGGGTTCACATCATCAAGCGTCGTGGTCCGGTTCAGCTCGACCCCATCCTCATCAACCTGCCGGTACCCGGTCGGGTCATGCAGCAAGTCAACGCCAACCCCCCAGCCAATCCACAGGTCCCACACAACTCAACCGCTGTCGTACCGTCGTTGTCGACCAGCCAGATCAAAGGCCTTCCCCATGCTCTGGATCGCCTGTCGATTTCAAACCCCAGTCCACTCCACAGCTGAGCAGTGGGCCCTGCAGTTCACCCCAATGGTCTGCCAGGGCGACTGGCCAGACCACATCCTGCTCGAGGTGCAGGCCAGCCTAAGACTCTGGGGCGGTCTAGACCAGCTCTGCCAGACCATTGAACGCAGCTACCAATCCTGGGGCCACCAGATCGACCTGGCCCTGGGCCACACGCCCAGGGCTGCCGACTGGACTGCCCGTTGGCGCAGTCAACAAACCAGCCCCGATCCATCTTTCAAGCCACTGCCCAGCCTGGCAGCCCTGCCGCTGCAGTGCATCCCACAGGCTCAGTCTCACCTAGCGGTGCTCTCTCGCATGGGGGTCTATCAACTGGGTGGTCTGCTCAGACTACCGCGCGCAGGCGTGAACAAACGCTTTGGTCCAGAACTGCTCAAGGCCATCGATGCAGCACTCGGCCAGCGGCCAGATCCTCGTGAACCCATCGTGCCGTCGGCTCGTTTTTCTCAGAGCCTAGAGCTGCCCATCACCAGTGCACATCAGATCAGCCAGGGCCTGCTCTTACAGGCCAGCGAAAAATTATTGATGCATGCCACCGCCTGGCTCAGGGCCAGGCAATCTGGCAGCCGATGCTTCGTCTTTTTGTTTCAGGCCAGCAGCCGTCAGGCCCAGCCATCCGGCCTGCGGCTGGCCGTTGAACTGGCCCAGCCCACCGCAGACCTGCTGCAAGTCTTGCGTTGTCTGCAGATTCAGCTTGAACAGCATCGTTTCGACACCAGCATCGAATCCATCTGCCTCCAGATCGACCAGCTCGAGTCACACCAAGCCTGCTCCCTAGATTTTTTCTCTGGCCCCAGCCAGAGGGCTGAACAACTTCAAGACCTGCTCAGCAGGCTTTCACAGCGACTCGGACCAGACCAGATTCTGATCCCCCAACTACAAGACAGCCATGCACCCGAACAGGCCTGTCATTGGCTGCCCTGGCAAGCCGTCGCCAGTCGAAAAACCCATGCAGACAGACACAGCAGATCCGGTGAGTCGAACAGGCCCAACAAGCCTGAGCAGTCTGACTGGCGCAGCCCTGGTCAGCCCGCACGCCCACTCTGGCTGCTCGACCCACCACAGGCCCTCAGACGACAAGGACACCGGCCCTGCCTGAATCAGCCCCTGCAGCTCAAGGCCGGCCCCGAACGCATCGAGACCCACTGGTGGGAGCAGCCCATCCAACGCGACTATTTCATTGCCCAGACCCATGACCAGCAGCTGGTCTGGATCTTTCGCAACCCAGACCACCAGTGGTTCTTGCATGGCTATTTTGGCTAGAGGCCGGTCGTGTCCAACGAACTCGCCTATGCCGAACTGGTCTGCGCCAGCCACTTCAGTTTTCTAAAGGCCAGCGGCTACCCAGAAGATCTGGTGGCCAGGGCCCATGCCCTGGGCTATCGGGCCCTGGCTCTGACGGATGAGGCCAGTGTCAGTGGCTCGGTGCGGGCCCACCTGGCGGCACAGTCTCTGGGCTTTCATCTGATTCATGGGGCACGCTTTACCGTCAACGCCCACCTGGGACAGCCTCTGGACTTGGTCTTTCTGGTCAAAGACCGTACGGGCTGGCAGCAGCTCTGCGGCCTGATCACCCAGACCAGAACCCGAGCCCCCAAGGGCAGCTACTGGCTCGACGCCCAGATGCTACAGGCCACCAGCCTGGACCACTGTCTGTGCATTTGGCTACCAAGCCTGGCACTGTCTGATCAGCCCTTGCACAGCCAAGGCCGTTGGCTCAAGGCCCTGTTCTCAGACCAACTCTTCATTGGCTGCAGCCAACACCTGCACATCGACGATCGAATCTGGCAACAGCAGCTCATGGGCCTGTCTGCCCTGCTGCGCACCCCCCTTGCCGCCGTGGGAGATGTCCGCATGCACCGTCGGCGAGACAAGCCCCTACTAGACCTGCTCACCGCAATTCGCCATGGCAAGACGATTGCCCAATGCGGACGACTGCTCACTGCCAATGCTGAGCAATACCTGCGACCTCGCCTGCGCATCGCAAGACATGTCCCAGAGGCCTTTCTGCAGCAGACGCTTCAGATCGCTTCTCAATGCCAGTTCTCGCTAGACGAGTTGCGCTATGAGTACCCCGATGAAATCGTGCCGCCTGGCCTCACCCCTGGCCAATGGCTGCGACACCTGACCGAGCAAGGGGCCTCACAGCGCTATCCCGCTCATCAATACCCACAGGGCATGCCATCACAGGTTCGTCAGCAGATCGAGCACGAATTGGCGCTCATTGCCGAACTGCGTTATGAGCCCTACTTCCTCACGGTCTATGACATCGTGGCCTTTGCCCGATCCAAAGGCATTCTCTGTCAGGGGCGAGGCTCAGCGGCCAACTCAGCGGTCTGCTACTGCCTGGGCATCACCGAGGTCGACCCTTCTCGCATGAGCATGCTCTTTGAGCGCTTCATCTCCAAAGAGCGACAAGAACCACCTGACATCGATGTCGACTTTGAGCACCACCGACGTGAAGAGGTCATTCAGTACCTCTACGAGAAATACGGCCGGCATCGAGCCGCCCTGGCCGCAGCCATCATTCGCTACCGACCCCGATCCGCCCTGCGCGATGTCGGCAAGGCCCTGGGTCTGGACCCTGAGCTGGTGGATCAGGCCGCCAAAGGCCGGAGCTGGTGGGACGGCCAGCAGATTCAGGCCGAGGGACTTCCCGTCACACCCTTGTCCGAGCGATGGGCCGATCTCACCAATCGCATCATGGGTTTTCCAAGACACCTGTCTCAGCATGTGGGCGGCTTTGTCATTGCCCGTCGTCAATTGAGTGACCTGGTGCCCATTGAGAACGCGGCCATGGAGGCTCGCAGCATCATTCAGTGGGACAAGGATGACATCGATGCCTTGGGTCTGCTCAAGGTCGATGTCCTGGCCCTGGGCATGCTCTCGGCCATTCAGAAGGCTTTGCAACTGGTTGGCCAGAAAGCCGGGCAAGGCCCGATGCTCATGCAGGACATCCCGCCAGAAGACGCTCAGACCTACGACATGATCTGTGCGGCTGACACCATCGGGGTCTTTCAGATTGAGTCGCGGGCCCAGATGAGCATGCTGCCCAGGCTCAAGCCCCGCTGCTTTTATGACCTGGTTATTGAGGTCGCGATTATTCGGCCCGGTCCCATTCAAGGGGGCATGGTGCATCCCTACCTGCAAAGACGACAGGGACTCGAGCCCATCGACTATCCCAGCCCCGAGGTCGAGCAAGCCCTCTCCCGAACACTGGGCGTGCCCATCTTTCAGGAACAGGTCATGCAACTGGCCATTCTGGCAGCGGGCTTTAGCCCCGGCGAGGCAGACCAATTGCGCCGGGCCATGGCCGCCTGGCGCAAGCGTGGCAGCCTGGGGCCGTTTCAAGACAAGCTCGTCAAAGGCATGCTGGCCCGCGGCTATGACGAGTCGTTTGCCCAGCGCGTCTTTGCCCAGATCCAGGGCTTTGGTGAATACGGTTTTCCAGAGTCCCATGCGGCCAGCTTTGCCCTGCTGGTCTATGTCAGCTGCTGGCTCAAGTCTCATCACCCAGACGCCTTCTGTGCAGCACTGCTCAACAGCCAGCCCATGGGCTTTTATGCACCCTCGCAGCTCATTCAGGATGCCCAGCGTCATGGGGTTGGTGTTCATCCGGTTGATGTCCTGACCAGCGAGGCACAAACCAGCCTGATCGCCCCCATGCAGATTCGACTGGGGCTGCAGCAAGTGGCCGGACTGTCGCAGCCTGGACTGGAGCGGCTGCTGGCAGCCCGCCAGCAAAGACGCTTTAGCAGCGTGAACGACCTGGCCAAACGTGCTGAGTTGCAGACCACCGACCTACGAGCCCTGGCCCATGCCGATGCATTGCGCAGCCTGTCTGGTCATCGACACCAGGCCATGTGGCAGGCCAGTGGCGCCACTGGGTTTAAGTCTCTTCTCCAGACCACCGAGGCCATTGAATCGCCGCTGAGTCCCCAGCAACTGACCACCCCTTCGGTCGTGCAGGATGTGCTGCAGGACTACGCCAGCCTGGGCTTGAGCCTACGAGGTCATCCCTTGGGTTTTCTGAGAGAGACCTTAAGACAGCGCTTTCGCAGCCAGACCATTCAGACCCTCAAGACCATGCCCAGTGGGCGCCTGGCCAGAACCAGTGGCCTGGTGACCCATCGACAACGGCCAGGCACGGCCAAGGGCACGGTGTTTCTGTCCATCGAAGACGAGACCGGTGGCTTGAACGTGATCGTCTGGCCCAAGGTGCTCCATCAATACAAGCAGGCGGTCTTACAAGGACAGCTGCTCACGGTCTACGGCACCTGGCAGCGTGACGACCGCATCGACCCTCAGGCGGCCGGTCAGGTTCATCACCTGCTGGCGGTTCGGATTGAAGACCACACCGACCTGCTGACCCAGGTCTTGGGACAGGCTATCGCTCAGTCTTCGCGTGACTTTCACTAGCCACCCGGCGAAAGGCGGTGATGCGTGGCCCCCAGTAGCTACTCACCAGGCTCTCGAGTCGGACCGTACCGCCAGCCCTGGGGGCATGCACAAACCGGTTCTGACCAATGTAGATGCCCACGTGCGAGAACTCACCACCCGTGGTGTTGAAAAACACCAGGTCACCGGGCAGTCGATCCTCCCAGGCGATCTCGTAGCCAGCCGTTCCCATCTGTTCAACGGTTCTGGGCAGCGTAGTCCCCAGGGACCGTCGCATGACATAGACCACCAGGCCACTGCAGTCAAAGCCACCTTTGGGCGTATTCCCTCCCCATCGGTAAGGCGTGCCCACCAGCGAGAAGGCATGCAGGGCGGGCTCGGCCAAGCCCGGCTGACCCGCGGCCTCCAGCCGGGCCAAGGGCAGATCAGAGGGGCGACGTGCAGCTGGACTCGACAAAGACCCAAGGCCCGCACAGCCAGTGACCAGGCAGGACAGTCCCGCCAGGCCCAGCAGACCTAGCAGTCGTTTAGAAGAATCGATGACCGAGTCTGGCGCCGCAGAGGCCGACTCGCTGTAGACCCGCGGTTGATTAACGCAGGCCTTGCTCAAGGTCTTTTTGCAGATCGACCAGGTCTTCCAGACCAACCGCCAGACGAACCAGGCCTGCGCCAATGCCGGCCCGCGCCCTGGCCTCTTCGGAGATACGACCATGGGTCGTGGAAGCAGGATGGGTGATGATGCTTCGGGTATCGCCCAGGTTTCCGGTTCGACTGAAGAGTTGGACACGATCAAACAGGGCGAAGGCCTTTTTGGTCAGTTCGACCGAATCGGATCCCTTGAGTTCAAAGGCCACCACCGCCCCACCGCCACACTGCTGCCGCTGGGCCAGGGCGTGCTGGGGATGACTGGCCAGACCAGGGTAATGAACCCGCGCCACAGCCGGATGGGCCTGTAGCCATTCGGCCAGGGCCTGGGCATTGGCATTGTGGGCCCGCATGCGAACCGAGAGCGTCTCGAGTGACTTGTGCAGCACCCAGGCATTAAACGGTGACATGGATGGGCCGCAGGTGCGGACCACCTGACGGACCTGATCCACCAACGACCTGGGACCAGCCACCGCACCGCCCAACACCCTGCCCTGACCATCGATGTACTTGGTGGCTGAGTGCAACACCAGGTCGATGGGAAAGGCCAGGGGTTGCTGCAACGCCGGCGTCAGAAAGCAGTTGTCCACCACGGTGATCACCCCCGCCTGGCGGGCGATCTGGCCAATGGCCTGCAGGTCAGCCAACTCGGTCAATGGGTTAGAGGGGGTCTCCAGATAAAAGAGCTTGGTCTGCGGCGTGATGGCAGCCTGCCAGGCGGCGGGATCGGTCAACGAGACATAGCGCACGCCGACCCCAAACTTCTGCATAAAGTTGTCAAAGAGCTGAATGGTGGCGCCAAACAAGGATCCACTGGTGACAATCTGATCACCGGACTTCAGCAGCCCAAGGCAGACCGCCAGAATGGCCGACATGCCAGAGGCCGTGGCCACACAGTCTTCGGCCCCTTCCAGGCAGGCCAGCCGCTCCTCGAACATCTGAACCGACGGATTGGTGAATCGTGAATAGACCACGCCGGGCTCTTTGTTCTGGAAACGATCAGCAGCCTGCTGGGCATCCTCGAAGACAAACGATGAGGTCAGAAACAAGGCCTCGGAGTGCTCACCGTAATCGGATCGATGCGTACCTGATCGAATGGCGCGCGTCGAAAAGCCAGCATCGGCGGGCAGGCTGGGCTCCAGCTTTTGGTGATGCTTAGCCATTGCCGCGCGACGCCTCTAGACGATCCAAGAGGGCAGGACTGACGTCTCCCGTGACATAGACCCCATCGAAGCAGGAGGCCTCCAGGCCCGTGACCTGTGGGTTGAAGCCGCGGACATCGCGCTTCATGTCATCAATGGCTTGGTACATGAGGTCATCAGCCCCAATGGCCTGGCAGATCTGCGCATCGTCCCGGTTATGGGCGATCAGCTCTCGGCGGGTGGGCATGTCAATGCCATAGACGTTGGGATATCGGACCGGTGGCGCCGCTGAGGCAAAGACCACGCCCTTGGCACCAGACTCACGGGCCATGCTGACAATCTCACGGCTGGTCGTGCCCCGGACAATCGAGTCGTCCACAATCAGCACCCGCTTGCCTTTGAACTCACTGGCCATGGCATTGAGCTTCTGACGAACCGACTTCTTGCGAACCTCCTGGCCCGGCATGATGAAGGTACGGCCTACGTACCGGTTCTTGATAAAGCCTTCCCGGTAAGGCACGTTGAGATGCTTGGCCAGTTGAAGTGCAGCCGGTCGGCTGGAATCCGGAATGGGCATGACCACATCAATGTCGCCCGCCGGGAATCGACGAGCCACCTCGGCCGCCAGGGTCTCTCCCATGCGAAGGCGGGCGTCGTAGACCGAGATGCCGTCCATCACCGAATCCGGCCGGGCAAAGTAGACATACTCAAAGACGCAAGGGTTCAAGACCGAACGCTCGGCACACTGCTTGAAGAAAATCTGACGGTCCTCGGTAATCACCACACACTCACCGGGCACAATGTCCCGAACCCGATGAAAGCCAAGACCTTCGAGGGCCACGGACTCAGAGGCCAGCATGTACTCCTTGCCCCGAGGGGTGTCCTGTTCACCAAGCACCAAAGGCCGAATGCCGAACGGGTCTCTGAACCCAATGACGCCAAACCCGGGGATCATCGCAACACAGGCGTAAGCACCGCGGGCCCGTTTATGCAGAACCGATACCGCACTGAAGACCGTATCAGGGTCAAGGGTCAGACCGCTGACCGCATGCTGCAGCTCGTGGGCAAAGACGTTGAGCAGCACTTCGCTGTCACTCTCGGTGTTGATGTGGCGGCGGTCCCGGCGATACATGTCTTCCTGAAGCTCGGATGCGTTGGTCAGGTTGCCGTTGTGTCCCAGAACAATGCCAAAGGGCGCGTTCACATAAAACGGCTGAGACTCCTCGGAGTTCACCGCGCTGCCGGCAGTGGGATAGCGAACGTGGCCAATGCCCATATCACCCAGCAGGTTGCGCATGTCACGGGTGCGAAAGACATCCCGCACCAAGCCATTGCCACGGGCTAGGTTGATGCGCTTACCCTGCGCGGTGGCAATACCGGCTGCGTCCTGTCCTCGATGCTGAAGCAACAGCAAGGCGTCATAGAGCAGCTGGTTGACCGGCGCGGTCGAGACAATCGCAACAACACCACACATAACCTAAATCCCTTAGAGAAAAACGACCGGTTGACCTACGGTTTGGGAATACTGACACGACTGGCAATGAAGTTGGGCAGCCAAGGCGCAGCCACCCGAATCGACATCTCCAACAGAGGCCGACTGACCGCCTGCTGCCAGGCCTTTTGCTTGGGCAAGGGTGTCATGGCAGCCAGAACCGCCAATACTGTCACGATGATCAGACCACGGGCGAAACCAAACAGGCTGCCCAGCAGACGATCCAGGACCGATCCACCGGTGGCACTGACCAGTTCTTTGAGGGCCATGGTGACCAGCTTGCCCAGCAGCAGCACAATCAAAAAGACCAGGACAAAGCCCAGGGTCATGCGGATGGGCTCAGACAAAACCCCCGCGAAGGGCTCGGCCGCCAGGCCAGCCAGTTTGCTGGCTCCGATGAGGGCCAAGACCCAAACGGCCAGAGAGGCCACCTCTTGTAACAATCCACGCAAGAAGGACAACAGGGTAGAGGCCAGCATGACCACCACCAAGACAATGTCGATCCAGGTGGTATCGGTCATCGGCTAGCCCCCTTGGGCGGCGGAATCACGGCCACCTGGTACTTCTGTTGCCTGGCTCGATCGGCAAAGTCTTTGGCGCCAGTCGCATCAAATGGGCCCACTCGTACCCGGTACCAGGTGCCAGACGATGTGGTGGCGACCGTCACAGACACCTGATGGCCAGCAGCCTGAAGACGCTTTTGAATGGACTCAGCAGCGGCTCGGGTCTTGTGGGCACCCACCTGAACAAAATAGCCAGACGACTCCGGTGTGGCCTCGGCCTTGGGCTTTGACTCGGCCTTGGGCTCCACTTTTACCTCGGGCTTGGGCTCAGACTTGGACACTGGCTTCACTTCCGGCTTCGGCTCGGACTTGGGCTCTGCCTTTGGTTTTGCCTCGGGCTTGGCCTCCGCTTTTACCTCGGGTTTGGGCTCAGGCTTGGGTTCCACCTTGGCCTCAACCTTGGGCTCCACCTTGGGCTCCGGTGCCACATCAGGCTTGGGCTCGACCTCTGCCTTGATCACCGGCTTGGTCGGTTGCTGTGTTGGTGTCTGAGCCAAGGGAGCCGGCTTGGCCGGCATCTGAAGGATGAAATCCTGCGACAAGGGACGGGGCGTCTCTCGCAAGACCACGATGGCCAGCGCCGCAGAACTCAGGCTAAAGGCCAGGGCTCCGATCAGGCGCCACCGGGCGCGTTGTTTGTGCTCGGCCATCGGGTCGCTGACCGAGCGGGTCGAACTGGTCTGCGAGTCGTCGAAGTCGGTGGGCATCAGTGGGCAGAGGACGCGTGAGGGGCTTGACCTAATCGATGGGCCGCCTGCCAGCCACTGGCAACTGTGTGAAACGACCCGAACACCACGATTCTATCACCGGGGTCTGCCAGCGAACCCGCATGAACAATGGCCTGTTCAGGTGTTTGGTGAAGGCTGATGGTCGCCGGACCACTGCCCGCTCGACCCCCATCCGGCAGCTCAGTCTGCAAGGCCCGCAGAACCTCGGCAATCGACTCGGCACTGCGGGCCCGACCACCGGTCTCGCGGGCATCCAGGTCGGTCAGGCACCAATGGTCCACGCGTCCGACTAGCTTGGCCAGGAGGCCCTTGGCGTCTTTGTCAGACAACAGGCCCAGTACAGCAATGGTCTGCGGAAAAAAGCCCATCTGGTCCAAATTGGTGGCCAACACCGCTGCGGCGTGGGGATTGTGGGCGACATCCAAGACCACTGCTGGCTGGCCAGGCAAGACCTGAAACCGACCCGGCAGACTCACCATCGCCAGGCCCTGTCGAACGGCCTGCTGCGAGACGGGCAGCTGGTGCCTGATCGACGATAAAACGGCCAGCGCGGCAGAGGCATTGAGCAATTGATTGGCGCCACGCAAGGCGGGATAGGCCATGGCATTTCGGCGTTGGCCACGGCCAACCCAACTCCACTGCTGACGATCACCCTGGTAGTTGAAGTCCTGACCAAACAACCAGACATCTGCCCCTATCCTCTCGGCCACCTGCAGGACCGTGGCTGGGGGCACCGGATCGGCCACCACAAAAGGTTGGTCGGGCCTGGCCACGTGGGCTTTTTCAAATCCAATGGCCTCACGAGTCTTGCCAAGGTATGCCTGATGATCAAGGTCTACAGACGTCAGGACCGATGCATCGTTGGCCAAGACATTGACCGCGTCAAGCCGCCCGCCAAGACCAATTTCAAAGATGGCCAGCTCGGGGGTTGTCCGATGCACCAGGTCGAATGCAGCCAGCGTGACGATCTCAAAAAACGTGAGGCCTTCTTGTAAAGCAACCGTCTGCTGCGCATCTCGAACCCGATCCAAGGCTTGAAGCCATTGCTGGGCGTCTGCTGGCACTCCATCAAAGGCCAGTCGCTCTTCAAAGGCCAGCAAGTGCGGTGAGGTGTAGACCGATACCCGGTAGCCAGCCTGCTGCGCCATGCTGGCAAGCATCGCGCAGGTGGAACCCTTGCCGTTGGTGCCGGCCACCACCACCGTGGGACAGGCCAGTCTGACCTCATCGTTGGCGTCCATGGGCAGACCCATGGCCTGCGCGACCTTCCGAACACCCTCTAAGCCAAGGCGAATGGCAGCAGTTGGCCCCACCGCCAGTTCGGCCAGTCGTGCCGCTAGTGCTGACTTGGCATCCAGGCTCACGCGAGACACGGGATCATGATGGGACTCAGGCAGCCTGGTAGCCCGTCAACAGGCTCAACATGCCAAAGAGCTCCTCACGCATCTTGCGACGGTCCACGATCCGGTCGATCGCACCCTTCTGAAGCAGAAACTCGGCGCGCTGAAATCCCTCGGGGAGCTTCTCGCGAACCGTCTGTTCGATGACGCGCGGACCTGCAAAGCCAATTAGCGCCTTGGGCTCTGCAATCACCACGTCCGCTACAAAGGCGAAGCTCGCCGACACACCACCCATGGTGGGATCGGTCAAGATCGAGACATAGGGCAGGCCCTTTTCGGCCAACTGGGCGATCGCACCGGTGGTCTTGGCCATCTGCATCAGAGAGAGCAGCCCCTCCTGCATACGGGCCCCGCCACTGGCCGCAATTGAAATAAAGGGCACACCCAACTCCATGGCTCGTTCAACACCCCGCACAAAACGCTCACCCACCACCGAGCCCATGGATCCACCCATAAACTCGAACTCAAAGCAGGCGACGACGACTGGCATCCCCTGGATGGTCCCTAACATGACCACCATGGCATCGGTCTCGTTGGTCTCGTTCTGCGCCTCAGACAGGCGCTCGGGGTACTTGCGGCTGTCTTTGAATTTGAGGCTGTCGATCGGCTCAACGGTCTGGCCAATTTCGATGCGACCCTCGGCATCAAGCAACTGATCGAGTCGCACGCGGGCGCGGATGCGCAGATGATGGCTACAGGCCGGGCAGACCTGGAGGTTTTTCTCCAGATCGTTGCGATAGAGGACGGCGTCACAGGAGGGACACTTCAGCCAGACACCCTCTGGAACGCTCCGCCGGCGGGCTTCTCCGGTCTGAATCCTTGGCGGCAATAACTTGTCAATCCAACTCATCTCTCTCCCCTTCGCTTTGCTCTAGCAGACCCGCCTGGTCCTTGCCTGTGAATCTTGGTGGTCTTGGTCTGTCTTCTTTAATTCTTCTGATCGATCGCCGCCCGAATACCGGACAAGAAACTGGATACGGCAGGGACCACTGGCTTTTGCTCGGTCACCTGCTGCTCCATGAGCTTGATGATGGCACTGCCAATCACCACGGCATCGGCATGAACCGAGACGGCCTTGGCCGACTGTGCATCCGAAATGCCAAAGCCCACGCCAATCGGCAGACTGGTGTGCTGTCGAACCACAGCGACCTTGCGTGCCACATCGTCGGTATCCAGGTGACCCGCACCGGTGACCCCTTTGAGCGAGACGTAATACAGATAGCCCGCGCCCAGCCGACCCACCTGGTCCATGCGCGTCTCAGTGGACGTTGGCGCCAACAAAAAGATGGGGGCCAGGCCCTTGGCCTTGAGCATCTGAGCGAAGTCTTCAGACTCCTCCGGTGGATAGTCCACCACCAGCACACCGTCCACACCCGCCTTGGCCGCAGCCTCGGCAAACGCCTGCTGACCAAAACGCTCAATGGGATTGGCATAGCCCATCAACACAACGGGCGTGGTCTGGTTGGTCTGCCGGAACTGGCTCACCCACTCTAGGCAATCGTTCAGGCTGACACCCAAGGCCAAGGCCCGCTCACTGGCTCGCTGAATCACCGGGCCATCGGCCATGGGATCCGAGAAGGGAACACCCAACTCAATGACATCAACCCCAGCGTCGACCATGGCCAGCATGAGTTCTACGGTGAGATCAGGCGATGGATCACCAGCGGTGAAGTAAGGCACCAAGGCCTTGCGTCCCTGGGCCTTGAGTTGGTCAAAGGTCTGTTGAAGTCGCTGCATGCGAGAAAAACTTTCTATGGGTTACAGGCTCAGACCGCCGGCCTGAGCCACGGTGTGCATGTCTTTGTCACCACGGCCGGACAGGTTTACCAAGATGACCTTGTCCTTGGGCAGGCTTGGTGCCACCTTGGCGGCATAGGCCAGGGCATGACTGGTCTCAAGCGCCGGAATGATGCCCTCGATTCGGCAGCAGGTGTGAAATGCCTCTAGGGCCTCGTTGTCGTTGATCGGCTCATAGCGGGCCCGCCCGCTGTCTTTGAGCCAGGCATGCTCTGGGCCCACACCGGGGTAGTCCAGACCCGCGGACACCGAATGCGTTTCGATGATCTGACCGTTCGCGTCTTGCAGCAGATAGGTGCGGTTGCCGTGCAAGACACCAGGGGTTCCCGCAGACAGCGAGGCTGCGTGATGGCCGGTGTCCAGTCCTTCGCCACCAGCCTCAACGCCGACCAGTTCTACACCGGGCACATTGATGTAGTCATAGAAGATGCCCATGGCGTTGCTGCCACCACCGACACAGGCGACGACCATGTCGGGCTGTCGACCGACCATCTCTGGCATCTGCCACAGACACTCCTTACCCACCACCGAATTGAAGTCACGCACCATCATGGGATAGGGGTGCGGTCCGGCCACGGTGCCGATGATGTAGAAGGTGTCTTCGACGTTGGTGACCCAGTCACGCATGGCCTCATTCAGGGCGTCCTTCAGGGTCTTGGAGCCACTCTCAACCGGCACCACCTCGGCCCCCAAGAGTTTCATGCGATAGACGTTGGCCGCCTGACGAGCGACGTCGGTGGAGCCCATGTAGACCACGCATTTCATGCCAAAGCGCGCTGCCACGGTGGCACTGGCCACCCCGTGCTGACCGGCTCCAGTCTCGGCAATGACGCGGGGCTTACCCATGCGTTTGGCCAGCAAGGCCTGGCCAATGGTGTTGTTCACCTTGTGGGCGCCCGTGTGGTTCAGGTCCTCGCGCTTGAAATAAATCTGGGCACCACCCAACTGCTCAGACCAGCGCTTGGCGTGATAGATCGGGCTCGGGCGGCCGACAAAATGCTTGAGTTCGCGATGGAACTCCTCTAGAAACTCGGGATCGTTTTGGTAATGGGCATAAGCCTTGCGCAGCTCATCCAGGGCATGGCTGAGGGTCTCAGAGACAAAACTGCCGCCATAGGGCCCAAAGTGGCCTTTCTGATCGGGAAAGTTGTAAGGCAGATCGTTGGCTTTCATTTACCTGTTCTCCATGTCTTGGTCTGCAGCACGCACCGCGCTGACAAAGGCCGAAATGCGCCCCAAATCCTTGATCCCTTTTTGAGGCTTGCCCTCGATGACTGCCTCTACGCCACTGGAGACATCCACCGCCGGGGGGCGAAGCCGCCTCACCGCCTCACCAACGTTGTCCACGGACAGGCCACCACTGAGCACCCAGGCCTGGCCCAGATCCTCTCTGGCCTGGTCCAGACAAGCCCAGTCAAAGGACTGGCCGCTGCCCCCAAAACCAGCAGAATCGGCATCAAACAGCACGGCTGCGCACTCCCGATATGGCTCAACCAATTTTACCAGTGCGGCCGCTGAGAGCCCGCCCTGTCCGGCTGGCAGGCGAATGGCCTTGACCACCGGCCGCCCAAAGCCCTGGCAGTCAGCCGGCGTCTCGTCCCCATGGAACTGAAGATGGCTCAGACCAACCGCATCGGCCGTGCGCAGAATCTGCTCTCGACTGGCATTCACAAAAAGACCGACCGAGGCCATCCAAGCCGGCAGGCGCCTGACCAGTTGACGAGCAGTCTCGGTGTCCACGAAGCGGGGGCTGGCGGCATAAAACACCAGGCCAATCGCGTCCACGCCGGCCTCGACGGCTGCGTCGACATCGTCAGGCCTGGTTAGGCCACAGATCTTGATTCGGGTACGCATATCAAGGCCTCATCGTACTCGACCTCTTCCAGACAAAGCCCTTGGGCTGGGAAGGTTCTGGCAGCCTGCGTGCGGTCCTGGCCCTCCAGGAGACTGGCCATCCAGTCCACCGGTTTGGCCCCACGACCGATCTCTACTAGGCTGCCCACCAGGTTTCGGACCATGTGGTGCAAAAACGCATTTCCCTGAATGTGAAAAACCAGCCGACGATGATCGGCCTGAGGCTGCTCCCACTCGCACCGGCTGATGACCCGAATTGGGGAGGCCGCCTGGCACTCAGCTGCCCGAAAGGCCGTGAAGTCATGCTCACCCAACACATCGGCACAGGCTGCATTCATACGCTCCAGATCGAGCGGCTGAAAGACCCAGGTGGCAAATCGACTGACCAAGGGCAGGTCCACCGGCTCGTTCAGGATGCTGTAGCTGTAGCGACGCGAGATGGCTGAAAAGCGAGCATGAAAGTCATCAGGCGCATGGGCGGCCCAGCGAACCCGAATGCTTTCCGGCAGAAAGGTGTTGACCCCCCTGACCCAATTCCACAAGGGCCGCTCAGCGGTGGTCTCCAGGTGGATCACCTGTCCCCTGGCATGCACGCCGGCATCGGTTCGACCAGCAGCGACCGTCTGGACAGGCTCACTGGACTCCAGGAACTTGGCCAGGGCACCTTCTAGCTGGTCTTGGATGGTGTTGCCGCTAGGCTGGGTCTGGTAGCCGTTGTACGTTGTTCCGTCGTAGGCCAGACCCAGGGCGATTCTCATAGCAGGATGCGAAGCATGCGACGCAAGGGCTCGGCCGCACCCCAGAGTAGCTGGTCTCCACAGGTGAAGCCCGTCAGGAAGTCGTTGCCCATGGCCATCTTGCGCAGACGTCCCACCGGAACGGTCATGGTGCCGCTAATGGCCGCCGGGGTGAGCTCACGTTCGGTGGTCTCACGGTCATTGGGAATCAGCTTGACCCAGTCGTTGGCCGAGGAAATCAGCTGCTCGATCTCCGCCATGGGGACGTCTTTCTTCAGCTTAACGGTCATGGCCTGAGAGTGACAGCGCATGGCACCAACGCGCACACACAGGCCATCAATGGGGACGCTGCCGGGTGACCGGAAGGCGGGGTTACCCAGAATCTTGTTGGCCTCGGCGCCAGCCTTCCACTCTTCACGAGTCTGGCCATGATCAACCAGGGTATCGATCCACGGAATCAGGCTGCCGGCCAGAGGCACACCACGGAAGTTCTCCACCGGCATGTCTTTGGAGCGCAGCTGCTCGGTGACCTTGCGGTCGATGTCCAGAATGGCAGACGACGGGTCGGCCAACTCGGCAGCAACGCTGTCGCGAAGGGCGCCCATCTGCAGCAGCAGCTCACGCATGTTCTGCGCACCAGCGCCAGAGGCCGCCTGATAGCTCATGACACTCATGTACTCGACCAGACCAGCTCGGAACAGGCCACCCATGGCCATGAGCATCAGGCTGACGGTGCAGTTGCCACCGACCCAGGTCTTCATGCCGGCATTGAGGGCCTGGTCGATCACCGGACGGTTCACAGGATCCAGAATGATGATGGCCGAAGGGTCCATTCGCAGGCTAGACGCCGCATCGATCCAGTGACCATGCCAGCCACGCTCACGCAGCTTGCCGTAGACCGCCTTGGTGTAGTCCCCACCCTGACAGGTGATGATGATGTCCTGGGCCGCCAGCGCTTCCAGGTCGTCGGCTGCCTGCAGGGTGCCAGCTGACTTGGCAAAACCAGGGGCGGCACCGCCAGCGTTGGAAGTCGAAAAAAAGGTGGGGACAATCAGATCGAAATCTTTTTCCTGCTGCATGCGTTGCATGAGCACCGAACCCACCATTCCACGCCAGCCAACCAGACCAACCCGCTTCATCTTCTTCTCTCCCATGCGCCGATGTCGCACCGGCTGAGTTTGTAAATGTCTTGAATAGACCCGCTACAGGGCAGCTACCACCGCATCGCCCATGCCCACCGTGCCGACTCGCTTGGCACCTGGACGATCAATGTCGCCAGTGGCAAAGCCCTGGGCCAATACTCTCTGCACGGCTGCATCAATGGCCTTGGCGGCATCGGCCAGGCCAAAGGTATAGCGCAGCATCATGCCGGCCGACAGAATCGTGGCCAGAGGATTGGCCAGGTCTTTACCAGCGATATCAGGCGCCGAACCGTGAATCGGCTCGTACAAGCCTTTGTTGTTGGCATCGAGCGAGGCCGAGGGCAGCATGCCGATCGAACCCGTCAGCATAGAGGCCTCATCGGACAGAATGTCGCCAAACATATTGCCCGTGACCATCACATCGAATTGCTTGGGGTTCTTGAGCAGCTGCATGGCCGCGTTGTCCACGTACATGTGCGAGAGCTCTACATCTGGATATTCCTTGCCCAAGGCCGTCATCACCTCACGCCAGAGCTGAGTGGTCTCCAGCACATTGGCCTTGTCGACCGAGCACAGACGCTTGCCGCGCTTTTGGGCCGCCTGGAAGGCCACATGGCCGATGCGCACGATCTCGCTCTCGCGATAGACCATGGTGTCAAAGCCCTCGCGCTCACCGTTTTCAAGGGTGCGAATGCCGCGTGGCTTGCCGAAGTAAATGTCACCGGTCAGCTCACGGATGATCATCAGGTCCATACCAGAGACCACCTCGGCCTTGAGCGTCGAGGCGCTGGCCAACTCCGGGTAGATGGTCGCAGGCCGCAGATTGGCAAATAGGCCCAACTCTTTGCGCAAGCCCAAAATAGCCTGCTCAGGACGCAGTTCGCGCGGCAGCGTATCCAACGAGAAGTCACCCACCGAGCCAAACAAAATGGCATCCGCTGACTTCGCCAGATCCAGAGTGGGCTTGGGCAGCGGGTGGCCGCTGTCACGATAGCCCGCTCCACCGACTGGCGCCTCTTGCAGCGTCAGGCTGAAGTGGCCCTTCTCCGACAGGCGTTGAAGAACCCTTACCGCCTGCTCGGTGATCTCTGGGCCGATGCCATCACCGGGCAGAACCGCAATGTTCAGATTCTTCATGCGTTGGCCAATCGTTGATGGGGATCTGTCGCCACCCAGGGACGGTCTTGCAGGCGCTTGGCCTCGTATGCCTTGATCTTGTCGGCCTTTTGCAGGGTTAGGCCAATGTCGTCCAGACCATTGAGCAGGCAGTGCTTGCGGAAGGGCTCCACTTCAAAGCGTCGCTCAAAACGGCCATCGGCCGAACGAACCGTCTGCTTATCGAGATCCACCACCAACTCAAAGCCAGGAGTCGACTCGGTTAGTTTGAAAAGCGCATCCACATCGTCCTCTGACAGCACGATAGGTAGCACACCATTTTTAAAGCAGTTGTTAAAAAAGATGTCGGCATAGGACGGCGCAATCAGCACCCGAAAACCCTGGTCTTCCAGAGCCCAGGGGGCATGCTCACGCGAGGAGCCGCAACCAAAATTACGACGGGCCAACAGAATGCTGGCGCCCTTGTATCGAGGCTGATTCATGACGAAATCAGGATTGAGCGGGCGCTTGGCACTGTCCATACCAGGCTGACCCTCATCCAGGTAGCGCCAGGCATCGAACAGGTTGGGGCCAAAGCCCGATCGCTTGATCGACTTTAAGAACTGCTTGGGAATGATGGCATCGGTGTCGACGTTGGCCCGGTCCATGGGCATGACCACACCGGTGTGAACGGTTAACGGCTTCATTTAGAAACTCCTCACGTCAACAAAGTGACCGGCCAGGGCAGCTGCTGCCGCCATGGCGGGCGAGACCAGGTGGGTGCGACCACCGGCGCCCTGACGGCCTTCAAAGTTTCGGTTGCTGGTCGAGGCACAGCGCTCACCAGGCTCCAGACGGTCCGCGTTCATGGCCAGACACATGGAGCAGCCAGGCTCACGCCACTCGAAACCAGCCGCGGTGAAGACCTTGTCCAGTCCCTCGGCCTCCGCCTGGGCTTTGACCAGGCCGGATCCAGGCACGACCAGAGCGAGCTTGATGTTAGAGGCCACCTTACGACCCTTGATCACCGCAGCTGCAGCGCGCATGTCTTCTATGCGCGAGTTGGTGCAAGAGCCAATGAAGACCTTGTCGACCTTGATTTCGGTCAGCGGCGTGTTGGGCCTGAGATCCATGTAGGCCAGGGCGCGGCTCATGCCTTCGCGCACGGCGGGATCAGCCTGCTCCTCAGGGTTGGGCACCTTGGCCATCACGGGCAGCACCATCTCGGGCGAGGTACCCCAGGTGACCTGAGGCGCGATGTCCTCGGCCTTGAGCTCCACCACGCGGTCAAACTTTGCATCCGTATCGGAGTGCAGCGTCTTCCAGTAAGCCACCGCCTGGTCCCAGGCCTCGCCAGTGGGTGACAGGGGGCGACCCTTGACGTAGTGGATGGTCGTATCGTCGACCGCCACCATGCCAGCACGTGCACCGGCCTCGATGGCCATGTTGCAAATGGTCATGCGGCCTTCGATGGACAGGCCACGAACGGCGCTGCCGCCAAACTCAATGGCATAGCCCGTGCCACCGGCGGTGCCGATCTTGCCGATCACGGCCAGCACGATGTCCTTGGCCGTCACGCCAACCGGCAGTTGGCCCTCGACACGCACCAGCATGTTCTTGGCCTTTTTCATGAGCAGGCACTGGGTGGCCAAAACGTGCTCGACCTCAGAGGTGCCAATACCAAACGCCAGGCAGCCCAAGGCGCCGTGGGTGCTGGTGTGCGAGTCACCACAGACCACCGTCATGCCCGGCAGGGTTGCGCCCTGCTCAGGCCCGATCACGTGAACAATGCCTTGACGATGGTCACGGATGTCAAAGTATTTGATCTTGAATTTCTCGGCGTTGGCATCCAGGGTCTCCACCTGCAGACGCGAGACCGGATCTGCGATGCCTTTGGTGCGGTCCGTGGTCGGCACGTTGTGATCCACCACCGCCAGGTTGGCGGAGTTGCGCCAGAGCGGACGGCCCGCCATTTCCAGACCTTCAAAGGCCTGGGGGCTGGTCACTTCGTGAACCAGATGCCGATCGATGTAAAGCAGGCAGGTCCCGTCTTCTTGACGGTCGACCACGTGCTCATCAAAGAGTTTGTCGTATAAGGTGGGCATGTTTGATCTCTGAATAAAGACAGTTCAAATATAGCCCTCCATTATGCCCGCGCTGCCCGCCTGGCGACTAGCCAGCCAAGGCCTGCAAAGGCTGCCGCCAGCCCAAAACTGGCCTGTGGCGAGACCGATTCCCAGACCCATCCGGCCAGAATGCCGCCCAGCGAGCCGCCCAGACCATAAGAGGCCATGGTGTAGAGGGCTTGTCCCCTGGCCTGGGCAGCCTGGGGAAACCACTCACGCACCAAGGCCATCGAGGCGCTGTGATGCACCCCAAACGTCACGGCGTGCAGCAATTGGGCCAACAGCAAGACCCAGATGTTTCCAGCCGAAACAGCGATCAGTCCGAACCGGATGGCCGCGATGGCATAGCTGCTCGACCAGGCCCGCGCCAGACCAAAACGCTCAAAAAGCGGCCTCTGAATGCGAAACATCAGGATCTCAGCCAAAACCCCCAGGGTCCAAAAGAGCGCGATCTGTGTGCGGCTGAAGCCGTTTTGCTCCAGCCAAAGCGAAAACAAGGTGTAGAGCGGGGCATGGGCCAGCAGCATCAGAAAAGACGCCCATAGAAAACCGCGGACTTTGGGCTGTCGCAGCATGTCTCGGACACCAGAGCCTGAGAGGTCTGGCGCATGCACCTCTCGTGCGGGCAGGCCCAAGGCCGTCAAGGCCACCAGCCCCAGCACCAGCATCATGGTGGCAGGCAACGCTTCTACCCCCACCCAGTCAAACCACAGGCCGCCCGCCATCACCGCGACGATGAAACCAACGGAACCCCAGACCCGCATGCGGCCATAGACCCCCATGTCCCCTCGGCTGGTCTGCATGGCCAGCGACTCGGCAATGGGCACCTGACCGCTTAAGAAAAAACTCATCAGACAGAGGACGGCAAA
>JBEDMQ010000067.1:0-11276 GCA_041171045.1 Pseudomonadota bacterium
GAGGGTCCTTTCTGGTTTTCGAAGACTTAGGATTTTTTGTTGAACAGGGCGTCGAGTTTGTTCTCGAAGTCCCAGTAGCCGATGGCATCGTAGAGCTCTTGGCGGGTCTGCATCAGGCCCACAACATTCTTCTGAGTGCCGTCCTTGCGCACAGCTTCGTAGACCGCCTGGGCTGCCTTGTTCATAGCCCGGAAGGCCGACAGTGGGTAGAGAATCATGGCGACCTGTTGGGCGCGCAACTCGTCGACGGTGAAGAGTGGGGTGGAACCAAACTCCGTGATGTTGGCCAGGATGGGCACCTTGACCGCATCGGCGAACTGTTTGTACATGCCCAGCTCGGTCATGGCCTCCGGGAAGATGGCATCGGCACCGGCCTCGACGCAGGCGCAGGCTCGGTCAATGGCCGCCTGCAGGCCCTCGACGGCGAGTGCATCGGTACGGGCCATGATCACAAAGCTGTCATCGGTGCGGGCATCGACGGCGGCCTTGACGCGGTCGACCATTTCCTCGGTGGTGACGATGGCCTTGCCTGGACGGTGGCCACAGCGCTTGGCACCGACTTGGTCCTCGATGTGCATGGCGGCCGCGCCAAACTTGATCATGCTCTTGGTGGTGCGGGCGATGTTAAAGGCCGAGGAGCCAAAGCCGGTGTCCACGTCGACCAGTAGGGGCAGATCACAGACATCGGTGATGCGGCGGACATCCGTCAGCACGTCATCCAGACCAGAAATACCCAGGTCGGGCAGGCCCAGCGAGCCCGCCGCGACCCCGCCACCGGACAGGTAGATGGCCCGGTAGCCAGCGCGTTTGGCCAGCAGGGCATGGTTGGCGTTGATGGCACCAATGATTTGGAGGGGGGATTCTTCGACCAGGGCGGCGCGGAATTTCTGGCCGGCGGTCAGCTTGCGATCAGACATGGGTTTCCTTTCGACGAATCACCTGACTCTACGCCGCTAGGCCGAGGCCGGGAATTCCGGATCCGGAGATGAGCCTTCGTGAAAGATGAAGGCTTTTGGCTAGCCGTTCAGTCGGCCGGCCAGGTGGGCAAACAGGTCCTGCGCGGCGGGCTGGGCGCTGGCACCCAGCCGTCGACAGACGGCAATCAGACGCTGGTCCTGGATGCCTTCCAGGCCCAGGATGCGCAGGTCCAATAGCTTGGCAAACCGCTTGGCCACGATCTCGGGCAAGACCGTCACCCCAAGGCCGGCAGCGACCAGCTGGGACAGGGCATCGAAGCCTTTGGCTCGGACCCTCACGTGCAGCAGTTGCCCCTTGAGCCTGGCCAGATCGGCCAGCCATTCTGAGATGGAGCCTCCCTCTTGGGAGAGGATCAGGTCCTGGCTCAGGAGCTGGTCAATGGTCATCTTTTTCTGATGGGCTGGGATCGCGTCTCGCGGCAGCATGATCACCAGCCGGTCCTTGTAATAGGGCGCCGACTCCAGGTCCTCGCGGGTGACAGGACCCGCCAGCACGCCAATGTCGGCCTGGCCATCAGCCAGCATGCGCTGAATCTCCCGGCTGGTGTACTCCGACAGGTCGATGCGAATGCCGGGATGAGACTGCAGAAATGCCGTCAGGTCTTTGGGCAGCACCGTCGCGATCGAGCTGACATTGGCAATGACTCGGATGTGACCGGTGACCCCCTGCTGGTGGTCCTCCAACTCGACCTGCAGCCGCCCCAGTTCGCGTTCGATGGCCCGGGCTCGGTCTAGGACCAGTTGACCCGCTTCGGTCAGACGCACCCCACGGGCGTGCCGCTCCAACAACTCCACGCCCAGACGTTGCTCCAACTCTTTCATGCGGGTCGAGGCGGCACCCAGCGCCAGGTGGCACTGCTCGGCCGCCTGGGTGATCGAACCGGTCTGGGCGACCGCCAGCAGAATCCGCAGGCTGGTGAGGTCGACCCGGTGGGCGTTGGTCAGTGGCCTTTTCGTTGCAGACATTGCAGGTACTCGAGTGGATCGGGGGCGGTCTGATTGCGCTGGGCCGTCCAGAGCATCTCACCCAGGCAGTCCATGGCCAGGTGCATGGCCTCGTGCAGGCTGCCGGTCTGATGGGTCAATTGGTCCAGGGCGGATTTGACCCCTGGCGGCTGGTCGATGCTGTGCTGCTCGGCCAGGCTCAGGTGTATGGACAGGTGTAAGAAGGGGTTCATCTGACCATCCTCGACGCTGAAGTCCTGGCTGAGGGCCGTCTGGGGGTCCTCCAGAAGGGCATGGTATTCGGGATGCTCGGCAATCCACTCGGCAGCGGTCAGCTGCAGGCCGACCAGCGGCTCATGGGCTCGCATCTTGGCCCAGGTCTCGCAGAAAAAGGCTCGGACTTGGTCTCGGCTGGGGTTAAAAAACATCGCTGCTCTTGTCTTTGTATTCGCAGAGATTTTCCATGATGCACCGTTTGCACAGAGGCTGACGAGCCTTGCAGGTGTATCGCCCATGCAGGATGAGCCAGTGATGGGCATTGACTCGGTAGCCGGCCGGCACGGTCTTCTCCAGTTTTTTTTCCACAGCCAGAACGGTCTTGCCAGCCGCCAGCTTGGTGCGGTTGCAGACTCGAAAAATATGGGTGTCCACGGCGAAAGTCTCGTGGCCAAAGGCGGTGTTCAAGACGACGTTGGCCGTCTTGCGACCAACGCCCGGAAGAGCCTGCAGGGCCTCTCGGTTATCAGGCACCTGGCCATTGTGCTGGTCGATCAGGATCTGGCAGGTTTGAATCACATGCTTGGCCTTGGTCTGATACAGACCAATGTGCCTAATAAAAGGAATCAGTCCAGCCACGCCAAGCTTGATCAGGGCCTTTGGCGTGTTGGCCTTTGGAAAGAGTTTTCGCGTGCCTTGGTTCACCGATACATCGGTGGCCTGCGCCGAGAGCATCACGGCGATGAGCAGCTCAAATGGGCTGCTGAACTCGAGCTCGGTCGTTGGATTCGGATTGGCCCCCGCCAGACGCTCATAGATCGCGAGCCGTTTCTCGGCATTCACTGGGTCGCTCCTTGCATGGCTTTGGCTTTTTGGCGGGCCGCTGCCAGCAGTGCCCGACGCTTGTCTTGGCGCCTGGCTTCGCGGGCGTCGGCCTTGGTCTGAAGGCGCTGCTGTCTGGCGTCAAAGAGACTTCTGGCGTGATCGGCCTGTTCGGATTTCCACTGGTCTATTTGTGGGTGAGGCATCAGGCTGATGCAGTCGACCGGGCAGGGTGCAACGCAGAGTTCACAGCCGGTGCAGTCCGGTGCAATCACTCGATGCATCTTCTTGAAGCCTCCCACAATGGCATCGACCGGGCAGGCCGCGATGCACAGGGTGCAGCCAATGCATCGGCTGGGGTCAATGACCGCCAGCTGGGGCGGCTGGTGCTCGCCGCAGCTCGCATCCAGTGGCTGGGTGGGTTGGCCGGTGAGCTGGGCCAGTGTGGCAATGCCCGCATCACCGCCGGGCGGGCATCGATTGATGGGGGCTTGTTCTGTGACGATGGCTTGTGCGTAGGGACGACAGGCGGGGTAGCCGCACCGGGTGCACTGCGTCTGGGGCAGGACCGCATCGATGGCATTGATCAGGGCCGAGTCCGAACCGACCGACATCCGAGAACCTTGTTGTCAGAGGGGCCGGCCGGGGGCAGCCCCTCAGGCGGCCTTTCGGGTTTTGGCCGAGCGGGCCGAGGACGAGGTCGCGGGCTTGGTGACCGCCTTGGCGTTCGTCTTGGCGGCGGGCGGCTTGTGGTCACCATGCTTGGCAATAAAGGCCGCGATCTGAGGCGCGACAATATTGCGCCAACGCTTGCCACTGAAGATGCCATAGTGACCAGCGCCCTTGACCAGATAGTGCGACTTGGCCGACTTGGGAATGCTGCTGCACAGGTCGTGGGCCGCTGCCGTCTGGCCAACGCCAGAGATGTCATCAAACTCACCTTCGACCGTCATGAGGGCGGTCTCGGTGATGTCTTGGGGGCGCACCAGCTGGCCACCCACCTGCCAACGGCCTTCGGGCAGCTGGTGATCCTGGAAGACCACGCGAATCGTGTCCAGGTAGAACTCGGCCGGTAGGTCCAGCACGGCGTTGTATTCGTCGTAGAAGTCCCGATGCGCCTCAGCGCTCTGCTCATCCCCCTGCACCAGGTGTTCAAAGTAATCCCAATGCGAGTTGGCATGGCGACCAGGGTTCATCGACACAAAGCCTGCGTACTGCAGAAAGCCTGGATAGACCTTGCGCAGGTAGCCCGGGTAGCGCTGGGGCACCGTGTGAATGACATTGCGCTCGAACCATTGCATGTTGTGTGACTTGGCCAGATCGTTGACTTGGGTCACGCCAACCCGCGTGTCAATTGGCCCACCCATCATGGTCATGGTCAGCGGCTTGGCAGCGTCTTGGTTGCTGGCCATTAGCGAGACCGCGGCCAGAACCGGCACGGTGGGCTGGCAGACCGAGATCAGGTGCAGGTCGGGACTCAGGAACCGAATGAAGTCCTGGACGTAATGGACATAGTCGTCTAGCCCGAAGTTGCCGTCCGTCAGGGGCACCATTCTGGCGTCTACCCAGTCGGTCACGTAGACATCGTGCTCGGCCAGCATGGTCCGCACGGTGTCGCGTAGCAAGGTGGCATGGTGGCCCGATAAGGGCGCAACAATCAAAACCTTGGGGCCGGGGTCCGTACTCTTGACCCGGTAGCGTTTTCTGAAGTGCAGCAGCTTGCAAAAGGGCTTATCCAGGGCGATCTCTGGCTCCACCACCGCAGTGCCTGCACCGGGGGTCTCGACAGCGTGAATGCGCCATGGGGGCTTTTCGTAGTCTTTGCCGAGCCGATGTGTCAGGTCCAGGGCTGCAGCGATGCGGCGGGCCATGGGCGAATACGACAGGGGCGAGTAGGGGTTGGTGTAGAGCTGGGACGCGGAATTGGCCCAGGCCGACACCGGGTGCATGAACGCCCGACGCATTTCATGGAGTTGATAGAGCACGGCAACCTCTCAGAACGGCAGATGGTGCAGGGTAACAAGAAGTCCCCTGGTCTTACCAGTAATTTTCCGTTGCGATTTGTCCTGGACGAGAACTTCTGGCGGACACAAACCCATGTTTTTTAAGGGCATTTCTGGTTTCGCTGACCATCTCTGGGTTTCCACAGAGCATGCATTTGGCGGCCTCTGGGGTCAGGGGCCTGCCGATCAGGCGGGCCAAATCGCCCGCATCAATGAGGCTGGGAATTCGGGCGGACGGGTAGGCGGTGGCCTCTCGGGTCACGATGGGCTGGTAAATCAGCTTCTCGGTCGCCCAGTCGCCAAAAATGGGGTGACTGGGCAGGGCCTGAATCCAGTCCTTATAGGCCAATTCGTTCTGGGCCCGAACGCTGTGCACCAGAATCAGGCGATCAAAGGCCTCCCACGCCTGAGGGTCCTGCAAGATGGACAAGAACGGGGCCAAGCCGGTGCCGGAGGCCAGCATCCACAGGTCCCCGGTCAGGGCAAACCGATCGATGGTTAAAAAGCCGTGGTTCTGCCGTTCCATGAGCAGCTCATCGCCGACCTTCAGGCTGCTGAGCTGGCTGGTGAAGGCCCCATTGGGCACCACAATCGAGTAGTACTCCAGCTCTTCGTCGTAGGGGCCGGAGGCGATCGAGTAGGCCCGCCAGACCAGTTCAGACGACCCTGGCTGGATGGGTAGACCGAGCCGGGCGAATTGACCAGCCGTGAACTTAAAGCCAGACGGCCGCTCGGTCTTGAAGGAAAAGAGGTGGTCTGTCCAGCTCGAGATCGACGTGATGCGGACGCTCGCAACCTTGTCGTTCGAGGTGCTCACTTAGCGTTCGAGCAGGTGTTTCTTCTCTTTGACGGACGCCCAGTCATCGGCATCCGCCGGATGGGGCTCGAGGCGGGTGATACTGGGCCAGGTCTTGGCCAGTTCGACGTTCAGGGCAATAAATTCCCGCTGATCGTCGGGTACGTCCTCTTCGGCATAGATGGCGTTGACTGGGCACTCGGGGATGCAGACGGCACAGTCAATGCACTCATCCGGGTCAATGACCAGAAAGTTGGGGCCCTTGCGGAAGCAGTCCACGGGGCATACGTCTACACAGTCGGTGTAGCGACACTTGATACAGGATTCGGTAACGACGTGGGTCATGATTGGGTGATATCCGAATACCCAAGGCTCTGGGCCCTGGTTACACTTAAAACGAAATGGTAACGCTGTTTGACCCTGGCCATCACCCGATGCCCAGCCAGCCATTTGATTGTTGGGGCTATAAACGCCCCTTTTTGACGAGCGACAAACATGGCCAATCGTGCCGCAAAAGAACGAATCCTCTCCCGCATTCGAGAGGCCATGGGCCGACAAGGCCCCGCGTCTGACGACCAGCGCCAGGCAGCCCAGGCCTACCTCGACCGACATCCGTCTGGTCCTTTACCCGTTGTCGACCCGGCTGAGCGACTGGGTCGATTCGAGCAGCAGTCGGCCAAGCTGTCTGCCACAACCGAGCGCCTTGCCCACCGAAAGGAACTGCCTCAGGCGGTCCGTCAATACCTGGATTTCAATGGGCTCGAGCGTCGAGCCATTGCCTGGCCAGCCTTCTCGGATTTGGACTGGGCGGCTGCTGGCCTCCAGGTGGAGCATCGAGCCCCGGTTCGCGATGAACCGCAGCCCGACTTGGTGGGCATCACGGGCTGTTTTGCCGCGATTGCCGAGACAGGGACACTAGCCATGACCTCGGGTCCCGAGACCCCAGCCGCCATGACCCTCCTGCCAGAGACCCACATCGCGGTCGTCCCGGCCTCACGCCTGGTCAGCCACATGGAAGAGGTCTTTGCCTTGCTGCGGGCTGAGCGGGGTCAGCCACCTCGAGCCTTGAACTTTATCTCGGGTCCTTCGCGGACTGCTGATATTGAACAGACCCTGGTGCTGGGGGCTCATGGCCCCTACCGGGTTCACATCATTCTTTTGGAGAACGACTAACCATGGCCAAGCCAAAGCTACTCATTACCAGACGCGTCTACCCGGAGGCCATCGAGGCCCTGAGTCCCCACTTTGAGATCACCGATAACCAGGCCAATGACACCCCCACGACCAAAGAAGGGTTGATGGCGGCCGTGGCCCAGGCGGATTACCTGTTTTGCACCGTCGCAGACAAGATCGATGCGGATGTCATTGCGGCAGCCCCACGCCTGAAGATGATTGCCACGGGTGCGGTTGGCTATAACAACATCGATGTCCAGGCCTGCAAGGCCAGAGGCATCGGCCTGAGCAACACGCCGGATGTCCTCACCGAGACCACCGCGGACTTTGGCTGGGCCTTGCTGATGGCCACCGCCCGTCGGATCAGTGAGTCCGAGCGCTACGTGCGAAATGGTCAGTGGAAGGGCTGGGCTTTTGATCAGTTCACAGGCGTTGACCTGCACAGCACGACCCTGGGCATTCTGGGCATGGGCCGCATTGGTGGGGCGATTGCCAGGCGGGCTGGCGGTTTCAACATGAAGGTGATTTATCACAACCGGTCCAAGGCTCAGCAGGAATACGGCGCACAGTATGTGGACAAGGCCCAGCTGTTGTCACAGTCTGATCATCTGATGATCGTGGTGCCGTACTCGCCGGCCACTCACCACCTGGTCACGGCTGCCGACCTGGCCCAGATGAAGCCCACGGCCATCCTGGTTAACATTGCCCGCGGGGGGGTGGTGAACGACGCCGACCTGCTGCTGGCGCTGCAGCAAAAACAGATCCGAGCCGCCGGACTCGACGTCTTTGAGAATGAGCCGGCCCTGAACCCGGGCTTCCTCAAGTTGGACAACGTGGTGTTGACCCCCCACATCGCCAGTTCATCCCGGGCGACCCGTGGCCGGATGGTCATGCTGGCGGCGGAAAACCTGTTGGCCCACGTCCAGGGCCAGCCTCTGAAGACCCCGGTGGCGATCTAGGCCAGCCATTGCTATAATCTTTGGTCCTGCTGCACCGGTTCCTTTTTGAGGGGTCAGGCACCTTCTGACCCCCACCCGGGTGGCTTTAACCATAGGAAGAAAGGCGTTACGCATATGCGTCATTACGAAGTCGTTTTTGTCGTTCATCCGGACCAGAGTGAACAGGTCCCGGCCATGATCGAAAAGTACACCGCCACGGTCACGGCCCAGGGTGGCAAGGTCCACCGTCTGGAAGACTGGGGCCGTCGTCAACTGGCTTACCCCATCGAGAAAATCGCCAAGGCTCACTATGTTCTGATGAACATCGAGTGCGGCCAGGCTGAGCTCGATGAGCTTGAGCATGCCTTCCGCTTCAACGATGCGGTTCTGCGCCACCTGGTCGTCAAGATGACCAAGGCCCAGACTGGTCCCTCGCCCATGCTGAAAGTTATTCAGCGTGAAGAGGCCCGCAAGGTTGCCAGCGACGCCGTACCGGCCGCTGCCTAATCACGGGGGACGGAGACCGACCCAAGATGAAGAAGGCGGGCTTTCAGAATCACGTGGTTCTGATGGCAAGCCTGGTGGACCGCAGTGCCATGCGGGTGAGTCCGACCGGTCAATCGGTCATGGAATGCACCCTCAGACATCAGTCTGAACTGGAACATGCGGGTGGGCAGCGAAGACTGGCCTTTGTGACCCAAGCGAAAGCAGTGGGTGACATCGTTAACCGTCTGAGCACAGTGCCCCTGGGGCAGTTGCTGACGTGTCAGGGGTTCTTAGCCCCACGGCGAGCAGCCCAGCCCGATGCCCACCAACAGACCACTTCATCCGGCGCGCTCATCTTTCACATCACCGATTTCGAACTGGAGAATTTAAATGGCCTTTGCCAAGAAACCCTTTGACAAGAAACGCCCCAAGCGTAATGCCCAATCTGCTTTGTTCAAGCGCAAGCGCGTCTGCAAGTTCACCGCCGAGGGCATTGATCAGATCGATTACAAAGACATCGACACCCTGCGCGACTACGTGACCGAGACCGGCAAGATCATCCCCGCTCGGATCACTGGCACCAGTGCCAAATACCAGCGTCAGCTGACCACGGCCATCAAGCGTGCTCGCTTCCTGGCCCTGTTGGCCTTTACCGATAACCACTAAATACCGAGGTCATCATGCAAGTTATTCTTTTGGAAAAAGTTGCCAATCTGGGTCAGCTCGGTGAGGTGGTTCGTGTGAAAGACGGCTATGCCCGTAATTTCCTGATTCCTCAGGGTGTGGCTCGTCGCGCCACCAAGGACGCGATCGCAGATTTCGAAGCCCGTCGCGCTGAGCTTGAGAAAATCGCAGCCCAGAAACTGGCCGATGCCCAAGCCCTGGGCGCCCAGCTCAATGGGTTGACGGTCGAGATTCGCCAGAAGGCTGGCGTGGACGGTCGTCTGTTTGGATCGGTCACCAACTTTGACGTAGCCGAGGCACTGGCTGCTCGCGGGATGAAGCTGGCCAAGGCTCACGTTCGGATGCCAGATGGTCCGCTCAAGATGATTGGTGATCACAGCCTAGAAGTTGCACCCCATACCGATGTGGTGGTCAGCATCACCGTCCGAGTGATTGGCGAGACGGCTTAATGAATGGATGAGCAGACCCTAGCCCTTCGGCTGCCGCCCCACTCTGTCGAGGCAGAGGCGGCAGTCTTGGGCGGTTTGCTCATCGACAATCAGGCCTTCGATCGCATCGGCGATCTGGTTCGGGCCGGGGATTTCTATCGGGCCGAACACCGTCTTATTTTTGAGGCCATCAGCCGGCTGATTGAGCAGTCCCGACCAGCCGATGTGGTCACCGCCTTCGAGACCCTTCAGTCTCTGGGGCGGGCCGACGAAGTGGGTGGCCTGGCCTACCTGAACAGTCTGGCACAGGAGACCCCCTCCGCGGCCAATATCCGCCGATATGCTGAGATCGTCCGAGACCGGGCGATCTTGCGTCAATTGGTCTCGGTCAGCGACGAGATCGCCACCACTGCACTGAACCCTGAGGGTCGGGAGACTCGCCAGATTTTGGATGAGGCCGAGACCCGCATCTTCAAGATCGGTGAGGAGGGCGCCAGGGGCTCCGGCAACTTGTTGCCCTTTGACGAGATCGTGAAGTCGGTGGTCAAGCGCATCGACGAGTTGGCCAACAATCCGAATCCATCGGATGTCACTGGTATTCCCTGTGGCTTCTTAGACCTGGACCAGAAGACGGCCGGCATGCACGCCGGTGACCTGATCATCGTGGCCGGTCGGCCAAGCATGGGCAAGACGTCTTTCGCCCTGAACATTGGTGAGCATGTGGCCATTGACCAAGGCTTGCCAATTGCGGTGTTCAGCATGGAGATGGGGGCCGAACAGCTGGCCCTGCGCATGCTGTGTTCCGTAGGCCGCATCGATGCCCAGCGGCTGCGCACCGGCCGACTGCAAGAAGACGATTGGGATCGTCTGACCCACTGCGTTAGTCGCATGAATGGGGCCCAGGTTCACATTGACGAGACCCCCGGCCTCAATCCTCTAGAGTTGCGTTCGCGGGCCCGACGTCTGGCGCGACAGTCTGGTGGGCTCGGGCTGATCATCGTGGACTACATCCAGCTGATGAGTGGCACAGGTGGTGGTGAAAACCGCACCACCGAGATCTCTGAAATCACCCGGTCACTCAAAGGTCTGGCCAAAGAGCTCAAGTGTCCAGTCATTGCCCTCTCGCAGCTCAATCGAACCGTTGAGCAGCGTACCGACAAGCGACCGGTGATGTCGGATCTGCGCGAGTCGGGCGCCATCGAGCAAGATGCCGATGTCATCTTGTTCATCTACCGTGATGAGGTCTACCGCCCTGATTCGCCGGACAAGGGCGTGGCTGAGATCATCATTGGAAAGCAGCGTAATGGCCCGATTGGCACGGTGCGACTGACCTTCCTGGGTCAGTTCACCAAGTTCGACAATCATGCGCCGGCACCGGGATTCGGTGCCCCGGCCCCTTTCTAATCGTGGCGACAGCCGTCGTCTCGCATCTCTTTGAAGTGTTCTAGCCCATCGTCGTTCTTCTCTGGAGAGTTCGAAATGAAAGCACTGCCCGTCGTCAAGCCCGTTGAACTGCCTCTGGCCGCCCCGGCGGATGCCACCAAACGATTTGCCGTGAGCCGAGTCTTTTGCGTGGGACGCAACTATGCAGACCATGCTGTTGAGATGGGCGCCACCGGACGTGAGCCCCCGTTCTTTTTCATGAAGCCCGCCCAATCGTTGTTCCTGGTGACCGCTGGTCAGACCCAGTGGCCTTACCCGATGGCGACAGAGGACTGTCACCACGAGGTCGAGCTGGTGGTGGCCATGGCCAGCGGCGGGGCCAACCTGTCCGTGGCGCAGGCGCAGTCTGCGATTTGGGGCTATGC
>JBEDMQ010000068.1:0-2965 GCA_041171045.1 Pseudomonadota bacterium
ATGGCCATGCTGCTGCTGGCCGCTGGCGCCACCGTCACCATCTGCAACAGCAAGACCCGCGACCTACCCGCCATGACCCGTCAGGCCGATATCCTGGTGGCCGCTGTGGGTAGACCAAAACTCATTGACGCCAGTATGGTCAAACCCGGTGCCGTGGTCATCGATGTTGGCATCAACCGACTCGATGACGGCAAGCTGGCTGGCGATGTCGACTTTGAATCTGTCAAACCCGTGGCTGGGGCGATCACCCCGGTGCCCGGCGGCGTCGGACCCATGACCATCGCCATGCTCTTGGTCAACACCATGGAATCTGCTGAAAGAAGACTCGTATGAACGCTCCTGTCCTTCGTCCCGAAATCGCCGCCCTGCTGGCCGTTGAACAGCCACCACGCTACGACGGTCTCACCCCCGACAACTGCTCTGCCGCCGTGGACCAGTTCATCGCTGCAGCCCGTCAGACCCTGGAACAAGTGGTCACCGATCAAGCGCCTGACACCTGGGCAGCCGTGATGGCCCCCCTGACCAGTGCCACCGAGCAGCTCTCGCGCACCTGGTCGGCCGTTCATCACCTCAACGGCGTCATGGACAGCCCCGAATGGCGTGAGTTGACCAACAGCAAGCTGGAGGCCGTCACCGGCTTCTGGTCTGAGGTGGCCCAGGATGAGCGGCTTTTTGCCAAGATGAAGCGCGTTGCCAGCAGCCCAGATGTCAAAGGCCGGCCCGCCCGTGAGCAGGCCCTGGCCCATGCCCTTCGGGACTTCAAGCTGGGCGGTGCAGAGCTGTCCGCCGACCAGAAACCCATTTTTGCCAAGCAGTCCACCCGCCTGGCCCAGCTCTCGCAGAAGTTCTCCGAACAGCTGCTCGACAGCACCAATGCCTCTGTGGTGACCATCACCGATGAGTCCAGACTCGACGGCCTGCCCGAGCATGTCGTGGCCGCCGCAAAGGCCGAGGCCGACAAACGGGGCGTGACCGGCTACGTGCTCACCCTGCAGCAGCCCAGTCTGGTGCCAGTCCTTCAATTTGCAAAAGACCGCGCCCTGCGCGAGGAGCTCTATGGTCTGCAGGCCCGTCGCGCCTCTGAGTTGGCGGCCGAAGGCCCCTGCCACGACAACACACCGGTGATGGGCGAGATCCTGGCCCTGCGTCAGCGCCAGGCCCGGCTGCTGGGCTTTGGCAGCTCGGCAGAACTGTCACTGGCCTCAAAAATGGCCGACAGTCCTCAGCAGGTCATCGACTTTCTGCAAGACCTGGCCAAGCGCGCACGTCCCAGTGCTGAGCAAGACCTCGCTGAATTGCGCGCCTTTGCCGCCAAAGAGTTGGCCATCGCCGACCTCAAGCCCTGGGATGTCTCATACGCCAGCGAGCAGCTCCGTCAGGCGCGCTACAACTTCTCAGAGGACGAGGTCCGCCAATACTTTCAGTTGCCCAACGTGCTGACCGGCCTGTTCGGTCTGGTCAAGCGGCTCTTTGGTGTTCAGATTCAACCGGCAGCCGAGCAGGCCAAGACCGCCATCTGGCACCCAGACGTCCAGCTCTTTGCCGTCTACCGGGACGATAGCTGCATCGGTCATCTGTTCCTAGACCTCTACGCTCGTTCCACCAAACGCGGTGGGGCCTGGATGGATGACAGCCGTGGCCGTCGCATCAGTGGCAGCACCCTGCAGACCCCCGTGGCGCTGCTCACCTGCAATTTCGCTGCGCCCACCAGTGACTCACCCACCACGCTCAGCCACGACGATGTCATCACCCTGTTCCACGAATTTGGTCACGGCCTGCACCACCTGCTGACTGAAGTGGACGAGCTCGAGGTCAGTGGCATCAATGGCGTGGAGTGGGACGCGGTAGAGCTGCCCAGTCAGTTCATGGAGAACTTCTGCTGGGAGTGGTCCAACCTGCAGGCTATGACCGCCCATACCAAGACCGGCGCCTCACTGCCGAGAGACCTCTTCGACAAAATGGTGGCGGCTCGCAACTTTCAGAGTGGGCTCTTTATGCTGCGGCAGATCGAGTTCTCGCTCTTTGACATTCTGATTCACCAGAGCACAGCAGACCTGGCCGACATCGACACCGAGGACGCTGCAGCCGTGCTGGCTGCCGGCCAGCGCATCATGCAGATTCTGAATGCGGTGCGTGACGAAGTCGCAGTGATCAAACCACCAGCCTTCAACCGATTTGCCCAGAGCTTCAGCCACATCTTTGCCGGAGGCTACGCAGCCGGCTATTACAGTTATAAATGGGCTGAAGTGCTGTCTGCAGATGCCTACGCCGCCTTCGAGGAAGTCGGTGAGCAGGCCTACGACCAAGTTGGCGCTCGTTTCTTGGCCGAGATCCTCTCGCGTGGTGGATCCCGACCGGCCATGGCCTCGTTCAAGGCCTTCCGAGGCCGTGAGCCATCGATCGAACCACTGCTGCGTCACAACGGGCTGACCCAGGCTGCCGCCTGATGCATCGGGTCGCTGTACAGCCGTGAAACCCGCTGTTGTTCTGCTCAGTGGCGGGCTGGATTCGTCCACCTGTCTGGCCCTGGCCAAATCTCAGGGCTACGACTGCCATGCCCTCTCTTTTGACTATGGCCAGCGTCAACGTCAGGAACTGGCAGCGGCCCAAACGGTTGCCCAGACCATCGGCGTGGCCAGTCATCGCATCTTGAGCCTGGACATGCGGGCCATTGGTGGCTCCGCACTGACCAGCGACATGGCGGTACCCAAGCATCGTAGTGCCGAGGAAATTGGCCAAGGCATTCCGGTGACCTATGTACCCGCTCGCAACACCATCTTTCTGAGTTACGCCCTGGGTCTGGCCGAGGTGCTCAAAGCCAATGACATTTTTATTGGTGTGAATGCGCTGGACTACAGCGGCTACCCAGACTGCAGGCCCGCTTTCATCCAGGCGTTTCAGACCATGGCCAACCTGGCCACTGCAGCAGGCGTCAGTGGCCAGTCGCCCATGACCATTCATACGC
>JBEDMQ010000069.1:0-8744 GCA_041171045.1 Pseudomonadota bacterium
ACCACGAAGGCCTCGACCAGCTTGACGCGCTTGGACAGGCGCTTGAGCTTGGTCACCGAGCGCGTCGCGCCGATTTCCTCACGCAGCCTGGTCACTTCCTGGTTGAGATCGATGCCGCGCAACAGTTCGTAGATGGCCTCGGCGCCCATCTTCGCCTCGAACTCGTCACCCCACTTCTCCATCGTGTCCAGGTACTGATCGTCCGTTAGCAGCTGACCGCGCTCGAGGTCGGTCATGCCTGCATCGAGCACCACGTAGGACTCGAAGTACAGGATGCGCTCGATGTCGCGCAGCGTCATGTCCAACATCAGGCCGATGCGGGATGGCAGCGACTTCAGGAACCAGATGTGCGCGACCGGGCTGGCCAGCTCAATGTGGCCCATGCGCTCGCGGCGCACCTTGGACAGCGTGACTTCAACGCCGCACTTTTCGCAGATGACGCCGCGGTGCTTGAGGCGCTTGTACTTGCCGCACAGGCACTCGTAGTCTTTGACTGGTCCAAAAATCTTGGCGCAAAACAGGCCATCACGCTCCGGCTTAAAGGTCCGGTAGTTGATGGTCTCTGGCTTTTTGACCTCACCAAACGACCAAGAGCGGATCTTGTCGGGAGAGGCCAGGCCAATTCGAATGGCATCAAACTGCTGTTCAGTCTGAACCTGCTTAAAAAGATCGAGTAGTGCTTTCATGTCGCAACCGTCCTCGGGTTATTGGCGTTCAAGATCAATATCGATGCCCAGCGAGCGGATTTCCTTCACCAACACGTTGAAGGACTCCGGCATGCCAGCGTCGATGACATGGTCACCCTTGACGATGTTCTCGTAGACGCGCGTACGTCCCGTGACATCGTCAGACTTGACCGTCAGCATTTCCTGCAGGGTGTATGCAGCTCCATAAGCCTCAAGCGCCCAGACCTCCATTTCACCGAAGCGCTGACCACCGAACTGGGCCTTGCCGCCCAGCGGTTGCTGCGTCACCAGAGAATACGGTCCGGTTGATCGGGCGTGCATCTTGTCATCCACCAGGTGGTGCAGCTTGAGCATGTGCATGTATCCCACCGTTGTCGGCCGGTCAAATGAATCGCCAGTGCGGCCGTCATAGAGCTGGACCTGGGTGCGACTGGCTGTCAGGCCAATCCGCTTGGCGACATCATCCGGGTAGGCCAAGGCCAGCATCTGACGGATTTCTTCTTCTTTGGCGCCATCAAACACTGGCGTCGCGAATGGAACCCCATCGGTCAGGTGCTGAGCCAACTCAACGACTTCGTCGTCCTTGAGCTTGGAGATGGCCTCGGGCTTGCCCGTTGAGTTGTAGATGGTCTCCAGTGTCTTGCGCAACTCGGCAGCCTTGGCCTGACTGGCCAGAAGATCGCCAATACGCTGTCCGAGGCCCTTGGCTGCCCAGCCCAAATGGGTCTCCAGAATCTGGCCAACGTTCATTCGGGACGGCACACCCAGCGGGTTGAGCACGATGTCCACGGGACGCCCGTCGGCCATGTAAGGCATGTCCTCAACCGGAACAATGCGGGAGACAACCCCCTTGTTACCGTGACGGCCCGCCATCTTGTCGCCAGGCTGCAAACGGCGCTTGACGGCCAGATAGACCTTGACCATCTTGAGCACGCCCGGGGGCAGCTCGTCGCCCTGCGTCAGCTTGCGATGCTTTTCCTGATAAGCCAGGTCAAACGAATGGCGCTTCTGCTCAAGGTTTTCTTTCAGGGCCTCCAGCTGGCTGGCAGCAGACTCGTCGGACAGACGAATGTCGAACCAGTGGTAACGATCGAGATCGGCCAGGTAATCAGCCGTAACCTTGGTTCCCTTGGCGAGCTTCTTAGGGCCACCATTGGCCGACTGGCCTACCAGTAGTTTTTCGATTCGCTGGAAGGCATCGGCCTCAACGATGCGCAGCTGATCGTTCAGATCCTTGCGGAAACGACCAAGCTCCTCGTCGATGATCTGCTGGGCACGCTTGTCTCGCTGGATGCCCTCCCGGGTAAAGACCTGGACATCGATCACCGTGCCACTCATGCCGGATGGCACGCGCAGTGAGGTGTCTTTCACATCCGAAGCCTTCTCACCAAAGATGGCGCGCAGCAGCTTTTCTTCTGGGGTTAGCTGGGTCTCACCCTTGGGCGTGACCTTGCCAACCAGAACGTCACCAGCCTGGACTTCGGCACCGATGTAAACCACACCGGCCTCGTCCAGTCGGCCCAGTTGGGCCTCGGAGAGGTTGGAGATGTCACGCGTGATCTCCTCAGGGCCTAGCTTGGTGTCTCGCGAGAAGACCGACAGCTCTTCGATGTGGACCGACGTGTAACGGTCTTCGGCGACCACTCGCTCAGAGATGAGAATCGAGTCCTCAAAGTTATAGCCATTCCAGGGCATGAAGGCCACCAGCATGTTCTGGCCGAGGGCCAGTTCGCCCAAGTCGGTAGAAGCCCCATCGGCCACCACGTCACCGCGAGCGACCACATCACCGCGGGTCACGACGGGACGCTGGTTGATGTTGGTGTTCTGGTTGGATCGGGTGTATTTGATCAGGTTGTAGATGTCGACACCAGATTCACCCGCCTTGGTCTCGCTGTCGTTCACGCGGATCACCACACGACGGGAATCGACGTAGTCGACGGTACCGCCGCGGCGGGCCTGAACAACCGTGCCGGAGTCGACCGCACAGGTGCGCTCAATACCGGTGCCCACCAGTGGTTTCTGGGGGCGCAGGCAGGGGACAGCCTGTCGCTGCATGTTCGAGCCCATCAGCGCTCGGTTTGCGTCGTCGTGCTCTAGGAAGGGAATGAGCGAAGCGGCAACCGAGACAATCTGGGATGGCGCCACGTCCATGTACTCAACCTTGTCAGGCGAGGACAGGGTGGTCTCACCATTGACACGTACAGAGACCAAGTCCTCGAGCAGTCGACCTTTTTCGTCGACCACGGCATTGGCCTGGGCCACAACGTAGCGCCCCTCTTCAATGGCCGACAGGTAGTCGATCTGATCGGTCACCTGACCATTGGTCACGCGGCGATAAGGCGTCTCGAGAAAGCCATACTCGTTAAGACGAGCATAGAGCGCCAGAGAGTTGATCAGGCCGATGTTCGGGCCCTCTGGCGTCTCGATCGGGCAGACCCGACCGTAATGCGTTGGGTGAACGTCACGGACTTCAAAGCCGGCCCGCTCGCGAGTCAGGCCGCCAGGGCCCAGTGCCGAGACGCGACGCTTGTGCGTGATCTCAGACAAGGGGTTGGTCTGGTCCATAAACTGGGACAACTGGCTCGAGCCAAAAAATTCCCGAATGGCCGCCGAAATCGGCTTGCTGTTGATCAGGTCATGGGGCATGAGGTTGTCGCTCTCGGCCTGGCCAAGTCGCTCCTTGACAGCCCGCTCCACGCGAACCAGTCCAGAGCGGAATTGGTTTTCCGCGAGTTCGCCAACACAACGAACACGACGATTGCCCAGGTGATCGATGTCATCGATCTCGCCGCGTCCATTGCGCAGCTCCACCAAGACCTTGATGGTGTCTAGGATGTCCTCGTTGGAGAGGACCATCGCACCGCCCACCTCATCACGACCTAGGCGGCGGTTGAACTTCATACGACCGACTTTTGAGAGGTCGTAAGACTCCTCACTAAAAAACAGGCGATTAAAGAGCGCCTCAACCGCATCCTCGGTCGGTGGCTCTCCGGGCCGCATCATGCGATAGATCGCAACGCGGGCGGCGAGTTGGTCTGGCGTCTCGTCTAGGCGCAAGGTGGAAGAAATGTAACCACCATGATCAAGGTCATTGATATAGAGGGTCGAGAAATCGCGAACCTTGGCTTCACGCAGATTGGCCAGCAGCTCTTCGGTGATCTCGTCGTTGGCCTTGGCGATCAGCTCACCGGTCTCACCGTCGACCAGATTGGTCGCCATCATGCGGCCCAACAAGTAGTCATCCGGAACCGAGACTCGCTTGAGGCCCGCCTTCTCAATGTCACGAATGTGCTTGGCATTGATTCGCTTGTCCCGGGAGACAATGACGTTTCCGGACTTGTCAACGATGTCAAAGCGAGCCTGCTCGCCACGCAGCCGATCAGCCACGAGTTCCATTGAGGCGCCATCGGGCATCAGCTGGAAATGATCGAAGGCAAAGAAGTTGGCCAGAATCTGCTCGGGGGAGAGTCCCAGAGCTTTCATCAGGATGGTGACCGGCATCTTGCGGCGACGGTCAACCCGGAAGTAAAGAATATCCTTGGGGTCGAACTCAAAGTCCAGCCAAGAGCCACGGTAGGGAATGATTCGGGCAGAGAACAACAGCTTGCCCGAGCTGTGGGTCTTGCCGCGGTCGTGCTCAAAAAAGACGCCAGGCGAGCGGTGCAGCTGGCTAACGATGACACGCTCGGTACCGTTGATGACAAACGAGCCAGTGTCGGTGATGAGCGGCATTTCGCCCATGTAGACCTCTTGCTCCTTCACCTCTTTCACGGTCGGCTTGGCCGCCTCGCGGTCCATGATGACCAGACGCACCCGGGCGCGCAGCGGTGCAGCAAACGTCAGGCCGCGCTGTTGACACTCCTTCATATCAAAGGCTGGCGTGCCGAGCTGATAGTTCACAAACTCGAGTCGGGCCAGGCCATTGTGGCTGGTGATCGGGAAAATTGATTTGAAGGCAGCCTGAAGGCCATCATCGGCACGGGCATCAGGGGCTGCGTCCGCCTGGAGAAAGCTGCGATAAGACTGCAGCTGGGTCTCCAGCAGATACGGCACCTCCAGCACGGGAGGACGTTTGGCGAAACTCTTACGGATGCGTTTCTTTTCAGTGAAGTTGTAGGCCATGAATGGGTCCTTGGGGTCTGAAAAAGAAGGGACTAACTCTGCGATGTCGGCTGATGCCTCAGCATCAACATGGCGGAGTCAGCCCCACCGGGGGTTCCCCCGGCGGGACGTGCTCGAAAAAACTTACTTGAGCTCAACCTTGGCGCCAGCCTCTTCGAGTTGCTTCTTAAGCGCCTCGGCGTCGGCCTTGTTGATGCCCTCTTTGACGGGCTTGGGAGCGCCGTCAACCAGGTCTTTGGCTTCCTTCAGGCCCAGGCCGGTTGCCGCGCGGACAACCTTGATGACCTCAACCTTCTTGTCGCCTGCAGCAGCCAGAACGACGGTGAAGTCGGTCTTCTCTTCTGCAGCAGCGCCACCAGCGGCGGCACCACCAGCAGCAGGTGCTGCAACAGCGACTGCGGCAGCTGCCGCAGAAACGCCAAACTTCTCTTCCATTTGCTTGATCAGCTCAGAGAGCTCAAGCACGCTCATCGCGCCAATCGCGTCGAGGATTTCTTCTTTGCTCATTGCCATTTCAAATACTCCAATTGGTTAATACAGATTGCGGTGTTAAGACTGTGATCACGCTGGGGTCTGTTCGCGCTGATCCTTGAGCGCGGCAACCGTACGGACAAACTTGGACGGCACCTCGTTAAGGGTCTGGACAAACTTCGCCACAGGGGCCTGCATCGTGCCGAGCAGCTTGGCCAACAATTCATCACGTGAGGGCAGGGAGGCCAGGGCCTTGATGCCGTCGGTGGTGATGAGGGTGTTGGGCATGGCGCCGCCCTTGATAACCAGTGCCTCATTGGCCTTCGCAAAGTCATTCATGACCTTTGCGGCAGCCACCGGGTCTTCAGAAATGCCATAGATCAGCGGGCCGGCCAGTTGGTCGGTCAGCTTTTCGAATGGCGTCTCTTTCAGGGCCCGGCGCACCAGCGTGTTCTTGAGAACACGCAGGTAGACACCGGCGTCGCGGGCTTTGCGACGCAGCTCAGTGATGCCGGCGACATCGAGACCACGGTACTCGGCCACCACAATCGCCTGAGCCTTGGCCACCTGGGCCGAGACGTCGTCGATAATGACTGCCTTTGCTTCGCGGTTTAATGCCACGTTCTACTCCTACTCAAGGTCTGTCGAACCCGATGGTTCTTCAGACGGTTGAAACCGGCGACCTTTGAACACCGCTCAGCACCGAAGTGCCTTGAACTGTTCTTGGGGACCGCCATCTACGCTGGGACCAGAGAACCACCTGGATTTAAGCGCCTCGTCAACCACCCGATTTGCCCCAACGGTCTTTGACAACCTGCCAAGCATCAGACCTCGATGCTCAGCAGCCCAAAGTTCTTAAGATCCTGTCTGCAACAGGGACTGGGTGTCCACGCGGATACCAGGTCCCATGGTGGTTGAAATGGCCACCTTACGAAGGTACTGCCCCTTGGATGAGGCAGGCTTGGCCCGCTGCAAGGCCTCGATCAAGGCCATCAGATTGGACTTGAGCGCATCGACTTCAAAAGAAGCCTGGCCAATGGTGCAGTGGATAATGCCGGCCTTGTCGGTTCGGTATTGAACCTGTCCAGCCTTTGCATTTTTAACGGCCTGGGCGACATCAGGCGTCACCGTGCCCACCTTGGGGTTTGGCATCAAGCCACGGGGGCCCAGGATCTGGCCCAGCTGGCCCACCAGACGCATGGCGTCGGGGGAAGCGATGAGCACATCGAAATCCATCTGACCGGCCTTGATGTTGGCGGCCAAGTCGTCCATGCCAACGATCTCGGCGCCAGCGGCCTTGGCCTGCTCGGCCTTCTCGCCTTGCGCAAAGACGGCAACACGGGCGGTCTTGCCGGTACCGGCGGGCAGCACGATGGAGCCCCTGACCAGCTGGTCCGATTTTTTGGCATCGATGCCGAGTTGAACAGCCACATCGACTGACTCTTTGAATTTGGCGGTGGCACAAGCCTTGGCCAGGTTCAGAGCATCGTCTGCGGAGTAGTTACGGGCGCGGTCGACTTGGGCGCGGACTGCGGTAACGCGCTTGGATAGCTTGGCCATTTAGAGTCCTTCCACCGTGATGCCCATACTGCGGGCGCTGCCTGCGATCGTACGAACGGCCGCCTCGAGGTCTGCAGCCGTCAGGTCGGGTTTCTTGAGCTTGGCAATCTCCTCGCACTGAGCGCGGGTGATGGAGCCAACTTTATCGGTGTGGGGCTTGGAAGAGCCCTTGTCAATCTTGGCGGCCTTCTTGATCAGAATAGACGCAGGTGGCGTCTTCATGATGAAGGTGAAGGTCTTGTCCGCGTAGGCGGTGATCACGCATGGAATCGGCAGACCGGGCTCAATACCCTGTGTCTGGGCGTTGAAAGCCTTACAGAATTCCATGATGTTGAGGCCGCGCTGACCGAGCGCGGGGCCAATGGGTGGCGAGGGGTTGGCCTTGCCAGCCGGTACCTGAAGCTTGATGTAACCGACGATCTTCTTTGCCATGATGGCGTCCTTTCGCGAGTTCAATCGCGGTGAGCCAAACAAGTCTGTCAAGCGCTCACCGCTCCTCAAAACGACACCCTTTCGGGCGCCGCACCTAACTACACACAGCTACTACAACTCTCCTGCGTGGCCTCTCGTGCGCTGATGCTGCCGACTGGGCCAAGCAGATTGTTCTTACAGTTTTTCGACCTGACCAAACTCCAGCTCAACAGGGGTCGATCGACCAAAAATGGTGACCGAGACTCGGAGCCGATTTTTTTCGTAGTTGACCTCTTCGACGTTGCCATTGAAGTCTGTAAATGGACCTTCTTTGACGCGAACCACTTCGCCCACCTCAAACAAGACCTTGGGCCGGGGCTTTTCAACGCCCTCCTGCACTTGGGCCATGATCTTGTCGACCTCTGCCTGTGAGATGGGCGTGGGCTTGCTGGCCGTCCCACCGACGAAGCCAGTGACCTTGTTGGTGTTTTTCACCAAGTGCCAAGTCTGCTCGTTCATTTCCATCTCGACGAGCACGTAGCCCGGAAAGAAGCGCCGCTCAGACAGGGCCTTTTTGCCACCACGCACCTCGACCACTTCTTCGGTGGGAACCAGAATCTGACCGAACTGATCTTGCATGCCGGCACGGTCAACCCGCTCCTGAATGGCGCGGGCGACACTTTTCTCCATGCCAGAAAAGGCATGTACCACATACCAACGTTTGGTCATTGTTACTTCCATCCCAACAACAGGTCGTAGAGCACCCATTCCAATGACTTATCAGTTAGCCAAAGAAATAGGGCCATCACAAAAACGAAGACAAAGACAATACCGGTCGCCTGCAAGGTTTCCTTGCGGGTGGGCCAGTGCACACGCTTGGCCTCGTGGGTCGCCTCTTTAGAAAAGGCTACAAAACGCCGACCCGATGGGCTCAAGAGCCCTAGCACCACGGCAACAACAAGGCCGGCCAGCAGCAAACCCAACGCCATAAGTGCGCGATCACCGGCCCAATGGAAGCCCACCACGCCCGCGAGGAAGGCGGCGGCTGAGGCCGTCAGCAGGAGCCGATTGGGCCAGGCTGAGGTGACATCGGTTACGGTGGTCATAGAACCCAGAGAGTCTTTGCTTAAGTGAGTGTGGTTAACTGGTCTGCTAAGAAGGGTTGGCAGGGGCAGAGGGAATCGAACCCCCAACCTTCGGTTTTGGAGACCGACGCTCTGCCAGTTGAGCTATGCCCCTAGGCTCCGATAGACCAGACAAATCCTTTTACTCGATCACTTTAGCGACGACGCCTGCGCCGACGGTACGGCCGCCCTCGCGGATGGCAAAGCGCAGGCCCTGCTCCATGGCAATCGGAGCAATCAGGGTGACCACCATCTTCACATTGTCACCAGGCATCACCATCTCCGTGCCCTCAGGCAACACCACCGAGCCCGTGACATCGGTCGTGCGGAAGTAAAACTGCGGACGGTAGTTGTTAAAGAAAGGCGTGTG
>JBEDMQ010000070.1:0-3074 GCA_041171045.1 Pseudomonadota bacterium
CTGGCTGGTGATGACGTGAAGTTTGATGCGGTTCATGGCGATGGGCCTCTGTGGGGTTCCGGTCAGCGGGAGGTGGGCCTTAACCCACCTTGAGCACAATCTTTCCAACGTGTTGCGATGATTCCATGAGACGGTGGGCCTCCTCGGCTTGGGCCAGGGGGAACTCCGCGTGAATGATGGGTAGCAGTCGGCCCCTCTGGAGTTCGGGCCAGATGGCTTGTTGCATGGTGAGTGCAATTCGAGCCTTTTCTTCGACCGATCGGGCCCTGAGCGTAGAGCCCGTGAAGGTGAGGCGTTTCATCATGAGCGGGGTCCAGTCCATCTCGACCTTGGCACCAGACAAAAAGGCGATCTGCACCAACCGGCCTTCCAGAGCCAGGCATTTGAGGTGCTTGGGCAGGTAGTCACCACCGACCATGTCAAGGACCAGGTTGACGCCCTGCCCATTGGTCTCGTCTTTGATGACCTGGGCGAAGTCCTCCGATTTATAAAGAATCGGCCGGTCAGCACCCAGTTCGCGACAAATACGCGCCTTGTCTTCAGATCCGACTGTTGTGAAGATTCGGCTGGCCCCGGCCCATTTCGAAAAGCCAATGGCGGTGGTGCCAATGCCGCTGGAGCCACCATGAATCAAGACACTCTGACCCGCTCGCAGCTGACCACGCTCAATCAGATTGGCCCAGACCGTCAGAAAGGTCTCGGGCAGGCAGGCTGCAGTTCTGAGGTCGAGCCCAGCTGGGATGGGCATACAGTGGTCGGCGGGGGCCACGACGAACTCTGCGTATCCGCCACCTGGGGTTAGGGCACAGACCTGCTCACCTACCCGTTGCTTGGGGACCCCATCACCAACCGCCACAATGGTGCCGCTGACCTCAAGGCCCATAAAAGGGGAGGCATCTGGTGGGGGAGGGTACCTGCCAGACCGTTGAAGAATGTCGGGTCGGTTGACACCGGCATAGGCCACCTGAATCAGGACTTCACCCGCTTTGGGCGTGGGCTGATCCGCCTCGATGAGTCGGATGCAGCTGGCGTCTCCACCGGGTCTGTGGTCGATGACTTTCATGCGCGGTGACCTTTACTTTTGTTTGGCCCAGGAGTCTTTGAGGGTGACGGTTCGGTTGAAGACCGGTGCGTCGGGCCGCGAGTCCTTGAGATCGGCCACGAAATAGCCGTGCCGCTCGAACTGAAAGCGATCCTCGGGCCGGGCCTGCTTGAGGCTGGGCTCCATAGCGGCCTGAACGGTGGTGAGGCTGTGGGGGTTCAGGTCGTCTTTGAAGTCGCGCTCAAGCTCCGGCGCATCACCCCCGCGGCGTGCTCCAGGCGTGGGGTGGGCAAAGAGGCGGTCGTAGAGTCGGACCTGGGTCATGTAGGCCTGCTGGGCGCTGACCCAGTGCAGGTTGCCTTTGACCTTGTAGGTGTCTGCGCCGGGCGTACCACTGCGGGAGTCTTCAAAGATCTTGGCCTTGACGCGGACGACCTGGCCATTGGCGTCGGTCTCAAATCCAGTGCATTCCGCAACATAGGCGTACTTCAGCCGGACACGACCGCCTGGGGTCATCCGAAAGAAGCCCTTGGTGGGCTCGGCCATAAAGTCCTCACGCTCGATAAACAGGCGCTTGGTAAATGGCATGCCACGTTTACCGAGTTCAGGCTGCTGAGGATGGTTGGCGGCCTCGCAGGTTTCCTCGTAGTCATCGGGCAGATTTTCGATGACCAGTTCCAATGGGTCGAGCACGGCGACTCGGCGAGGGGCGATCTCATTGAGGTGATCACGCATGCACTCTTCGAGCACGCTGTAATCAATCCAGCCGTCAGATTTGCTCACGCCCATCTGTTCGACAAAGCGCTGAAAACCCTCGGGTGTGTAGCCACGACGGCGGGCAGCGACCAGGGTGGGCATGCGGGGATCATCCCAACCGTCGACCACCTGGCTGTCGATCAGGTCGACCAGTTTGCGCTTGGAGAGCACCAGGTAGGTCAGGTTGAGTCGGGCGAACTCGTACTGATGAGGAACCGCCTCTGGCTTAAAGAAGCCAGCCTGCGCCACCCTGTCGACCAGCCAGTCGTAAAGGGGACGGTGATCCTCGAACTCCAGGGTGCAGATGGAATGGGTGATGCCTTCGATGGCGTCACTTAACGGATGAGCGTAGTCATAGAGCGGGTAGATGCACCAGCTCTTGCCCGTTCGGTGATGCTCAGCATGCCGAATACGGTAGAGCACCGGGTCTCGCAGGTTCATGTTGGGCGAGGCCATGTTGATTTTGGCCCGAAGCACATGGGCGCCGTCTGGAAATTCGCCTGCCTTCATTCGTCGAAAGAGGTCCAGGTTCTCATCGATGCTGCGATCACGGAAAGGGGAGTTTTGTCCCGCCTGGGTCAGGGTGCCGCGACGGGCGCGCATGTCCTCTGCATTCTGGGAGTCGACATAGGCATGACCGGCCTGGATCAGAGCTTCGGCGAATTGATAGAGCCGGTCGAAGTAGTCGCTGGCGAAGTAGTGATGGGTATTCCAGTCAAAACCCAGCCAACGGACAGAGGCCTCGATGGCATCCACAAACTCCTGCTCTTCCTTGGTGGGGTTGGTGTCATCCAGCCGCAGGTGGCAGCGACCCTGATAGCGCTGGGCCAGACCAAAGTTCAGACAGATCGATTTGGCGTGACCAAAATGCAGGTAGCCGTTGGGCTCTGGGGGGAACCGTGTCACCACGCTGGAGACGCGGCCAGCCGCTAGGTCGTCTTCGATGATATGCCGCAGGAAGTTGCTGGCCTCGGGCTTGTCTGCTGGGTTTTTGGGGTCGTTGGGGTGAGTCATAAGCGTGTTTTTGTGAATTGTCTGATTTTAAGCGACATGCCCCCCGCGATTAGCCGATTGCCCTTTTGCTCGGACTGGCTACAATATGACTAGTCTAGTCAGAATAAAGGGTGCGTCATGCGGCAATGGCAAGTTCAGGAAGCCAAGGCAAAGTTGTCCGAGCTGCTCGAGGCGGTTGCTCAGCGTGGACCGCAAGAGATCACCTATCACGGGCGCTCCGCGGCAGTGGTGATCTCTAGGGCTCAGTACGACCAGATGGCCT
>JBEDMQ010000071.1:0-4068 GCA_041171045.1 Pseudomonadota bacterium
TTACGGTAAAGCCTGGTGAGGTCGTTCTGCTGGAGAACTGCCGGGTCAACAAAGGCGAAAAGAAAGACAACGAAGAGCTGGCCAAGAAAATGGCCGCCTTGTGCGATGTCTACGTCAACGACGCCTTTGGCACGGCTCACCGGGCCGAGGCCACTACCCATGGCATTGCCCGCTTTGCGTCTGAGGCCTGTGCAGGCCCACTCATGGCGGCCGAGCTCGACGCACTGGGCAAGGCCCTGCAGTCACCCAAGCGGCCTTTGGTGGCCATTGTTGCTGGTTCCAAGGTCTCGACCAAGCTCACCATCCTGAAGTCGCTGGCCGACAAGGTCGATCAGCTCATCGTTGGTGGCGGCATTGCCAATACCTTCATGGCGGCGGTTGGACTACCCATTGGCAAGTCACTGGCCGAGACCGACCTGATCCCTGAGGCCAAGGCCATCATCGATGCCATGAAAGCCCGCGGTGCCGATGTACCGATCCCCGAGGACGTGGTCACCGCCAATGAGTTCTCAGCCCAGGCCCGTGCCAACAAGGTGGCCGCCACCGACTGCGCGGTCGACGACATGATTCTGGACATTGGTCCCAAGACTGCGGCTCGACTGGCTGGCATCGTGGCCAACGCCGGCACCATCGTCTGGAACGGACCCGTTGGCGTCTTTGAGATCGAGCAGTTCAGCGGGGGCACTCGCACACTGGCCAGCGCCATTGCTCATTCCCCAGGTTTCTCCATTGCGGGCGGTGGTGACACCCTGGCGGCCATTGCCAAGTACAACATCGGCAGCCAAATCGACTACATCTCCACTGGTGGCGGGGCTTTCCTGGAGTTTTTGGAGGGAAAGGTGCTGCCGGCGGTTGCAGCCCTGGAGGCACGCGCATAATCCGAACATGAGACTCACCCGCGCCACCAAAATCGTTGCCACCCTCGGGCCGGCCTCCAATAGTCCCGAAAGGATTACCGAATTGGTGGACGCTGGGGTTGATGTCTTTCGGTTCAACTTCTCTCACGGCACTGCTGATGAGCATCGGGCGCGGGCCCAGGCGGTTCGTTCAGCGGCGAAGGCAGCCGCCAGACACGTTGCCATCTTGGTGGACCTGCAGGGTCCCAAGATTCGAGTGGGTAAGTTTGCCAACGGCAAGATTGAGCTCGCCAATGGCGATCGATTTCGATTCAACACCGAATGCTCGCTGGGGGACCAGCAGCAGGTGGGGCTGGACTACCCGGAGTTGGTGGGCGATGTCTCGGTCGGAGACACCCTGCTGCTCAACGATGGCCTGATCTCCCTGCGGGTCGATGCGGTGGGTGCCACCACCATCGACTGCACAGTACTCGAGGGTGGCGTGCTGTCTGACCGCAAGGGCATCAATCGCCAGGGTGGTGGGCTGACCGCTCCGGCCCTGACCGACAAAGACAAGCAAGACATTCTGGTGGCCGCTGAGATCGAGGCTGATTTTCTGGCGGTTTCTTTCCCGAAAAATGCCCAGGACATGCATGAGGCGCGGGAGCTTTTGCAGGCGGCCGGTGGCCATGCCTGGCTGATTGCCAAAATCGAACGTGTCGAGGCCATTGAGAACCTGGCCGAGATCATCGAGGCCAGCAACGGTCTGATGGTGGCTCGGGGTGACCTGGCCGTCGAAGTCGGCGAGGCAGCCGTGCCCGCCTTGCAGAAAAAGATGATTCGCATGGCCCGAGAGGCCAATCGCCTGACCATCACGGCCACGCAGATGATGGAGTCCATGATCAGCTCGCCCGTTCCCACCCGGGCGGAGGTGAGCGATGTGGCCAATGCGGTGCTCGATGGCACTGATGCCGTCATGCTGAGTGCCGAGACTGCTGCCGGCCAGTTTCCTGTGCGAACGGTTCAGACCATGGCGCGAATCTGTGTGGAGGCTGAAAAATCCACCCAGACCACTCTGGATACCCACTGGCTGGACCGCACCTTCAGCCGCATCGACCAGTCGGTGGCCATGGCGGCACTCTTTACCGCACGCCACCTTGACATCAAAGCCATTGCTGCTCTGACAGAGTCGGGCGCTACCGCCTTGTGGATCTCTCGGCTTAACGCCGGTGTGCCGGTCTACGCCCTGTCTCCATCCTCGCGATCTCGGCGTCGGATGGCCATGTACCGTGACGTGGAGCCCATGCGCATCGATGTGGATGGGCTGGACCGCGACCAGGTTCTTCGGCTGGCCGAGCAGCGGCTGGTGGACGAGGGCTTGGTGGCTGCGGGGGACATGATCGTCCTGACCGTTGGAGAGCCGATTGGCCAGGCTGGGGGCACCAACACCATGAAAATCGTCCAGGTGAGCGCAAGGCCCGGTCAGGGCTAAAATAGACGTTTTTTCGGGAGGAAACCCATGGCACTGGTCTCCATGCGCCAGCTCTTAGACCACGCCGCTGAAAACGGCTACGGCATCCCCGCTTTTAACGTCAACAACCTGGAGCAGGTCCAGGCCATCATGTCCGCTGCCAGCGAGCTCGATGCCCCCGTGATCATGCAGGCCAGTGCGGGCGCTCGGAAGTATGCCGGTGAGGGTTTCCTGAAATACCTGATTCAGGCTGCGGTCGAGACCTATCCCAAGGTGCCCGTGGTCATGCACCAAGACCATGGTCAGAGCCCCGATGTCTGCCGAGGCGCGATTGATCTGGGTTTCTCCAGCGTCATGATGGATGGCTCGCTCGAGGCGGATGGCAAGACCATCGCCAGCTACGAGTACAACGTCGATGTCACCCGAAAGGTCGTCGACATGGCTCACAAGATTGGCGTGTCCGTCGAGGGTGAATTGGGGTGTTTGGGTTCGCTCGAGACCATGAAGGGCGACAAGGAAGACGGCCACGGTACCGACGCCACCATGACCATCGACCAACTGCTCACCGACCCAGAGCAGGCGGCCGACTTTGTGAAAAAGACTCAGGTCGATGCACTGGCCATTGCGATCGGCACCAGCCATGGCGCCTACAAATTTACTCGCAAGCCGACCGGCGACATTCTGGCGATCTCTCGCATCAAAGAAATCAACCAGCGTATTCCCAATACCCACCTGGTCATGCATGGCTCGTCCAGCGTCCCTCAGGAGTTGCTGGCCGAGATTCGTGCGTTTGGCGGGGACATGAAGGAAACCTATGGCGTGCCCGTCGAAGAAATCCAGCAGGCCATCCAACACGGCGTGCGCAAGATCAACATCGACACCGACATCCGTCTGGCCATGACGGCGGCCATTCGCCGTTACATGGGTGAGAACCCCTCCAAGTTTGACCCCCGTGACTACCTCAAGCCCGCCCGTGAGGCGGCCAAGCAGGTCTGTCTGGCTCGATACCAGGCCTTTGGCTGTGCTGGCCAGGGCAGCAAGATCAAGCCCGTCACGCTGGTCGACATGGCTGCCAACTATGCCGCTGGCAAGTTGATGCAGACCGTTCAATGACCGCCCTCTACCAGACCAGTATTCGCAGCCTGCCGCTGATCGCCCGCGGCAAGGTCCGCGACATCTACGCGGTGGGCGAGGACAAGCTGCTGATGGTCGCCAGTGATCGTTTATCGGCCTTTGATGTGGTGATGAACGAGCCCATTGCCGACAAGGGTGTGGTGCTCAATCGCATGACCGAGTTCTGGTTTGCCAAGCTCGCGCACGTGGTGCCCAACCATCTCACTGGCATTGACCCCGAGACCGTGGTGGCCTCCACCGAGGTCGACCAGGTTCGTGGCCGGGCGGTCGTGGCCAAGCGCTTGAAGCCCCTGCCCGTCGAGGCGGTGGTCCGTGGCTACCTGATTGGTGGCGGCTGGAAGGATTACCAGGCCAGTGGTCAGGTCTGTGGCATTGACCTGCCGGCTGGACTCAAGCAGGCCAGCCGTCTGCCTGAACCCATCTTTACGCCCGCCCGCAAGGCTGCGGTCGGTGAGCACGACGAGAACATCTCGTTCGAAACCGTCATCGAGATGATTGGTGAGCCTCTGGCCAAAGAGATCCGTCGCATCAGCATTCAGCTCTACCAAGAGGCCGCTGCTTATGCCTTGGAGCAGGGCATCATCATTGCTGATACCAAGTTTGAATTCGGGCTGGATGACAAGGGTG